>NZ_WBMR01000176.1:12766-19712 GCF_008923365.1 Actinomadura montaniterrae
CGGGGGGGGCGCCCCCCTGTAACCCCCGTTGCTCCGGACGAGGCGTTTCCCGCTCCGCGGGCGCTCCGCGGGAAACGCGTCGTCCGTCGGCGGGCAGGCCCGCTGCGCTCGCTGCACTCGCTCCGCGTGCCTGCCCGTGGCGGTGGCTGGGGTCTGGCCTTCCGTTCGCGTGTTCAACCGGGATCGCGGTCAGGCTCGGTGGACGCGGATCGGGAGGGACTTCCAGGCGCGGAGGGTGTTGTTGTGGTGGCGGACGGGTGTCGCCGCCAGTTCGATGTGGTCTATGCGGCGGGCCAGGGCGGTGAGGAGTGCTTCGGATTCGAGGCGGGCCACGTGCTGGCCGACGCACTGGTGGAGGCCCATGCCGAAGCCGACGTGGCCGGACGGGTCGCGCGCCAGGTCGAACGCGTCCGGGGCGTCCCAGCGGCGCGGGTCGCGGTTGGCGGCACCGAGGAACATGAGGATCTTGCGGCCGTCCGGGACGACGGTGCCGCCGATCTCCTGGTCGCCCACGGCCGTCCGGAAGAAGGTCTGGACGGGCGACTGCCAGCGGACGGCCTCGTCGAACGCGGTGCGGGCGAGGTGCGGCTCGTCGCGGAGGCGCCGCCACTGGCCGGGGTTCGCGGCGAAGGCGTAGAGGACGGCGGCGAGGCCGTGGACGGTCGTGTCGACGCCCGCCGACAGCAGTGACCGGACGACCAGCGGTGCCTGCTCGGGGGTGATGTCGCCCCGGTCGGCGGCCGCCCAGATCTGCGCGCCGAACCCGCCGGGGGACAGGCGCTCGCGCGCGCACTGGGCGTTCACCCAGCCGGACACGTCGGGCATGCGCGGCTGACCCTTGCGGACGAGGTCGTTCTCCGGGCCGAACGTGTTGAACAGGTGGTCGCCGTAGGGGAGGAGGTTCTCGCGCCCGTCGCGGCCGAGTCCGACGGCGTCGGGGAAGACGCGGAGCGGGAACGCCTCGGCCAGGCGCGGCACGGCGTCGAACTCGTTCTCGGAGAGCACTTCGTCGACGAGCCGTTCGGCGTCCGCGAGCCAGCCGTCGCGCAGCCGCCGGAGCGCGCGCGGGCCGAGGACCTTGGCGAGGACGGCGCGCGGCGCGTCGTGCCGGGGCGGGTCCGCCTCCAGCAGCAGGCTCGGCGGCCGCCACGGCTTCTCGTGCCGGAAGTTGCTGAGCCCCACGCCCGCGGCGGACTGGAAGCCCTGCCAGTCGGCCAGCGCGGCGTGCACGTGCTCGTAGCGGGCCAGCGCGAACACGTCGTACCTGGTCAGGTAGGTGACGGGCCCGGCCTCCCGCAGCCGCTCGTGCAGCGGGAGCGGGTCTTCGAGGTGCTCGTGCCCGAACGGGTCGGCGTCGATCGCGGGCAGGGCCTGCACGGTGGTCATGGCGTTTCCTTTCACAGGTCCAGGACGAGCCGCTCGCTGCGGGACCGGGACACGCACACGAACATGCAGTCGCCGGCCTCCCGCTCGTCGTCGTCGAGGATCGAGTCGCGATGGTCGGGGACGCCGCCGAGCACGGCGGTCTCGCACGTCCCGCACAGCCCCTGACGGCAGGACGACAGCACGCTCGCCCCGGCGGCGCCGGCGGCGTCGAGCACCGACCGGCCCGGCGGGACCGGGACCGTCACGCCCGTGCGCCGCAGTTCCAGCTCGAACGGCTCGTCGCGGACGGCGCCGCTCTCCCGGGCCACGAACCGCTCGGTGCGCAGCAGCCCGGGCCGCCATCCCGCGCAGCGGTCCTCGACGGCTTCCAAGAGCGGCGCCGGCCCGCAGCAGTAGACCTTGGTGGCCGGGTCCTCACCAGGCAGCCAGGCGCGCAGATCGAGAAGGCCCCGCTCGTCCTGCGGGACGACGATGACCTTCGCGCCGTACGGTTCCAGCTCGTCCAGGAACGCCATCGACGTCCGCGACCGGCCGCCGTAGAGGAGCCGCCAGTCCGCGCCAAGCAGCTCCGCCTGCCGCACCATCGGCAGCAGCGGCGTGATCCCGATCCCGCCCGCGATGAACAGGTACTTCTCGGACGGGACGAGCCGGAAGTTGTTGCGAGGCCCGCCGATCCCCACCGGGTCGCCCACGCGGAGCTCGTCATGGACGAACGCCGACCCGCCGCGCCCGTCCGGCTCCCGCAGGACGCCGACCCGGTACGTCCGCGCGTCCCAGCGGTCGCCGCACAGCGAGTACTGCCGGGTCAGGCCGTTCGGGAGGACGAGGTCGACGTGCGCGCCGGGCGCCCAGTCCGGCAGCCGGCCGCCGCCCGGGCGGGCGAGCGTCAGCGTCACGACGCCGTCGGCCGCCCGGTCCTTGGCCGCGACGCGGAGTTCGATGGCCGTCTCCGCCATGGGGCCTCCTCCTCGAGGTCGGGATACGGCCTCGAGAATCGCCTCCGGCGCGGCGCCCCGGCCACGGCTTTCTCATCTGATGAGAGGCGAATGTGCGTCCGCTCACAGCACGTCGGCGCCCACGGCCCGCGAGATGCCCCGCGCCGCCGCCTTCAGCGCGGGGACCTGCGCCCGCGCCCCGGCGTCGTTGGGGACGACGACCGACAGGGCCGCGATCACCTTGCCGCCGGGTCCCCGGATCGGCACCGCGATGCCGGTCGCGCGCTCGTCGATGTAGCCGGGGCACAGCGCGACGCCGCCGCGGCGCACGTCGGCGAGCAGCGCGCGCAGCCTGCGCGGATCCACCACGGTGCTCGGCGTGAAGGCGGCGAGCTCCCCGGCCAGCACGTCCTCCTGGAGGCCGGCGGGCGCGTGCGCGAGCAGCACCAGGCCGCTGGACGAGGCGTGCAGCGGCAGCCGTCCCGCGATCCGGGTCAGGTTGATCACCGCGTTCGGCATCGACAGCCGCTCCACGAACAGCACCTCGCGGCCGTCGAGGACGCCGAGCTGGGTGTGGTGGCCGGTCACCGCGTGCAGGTCCTCCATGAACGGCATCGCGGCCTCGCGCAGCCCGAGCGTCGGCGCGGCCCGCGACGCCAGCTCCCACATCCGCAGCCCGACCCGGACGCGGCGCCGCTCGTCGCGCGCCAGCAGCCCGTGCCGCACCAGCTCCTCGACCAGCCGCGACGCCGTCGCGACGTGCAGGCCGGTGCGCCGCGCGATCTCCGACACCGACAGCGACGGATGGTCGGGATCGAACGCGTCGAAGATCCGAACCGCCCTGGTCAGGACGGAATCACGTGCCACCCCGCCATTCTGCCCCGGACGCGAGGGACGGGCGCCGCCCGGCCGGCGGCGCCCGTCCCTCGAACGCTGTGGGCGAGGAGAGCGAGAGGGCTGGATACATGTGAAGTGTGAGAAGGAAGCCCCCTCATGGCCTCGCCGCTCTCACGCTAGCAATCAAGCCGGGACGATGTCGCGCAGGTTTTCCGGAGTGAACACCCGCGACTCCTCGTGCAGGCCCTCGGGACGCTCGAAGCCCACGAACGTCACCGGCCCGTCGGGCACCCGGCCGCCGTCCCACGGCTCGATCGTCCCGCCCTTGGACGCCCACAGGCCGGTCAGGTACCGGACCGTCAGGTACCGGCGCTCCGCCACCGCGCGGACCAGTGCGGCCGTCGTGACGCGGTTCCCCTCGACCTGGTTGAACGCGGGCCGGCCCCTGAGGAACAGGTGCAGCCACTTCGCGCGCCACCGGCCGTCGTCGCCGCGCAGGAACGCCAGCGGCAGCGCGACCCGGCCCGCCCCGCGCAGGTCGGACTTCATCCGGACCGTGCGCGGCTCGAACGGCCGCCCCTCCTGCTCGGCGCCGCGCAGCATGAACCCGAAGAACGACTCGGCGACCTGCTCGAATCCCTCCCCGGAGTACACGTTGACCTGCGGGATGATCACCCGCGCGCGGACCTCGCCGAGCCGCAGGTCGATGAACTCCGACGCCCCGTCCGGCGCCGCGGTGATGTCGCCGGAGTGCGCGCCGCCGACCTGCGTCAGCGACGTGTACGACAGCCACGCCGGGTTCAGGAAGTCGCCGTCCAGCATCAGCGCCGACAGATCGAAGTCGGTGGTGTGGCGGGCCTGCTTCCAGTAGACGAAGAACCGCAGGAGTTCGCCCTCGACCGGCGACATCGAGCCGCGCGGCAGTACGCCCAGCCCGGAGGCCGCGGCCTTCCCGCTCATCGGCAGGGCGACGTCCAGCACATCCGGATCGACGAGCAGGTGCCCGGCCTCGGGCAGGCGCCGCGCGATCTCCCCGTCCAGCAGCGCCGCCAGGCGCTTCCGCACGTCGCCGCCCAGCGGTGGCCGCGCGTCCGGGACGACGGCGCCGCGCCCGAGCCGGTTGGCGAACACCCGCGCGCGACCGGGCTTGCCGAGCCGGTTCAGCAGGTGCTCGCGCAGCGACAGCACGACGCGTCCGGACGCGCCGCCCGCCGCCGCCTCGAGCGCCTCGAACACGGCGTCCCGGTCTCGGTCTGACTCGGCGGTGCGGAGCAGCCGGTCCGCCGACCGGAACAGCATCCCGGGCGCGCTCGACAGCAGCCGCGCCGCCCCGGCGACGTCGCCCGCGCCGACCAGCACTTCGACGCGGCCCGCGAACGACCGCGCCGCCTTCTCGCCGCGCGCGACCGCGAACACGTCCGCCGCGTACGGGTACGCCGGGTGCTCGTGCGGGTGGAGCCGCTCGCCGAGCCGCTTCCACTCCTCGCGGTACGGGCCGACGTCGCCGAGCTTGGCGGGGGAGTCGCGGACGACCTCGTCCAGGCCGGCGAGCAGAGCGCGCCGCAGCGGCCGGCGCGGCGACCGGAACCGGGTCGGCTCGGCGAGCGTGACGTCGCCGTCCGACAGCGCGCACGCCAGCCGCAGCACGTCGGTGACGGTGTCGAGCAGCAGGGGAAGCCCGGCGTTCAGGCGGGCCAGGTTGACGACGGCCCGGTTCTCGCGGACCGGGATCGCGTCCGGCTGCCGGCCGCCCGCGCAGTGCTCGGCGAGGAGACGCAGCGCCTCCAGGTCGGCGGCGTCGAGCGGGGTGACGCTCCCGGCGAGCGCCACGTACAGGTCCTCGATCTCGCGGTCGAGGGACCCGCCCAGGTGCAGGACGGTGACGCGGTCCTTCGCGCTCGCGATCAGGTCGTCGTGCGCGGCGAGCATCTCCTCGTAGGTGTGCAGGTAGCGCCCGTAGTCCGGGAAGTCGAGCAGGTTGAGGGCGCCTTGCGCCGCGGCGCGCCGGACGTCGTCGCCCGACACCGGGTCGAGCAGCCACTTCTGCATGCACCGGGCCCAGAACTCGACGGTGCCGGGAACCTTGCGCGGGAAGCGGCGGAAGTACACGTTGTGCCGGACGTGGTCGCCGGCCATGGTCCGCACGGTGGCGAGGACGCGGACGGCGGTGTCGAGGACCGCGCCCTCGTCCATCCCGGACAGCCGCTCCATGAGGTCCCGCGACAGCTTGAACCCGGCCGACATCAGCGCGGCGTCGAACTGCCGCGCGGCGGCCGCGCCCGCGCCCGGCCCGCCCTCCGGGACGGGGACGCGGAGCGTGCGCGCGATGACGAGCCGTTCGAGGATGCCGTTCACCCCGCCATGCTCCCAGGGCGATTTCCGGCCCCGCACCCCAATTCTCCGAGGCCGCGACGAGCGGCGCCCGCGCGTCAGGTCGCTGTCGTGGGGGGCGGGAAGAGGCGCAGCCAGGCGGTGCCGGCGCCGGCGTCCTTCGGGCCGCGCACCTCGACGGGCTCGAAGTCCGGCGCGGTGCCGCCCGCCGCGCGGTGCACGAGCGGCGAGACGATCAGCCCGAGCACCGCCGCGCCGGGCGCCAGCCGCCGCCGCAGCACGTCCGCGTCCAGCAGCCGGGCGGCGCGGCCCAGCACCGCCCCGGTGATCCCGCCCGGGCCCGCGTGCACCGGGCCGGTGTCCACCGCGACGCGCACCTGGAACCGCAGGGGCGCGCCGGCCCCGCCGTCGTGCCGGGCGATGCGGTCGGCGAGCGCCCTGGCCAGCGGCCCCGCGGGCGCGGCGGCGGGGACGCCCGGCGGGATGACGAGCAGCGCGCCGTCCCCGCGGTCCTCGTGGTGGCACGCCGCCCACGGGATCCCGGCCGCGTCGAACGCGTCCTCCAGCGACCGGAACAGCACCCTGCGGATGGCCGCGCGGTCGGACTCCGTCCGCTCCGGCGAGCCGAACCCGACCACGTCGGCGAACATCACCGTGCAGTCCTGGCCGGTCAGGAAGGGGGCGCCGGAGGCCGGGCCCGGGGGCGCGGCGGCGGCGGTGAGGCGTTCCAGCCGGTCCGGGGCGAGGACGTCGATCGTCGCGGTCCCGGCCCGGACCAGGCCCTCGCCGTCCCACCGGGCGAGCACGCTGTCGACGGCCGCCGGCGACGACGACGTCCAGCCGGCCAGCTCCCCGCCCGTCACGGGGAGCGTGCGGCCCCGCGCCCGCGACAGCGTGGTGAACAGCGCGGCCAGCCGCCGCTGGGTGTCGGCCAGCTCCGTGCTCGTCGTGCGGCCCGCCTCCTCGACGGCGCGGTCGTGCGCCTGCTTCTCCAGGACCGACTGGACGCCGGGACGGCTCTCCACCAGCGGCCGGAAGTCCTCCGCCGCGACGACGAGGGCCCGCACCGTGTCCAGCGCGATGACCGTGGCGGACCAGGTGTCGTCCGCGAACAGCGCCCGCTCGCCGACGAGGTCGCCGGGCCCGCGGACCGCGACGATCCGCTCCTCGCCGGCCCGGTCGACGCGGATCTTCGTCCAGCCCGACCGGATGACGACGACGTAGTCCGCCGTGTGGCCCTGCCGCAGGATCGGCGTGCCCGGACCGTAGACGCGGGGGCGCGCGGCGGCGCGGACGGCGCGCCGGTCGTCGGGGGCGAGGGCGTGCCAGAAGCTTTCGCGCTGGTCGGCGGCGCCGGCGTCGCTGCCGTGCGTCCGGGCGGCCGACGCGGCCCGTGCGCGCGCGAACTCCACCAGCGGCGCGGCGAGCAGGGCCAGCACCGCGAACGTGAGCACGGC
>NZ_WBMR01000177.1 GCF_008923365.1 Actinomadura montaniterrae
CGGGCCGGGCGCGCTCCACGACCCCCGGGGCGTCCGCCGGCGGCTTGGCGCCCGCCGTGCCCCGCCCGCGCGGGGGGCGGTTCGCCGGGCGCGGGGGGTCGTCCCCCCGCGAGAGGTGCTGACTCACCATGGTTCCTCCGGGACCGTGCCGAGAAAGCGCGTTCAGAAAGCGCTTTCTGAGGTACCGTAAGAACCTGCGCCGGGCGCGGTCAAGAGGGTCTTTCCGAACGGGCCCGCCGCGCGGCGGCCGGCGAGGGGGCGCGGGACCGCCGCGGTTCCCGCCTGGGCGGCGCGGGGGACGGCCCCCACGAGGAGGACGCATGACCGAGGCGGCGGAGGAGCCGCGCACCGGCGAGCGGGCGTACGTGACGCTGCAGGACGTCGCCCGGCAGGCCGAGGTGTCGCTGGCCACGGCCTCCCGCGTGCTCAACGGGACGTCGCAGGTCAGGGCCGATCTGCGGGAGCGGGTGCTGGCCGCCGCCGCCGAGCTCAGCTACACCCCGAACGCGCACGCGCAGGCGCTCGCCAGCTCCTCCAGCAAGTCCGTCGGGGTGATCTGCCACGACGTCAGCGACCCCTACTTCGCCGCCGTCGCCCGCGGCGTGATGCGCACCGCCGCCGAGCACGGGATGCTCGTCATGCTCGCCAGCACGTTCCGCGACCCGTCCCGCGAGATCGAGTACGTGGCGATGCTGCGCGCGCAGCGGGCCCGCGCGATCCTGCTGATCGGCTCCGGCTTCGAGGACCGCGACTGGGAGCGCTCGATGGCCGGCGAGCTGGACCCCTACCAGCGCACCGGCGGGCGCGTCGCGGTGCTCAGCCGGCACCGCAGCCTCAAGGTCGACGCCGTCCTGCCGCAGAACCGGGAGGGCGCCGGGGCGCTCGCCCGCGCGCTGCTCGACCTCGGCCACCGCGACTTCGCCGTGCTCAGCGGGCCGCGCGCGCTCACCACCGTCTCCGACCGGCTCGGCGGGTTCACCGAGGCGCTCGCCGAGGCGGGCGTGCGGGTGCCGGAGGAGCGCATCGTCGAGGAGTCCTTCACGCGGGACGGCGGGTACCGCGCGGCGACCGAGCTGCTGCGCCGCGACCCCCGTCCGACCTGCGTGTTCGCGGTGACCGACGTGATGGCGATCGGCGCGCTCGCCGCGCTGCGCGACCACGGCGTCGCGGTGCCGGGCGAGATGTCCCTCGCCGGCTTCGACGACATCCCGATCGTGCGGGACCTGACGCCGCCGCTCACCACGGTCGCGCTGCCGCTGGAGGCGATGGGCGAGCACGTCATGGGCCTCGCGCTGCGCGAACCGGCCGCCCGCCGCAGCCGCATCGAGCGCGTCGCCGGCCACGTCATCCTGCGCGACAGCACCGCCGCCCCCCGCTGACCCCGCACTCCTCCCGCGCCGGGCGCCTGTTCAGGGGCTGAGGACGGCGAAGACGATCTTGCCTGCCTTGCCGGCGACCGGCCGGACTCCCCAGCAGCGGCAGAACTGATCGACGATGAACAGGCCCCGCCCCGCCTCGCTGATCGTGTCGGCCCGCTGGACGCACGGCAGGTCGCACGAGGCGTCCTGCACCTCCATCCACAGCGCGCCGTCCTCGGCCCGCCCGATCCGGAACGTCACATCGTCGTCGGACGCGGAGGCGTACCGCAGCGCGTTGGTGACGAGCTCGCTGGCCACCAGGCACGGCACGAAGTCGTCCATGCCCCACTGACCGGTGACCAGCCGCACGAACCGCCGCACCTCCGCCACGACCGCGAGATCCTGCTTCACCGCCATCTCGTTCTCCCGCCCCGCCGCCTCGCCCATGATCGAACTCCTTACTGTGTGTAATGAACACCACACATTCAGCCACTCGTGAGGTTAGATTTGGCATGCCGCCCGAAAGCGGAGGGCGGTGGCAAGCGTCGAGACGTGGGTGCAAGTTGCCGAGAGAGGTAAATGATCATGCCCGCACGGCGTCAGCGTCCCAACGAGTCGCCAGCGCTCGTGGCCTTCGGTCGGCAGATGCGCCGGCTGCGGGAAGCCAAGGACGTCCTGCAAGAGACGATCGCCAACCTGACGAAGGTCAGTCCCGCCCAGGTGAGCCGCATCGAGAACGGGAAGAAGCGCGCCACCCGATCATTCGTGAAGGCCGTGGACGACTACCTGGACGCAGGCGGATCGCTCCTGAGCTTGTGGGAGGACCTGAACCGGGACGGCCACCCGGTGCCGATCTGGTTCGACTGGCCGCAGACCGAGTCGGACGCCGCAGCACTCGTCACCTGGGAACACACGATCGTTCCCGGGCTTCTCCAGACCCCGGCCTACGCCCGCGGTTTCCTCACCTCAGACGAGGCCGTCGAGGCGCGCATGGCGCGCCAGTCCATTCTCACCCGCGAGGACGCTCCCCCCACGGTGCTGATAGCGCTCCTGAGCGAGTACGTCCTCGACTATCTGGTGACCTCGCCTGAGGTGATGCGTGAGCAGATAGAGCACCTGATCGCCCTCAGCGAGCGGCCGAACATCACCATCCAGATCGTCCGGAACAACGGGCGTCCAGCGGGCACGGGAGGCGCTTTCGTCGTGGCTACGATGGAGGACCGGAGCGAAGTCGCCTATATGGAGACGACGGTGCGGGGCATCACGACCGACAATCCCTCCGACCTGGCCAAACTCTCCGAATCGCTCAGAGAGTTGAGAGCGAGGGCGCTCCCCGAAGACATGTCCCGGGACAGATTGAAAGAGGCGCTGGAGAAATGGACCTGACGAACCTCACCTGGCGCAAATCCAGTCGCAGTGGCGAGAACGGCGGCAACTGCGTCGAGTTGGCGGATGCGGCCGGGGCGGTGGCGGTGCGCGACAGCAAGGACCCGGGCGGCCCCGTCCTGCTGGTCACCCGCGTGGCCCTGCGCAGCGCCGTGAACTCCGCCCGCGCGACCCGCTGACCGTCCCGCCACGCGTCCTTCTCCTCCGCAGGCCGAGTCGGACGGGGCCGTCCGCACCGCCAGGCCGGGCACGTCCGCCTACCGGCTCGTTGACTTGCGGCGAGTCGCGGTCATGGACGCCGCCATAACAACGACTCGCCGCGGCTCAACGCAGGGGACGGGCGTGCAGGTCGGTGAACGCGAACTCGCAGTTGTCGGCGCGCAGGCCGATCGAGCCGGGGCGGACGATCGGCGGGCCGTGCCGGCCGTCGTCCACGGCCTCCAGCAGCTCGCGGCCGTCCTGGCGGACGGCGATGGTCACCAGCGACCGCCCGTTGGAGGTGATCCGGACGTCGAAGGACTGCCACGCGCCGGGCCGGAACGGGTGCCGGACCTGGCCGAGCGTCGTGTAGGTGCCGCCGTTCTCGGTGCCGCCGGCCAGCTTCTTCTTCACCACGAGCAGCCCGTCCCGCCGGGCCAGCGACGCGACGTACAGCTCGGTCTGGTCTTGGCGGCGCAGCATCAGGTGGACGCCGTCGGTCGGCTCGGTCGGCGCCCGCCCGCCGCCCGGCACGAGCCGCAGGACGCGGACCCGCAGCGTCACCCGGACGTCCCCGAAGTCGGCGCGCCGGGTGTTCATCCGGAACACGCTCGACCCGGTGCCGGTGGACGAGCGGGCGTCCGGCACCGCCCGGTCGGGCGGCCCGGACCAGCCGGCGCCGTCCCGGACGAACAGGGACCCGCTGGTCACGTCCCAGTCGGGGGACCGGCGCGCGTCGGGCGCGCCCGGGTTCCAGTGCGCGTACTCGTTGGTGACCAGGCGGTCGTGCCCGGACGTGCGGGACGCGAAGTCGCCCGCCCCGCCGCGTCCGGCCAGGGACCAGACGGCCGGGGGGAGCGCCGCGACGGCGACGGCGCCCGCGATGATGGTCCGCCGTGAGGTCATCGGCTACCCCGCGTCGAGCGCCGTGCACAGGCCCCGCGCCCGGAGCCCGGTGATGATCGCCGGGAGGGCCTGGATGGTGGCGGCGGAGTTGGCGACGCCGTCGTGCATCAGGACCACCGAGCCGGGACGGGCCTGGGCGAGGACGGTGGCGGCGATGTCGGCGGGCCGCCGCCCGCGCCAGTCGTTGGTGTCGACCGACCAGCGGACGACCCGCAGCCCCAGCGCGCGCGCCTGCGCGTCCACGACGCCGTCGGTGTTGCCGAACGGCGGCCGGAACAGCGTGGGGCGCGGCGCGCCCGCCCGCATGATCGCGGCGGTGGTGTCGGCGAGCTGGCGGCGGACGGCGGCGGCGTCGAGGTCGGCCATGTGCGGGTGGTCCCAGCTGTGGTTCTCGGCGAGGTGGCCGCCCGCGACGACCGCCCGGACGAGCGCGGGATGCGCGGCGGCCTTCTTCCCCATGATGAAGAAGGTGGCGCGCACGTCGTAGGCGCGCAGGACCTCCAGGATCTGCGGCGTGTAGACGTCGGGGCCGTCGTCGAAGGTGAGCGCGACGCGCCCGCGCAGGCACGCGTTGCCCGTGCCGGTGTGGCCGAGCATCGCGCGGGTGACGACCTTCCTGGCGCGCCCCGTGTCGGCGTTGCCGCGCTGCGGGACCAGCGCGTCCAGCGCCGGCGGGACGATCGCGGCGAGCGCGAGGACGCCGAAGCCGAGCTCGGTGAGATGGCGGCGGAACCGCCGCTTGCGGCGGGCCGGGCGGCCGGGCCCCGCGGGCCCGGCCGCCTTCGTTCGATCGGTCATGTGCCCTGGTCCGTGAGGGAGAAGTCGTCGACGACGAGGGTCCCGACGCCCGGCAGCGCGACACCGAAGCTGATGTTGGTCGCGCCCGCGGGGACGGCGGGGGTGGTGACGAGCGTCTGCTGCCACGTGCTCGTCTGCGCGAGCGTCGGGCCGTTCGTCCAGAACGTCCAGGCGCCGGTGGCGCTGCGGTAGTAGATGCTCATCTTGGTGGTGACGCCGGCCGCCCAGGTGCCCTTGTACCAGACCCCGAGCCGGTACGTATGGCCCGGTGCCGCGGCGGGCGCGCAGGTCCCGGCGTCCTGTTTCGTGACGAGCTTCCGGTCGCCGTCGGTGCGGGCGGTGACGTCGACGCGTTCGGCGTACTGCCCGGTGTGCGCGTCGTTCGTCCGCGTCCAGGCGAAGGTGTTCGTCCCGTACCCGCCGAGCTGGAAGCAGTCGGGGACGCCGCCGGTCGCCGCCTCCAGCGACGGGTTCTGCACGGTCGCGGGCGACGGCGGCCCGCTGACGGGCGGCTGCAGGCTCCCGCCGATGACCTGGTCGACGGTCTTCACCGTCGTCCCGTTCGCCGACCGCGGCGCGAGCCAGTCCAGGAACGACGACAGCGTGGCCGGGCTGACGGCGTAGGTGTCGTCGCAGCCGTTGCACACGTGGTGGACGACGAGCTGCACCCATCCGCCGCCGTGCGTCTCGGCCTGCGTGACGTAGCCCTGGAGCTGCGCGAGCGTCGTGCCCGTCTTGACGGAGTCGGGGGTCTGGGTGAAGTAGGCGTCCGCCGGCGGGATCGTCTCGGCGTAGCCGCAGCCGCCGCAGCTGCCGGGCGAGACGACCCCGCCGACCGTCCGGGCGCTGTTGTAGCCGCAGTCGTGCACGACCTGCTCGGACGTGCTGCTCGCGTTCCCGTACGGGTAGGCGAAGTTCTTGACGGTGAAGCCCATGTTCAGCAGCGCGACGCGGTCGTCGCAGACCTGCCGCTGCTGCTCGGCGGTGGAGAGGGTGGGCAGGTCGGCGTGCGTGATGGTGTGGCCGCCGATCTCGTTGCCGGCGGACTCCAGCGACGCGATCTCCGCCTGCGTCATGTACCCGGACGTGCCGACCCGGGCGCTGTTGATGTAGTACGTCCCTTTCATTCCGTGGGCGGCGAGCGCGGGACGGGCGTTGTCGTACTGGTCCTGCGACCCGTCGTCGAACGTCAGCGACACGACCGTGCCGGTGTCGGCGCCCGCCGGCACGGCGGCGAGGACGGACGCCGCGCCGATCAGCGCGGCGGTGAGAAGGACGAGAAGTCTTCGTGGAGACATCGTTGTACTCCGTCTGGAGTCGGGGGTGGATTCAGCGCGCGAGCGGGGCGAGCGCCGGATCGCGGAAGACCAGCGTGCGCCGGTCGCGCGCCGCGATCTCGAACGTGAGGCCTCCTTCGTTGAGCCGCGGGTCGATGGCGGCGCGCAGCGGCGCGCCGCCCGCCACGGCGACGGTGAGCCGGTGGCCGCGCGCCTCGATCCGGACGGACCGGGCGCCCGGCCGGGCCGCGATCCGGGTCCGGCCGAGCACGACCGGGCCCGCGTCCCCGATCTGCTGCCGGACCAGGACGGACGCGGCGCCGACGACGACCTCGACGCGGCCGCGGTGGCCCGCGCCCGCGCCGTCCCGGACCGCGATGACCGCGCTGGTGCGCGGGTCGATGCCGGTGACGGACGTGCTGACCCGGTAGTCCGTCCACTGGCTCGTGTTGACGCCGGTGAGCAGGCAGCTCCCGTAGACGTCGCTGGTGACGCGGAGTTCGGACGCGCGGCGCCGGCAGGTGGCGAGGTCGCCCGTCCAGGGCAGCGCCGCCAGGTCGCGCGGCGGCGCGGTGGGGACGGCGGCGCGGATCATCTCCAGCAGGTCCGCCACCGACGTGGTGGAGCGGACGCCGATCCGGCCGAGCGTCCAGCGCGGCGACCCGGCGGTGAGCGCGTCCACGTGGTCGGTCGGGACGTTCTCGCCGGTGAACGCCTCGCTGAACCCGGCGTGCCGGATCAGCACGGGCAGCTCCGCCGCGATCCGCGGGTCGTTGCCGGTCCCGCCCGGCGCGCCGAACGGGTAGGCGAACGCGGTGGCGCGGCGGCCGAGCGCCTTCGCGAAGAACCGCTGGCTGCGGTCCAGGTCGGAGCGGATCCGGGCGCGCCAGTGCCCGAGCGTCTCCGTCCGGCCGCGGACCTGGACCAGGTTCGGCATCGGCGGCGCGACGTCGCCCGGCACGCGGGCGAGGTCGTGCAGGTCGTCGCTGTGCGAGCCGAACTCCCACCGCCCGGTCGCGGCGAGGTCGCGGACCTGCCGGGTGGACAGGTAGTACGACGGCGTCCCCGGCTGGACGATCTTGCCGGTGGTGAGGAACCCGGCCGCGGTGAAGCCGTGCGCCTTCAGCACCGGGTCGGCGGTCGTCCAGTCGGTGAGCTGCCCGTCGTCGAAGGTGATGAGCACGGCGCGCGGCGGGAGGCGGACCGTCCGGTGCGCGAGCAGGTCCTCCACGTCCCGCAGCCGGACGGTCCGGAACCCGGCCGCCGCGAGCGCCGCCATGTGCTCGCCGAACAGCCGGCGCGTCAGCGTGCTGCCGGAGTGGTCGGTGTCGGACACCCCGTGGTAGGTCAGGACGAGCACCGACCCCGGGTACCGGGGGAGGCCCGCCGCCGTCCGGGCCGCCGCCGGGTCCAGCCGGACGGCGGGCGCCGCCTTCTGCCCCGGGTCGAACGGCCGGCTCAGCGTCACCCATGTCGTGAGCGCGAGGGCGAGCGCGCACAGGAACACGAGGCCGGTGAACGCCCGGAAGGCCCGGGTGGACCGGCCGGGCGGCGGCCGTTCCCAGGGCGCCGGCTCCTCCCGGTCAGCCATCGCTCGCCGCCGCGCTGTAGACGTGGATCGGGCGCGGCGCCGACGGGGGCGGCGACGCGTCCCGCGTGCCCCACTTCCCGTCCCGGATCCGCGCCACCGCCCACAGCAGCTGCGGGGAGAACGCGACGTAGAAGAACGTCCCGACGAACGCGTAGATCCACATGCCGTCGTCGCGCAGCATCCGGTACGTCAGCGCGTACCCCATCGACACCAGGTACAGGCCGAGGAAGTAGATCATCGGGAAGCGGCCGCCCGCGAGCGGGACCGCCAGGCTGTACAGCACCACGATCGGGCTGAGCAGGCCCGCGATGGTCTGGACGGCGATGGACGGCAGCGCCCGCGTCCGGCTCCGCCACACGTGCGCCAGCAGCAGCGGCCCCTCCCGGCTCCACGACTTCTTCCACCTGAGCTGCTGCCGGAAGAACTTGCGGTACCGGTCGGGCGCGTCCGTCCACGCCTCCGCGCGGGCGTCGTAGCGGGTCGTCCAGCCGGACTTGATGACCCGGTTGGTGAGCGCGCGGTCGTCGCCGTAGGTGCATTCGACGCCGAGGAACCGCTGGTGCTCCCAGGCGTCCAGCAGCGGCGCGATGGCCGCCCGCCGGTACGCGGCGAAGCAGCCCGAGCAGCAGGTGACCGCGCCCAGCACCGACTCGGCGCTCTTGAGCAACTGGAACGACACGTAGTACCGGGCCGCCTGCATCCGCGTCAGCACGTTGCTCTCGGCGTTGCGGACGTAGGTGAGGCCGGAGATCGCGCCGACCTTCCCGTCTGCGAACCCCTGCACCAGCAGCCGGACGGAGCCGGGCGCCGGCATCGAGTCGGAGTCGACGAACACCAGGATCTCCGCGGACGTCGCCCGGATCCCGGCCGCCATCGCCGCGCGCTTGCCCTTGTTGGCGCCCAGATCGACGCAGCGCACGCGGCCCTTCGGGTAGCGCGCGGCGGCCTCGCGCATGTGGTCCCAGGTGTCGTCGGTGGAGCCGTCGTTGACCACGACGATCTCCAGTTTGTCCGCGGGGTAGTCGAGCCCGAGGCAGGAGTGGATCGTCCGGGCGACGGCCTCGCCCTCGTTGTAGGCGGGCACCACGATCGCGACGGACGGGGCGATGCCCGCGTCCCGCGGCGGCCGGTAGAACGCCGCGAGCACGAACCGGCTGATCACGTAGCTGCTGACCAGCACGGTGTACGTGGGGAGCAGCAGGTCGCCGCGCATGTACGCGACCTTCACCCCGACGTGCCAGACGATGACGCCGCAGATCACGGCGACGCCCGCCAGCGCCCCGAGCGAGACCAGGCGGGCCCGCCAGGGCAGGCCGCCGAAGGGGACCGGCGACCTGCGGTCACGGCTCACAGCGCCACGCGCCGGGCCGGCCCGGAGAAGCGGTACGTCGCGTCCAGCAGCAGCTGGTCGGCGCGCAGCCAGCCCAGGTCCAGGCCCTGGTGCGGGGTGTGCGCGATCACCAGGTCGGCGGGGCCGGGCTCGGCGCTCGCCAGCTTCGTCCCGCCCTCGGTGACCAGCTCGGGGACGCGCGGGTCGTGGTAGCGGACGGCGGCGCCCGCCGCGAGCAGCCCGTCGATGATCTCCAGTGCGGGCGACTCGCGCAGGTCCTCGACGTCCGGCTTGTACGCGACGCCGAGGACCAGCACGTCCGCGCCGGACAGGCCGCGCCCCTGGTCCGATAAGACCTGCCGGGCCCGCTCCACCACCTGCCCGGGCCGCATCGCGATCGCGTTCATCGCCGCCGACACCAGCGGCGTGTGCAGCCGGTCGCGCTTCAGCTGCCACAGCAGGTAGTGCGGATCGCAGGGGATGCAGTGCCCGCCCGCCCCCGGCCCGGGGAAGAACGGCATGAAGCCGTACGGCTTCGTCGCCGCCGCCTCGATGACCTCCATCACGTCCAGCTCCAGCAGCCGGCTCGCGTCCGCGAACTCGTTGACCAGCGCGATGTTGACCGCCCGGAACGTGTTCTCCAGCAGCTTGGTCATCTCGGCCGCCTCCGCTGACGAGACGCCGTGCAGGTCGCCCGCGTACCGGCCGAGCAGCGCCATGGCCCGCGCCGCGCAGCGCGGCGTCACGCCCCCGACCACCCGCGGCACGTCCTCGTGCGGGTGCCGGTCGTTGCCCGGGTCGATGCGCTCCGGGCTGAACGCGACGAAGACGTCCGTCCCCACCCGGAGGCCGCGCGCCGACAGCGGCCGGACGAGCAGCTCCCGCGTCGACCCGACGTAGCTGGTCGAGGTCAGCACGATGGTCTGCCCGGCCCGCGCGTGCGCGGCGGCCGTGGCGCACGCCTCCGTCAGCGCGCCGAGGTCGGGGACGAGGTGCCGGTTGACGGGCGTCGGCACGCAGATGATCAAAGCGTCGGCGCGGGCCGCGTCCGCCGGGTCGGCGGTCACGGCGAGGCCGTCGCGCGCCGCCCGCAGCCGGCGGTGGTCGCTGTCCAGCAGGTCCACGCGGCCGGCGCGGATGGCCTCCAGCCGCCCGGGGTCCCGGTCGACGCCGAGCACGCGCAGCCCGGCGGCGTGGAAGGCGAGGGCGGTGGGCAGCCCGACGTAGCCGAGCCCGATGACGGCGACGTCGTATGCGGATGAATCCGTGCGCTGGGCCCCGATGGGCGAAGCAGCGGAGGACATGGCTCAGTGATCTCCCCGTGTGAGCTCCGGTCCGGTGGCCGGAGTCCATCAGCCGATGGCAAAGACGGGGTAAAGCGTCAACGGCAGGCGATTGACGAGGCACCGCACTTCAGCGGAGGTCATGTACGCCCGATGGCGGATGACGTCTCTCCACCCGTTAACGATCATGCGTGTGAGCAGGTGAAAAGAGCAGGACCCGCCCGGAACGCCGGGCGGGTCCTGGTCGCGGCCGAAACCGGCCGGTCAACGTGCGGCGAGGTCGTCCTCCGGGGCGCCCGCCTCCGCGTCCAAGGGGCGCTCGGCGTCGGTGTCCGCCGGGCGCCGCTCCGGCCACGAGTTGATCCGGGTGCGACGAGGGTTCGCCAGGGCGTTGTCCATTTCTACTGCTGTCCTCCCGTTGACGACGGCCCGCGATTCTCGGCATCCGGGCCGACCGAAATAAGGAGATCTTCCCCGATGACCCACCTGGTTTAGCAAAATGGTCTAGACCGCGAGGCCTGCACCCGCATAACGCTCCGCCCCGGTGCCGCATTCCGCCCGCCCGGAACCGGATGGCGCCCGGGGCCGGGCCCTGCCACCATCGTCGGCATGGACGTCCAGCAGCTCATCCGCCTGCACGACGAGGGCAGCCCGCCGAAGTACCTGTTCTTCTGGGGCCACCGGAAGCCGGGTCCCGGCTATCTCAGCCAATGGTGGCCGTCCCCATTCACCGTCGACGGAGTGACCTATGCCACGGCGGAGCATTACATGATGGCGGAGAAGGCCCGCCTGTTCTCCGACGAGGAAACGGCCGCCGCCGTCGTCGCCGCGCCCCACCCGGGCGCCGCCAAGGACCTCGGCCGCCGCGTCCGCGGCTTCGACGAGGACGCCTGGGTCGCCCGCCGCACGTCCATCGTCGTCGCCGGGAACCGGGCGAAGTTCACGCAGAACGCCGAGCTGCGCGACTACCTCGCCGGGACCCGAAACCGCGTCCTCGTGGAGGCCAGCCCCCTCGACCGCGTCTGGGGGATCGGCCTCGCCGCCGACGACCCGCGGGCGCAGAACCCCGCCGAATGGCAGGGGACGAACCTGCTGGGCTTCGCGCTGATGACCGTCCGCGACTCCCTCACCGGCTGACCCCGGCGTCTGCGGTCCGCGCGCGCCCCCGCGCGGCGAGGGCCGCCCGGGTGAGGTCCGACATGCGGCGGCACGCCCGCCGCTGGTACTTGAGCTGGGTGGCCCGGCCGAACAGGACGAAGCCGAGGCGGACGAACGGATCGCGGATGGCGGCGCGGTGCGAGAAGGCGCGCAGGCGGAACTCGACCTCCCCGGTGTCGAGCCACTTGCGCACCTCCTGGTCCATCTGCCCGCGCTCCAGGTGCCCTTCGAGCGTCCGGTAGTTCCAGCCCCACACGCGCACCTGCCGCCCGTCCTCCTCGACGACCGCGTCGACGACGTCGCCGACCCGGACGCCGAGGTGGAAGCGCAGGCCGAAGAACCTCGCCTCGAGCAGCATGTCGGCGCCGGGCTCGGGCGCGCCCGTCCGGTAGGCGCTGCGGATGATCCGCGGATCGGCGAACTCGTAGTCCCGGACGAGGCGGCGCGCGATCTCCCAGCTGCCGTCCGGCTCCGGCGGGCCGGGACGCTCCCGCGGGAGGGGCTGCCGGTGGTCGTCGATGTGCCAGCCGGCGGGCCCGGCGTTCTCCGGCCGTTCCCGGGGCTCGAAGTTCACCGGCCGGTCCCGTAGCTCCTCGTAGCGCCGCTGGAGCCGGCGGTGTGCGCGCGGGCCCCTGCGCCGGGCGGTGTCCTTCCGGCGGCCCGTCTTCCTCACGTCCGCGCCACCGTCGATGTCGTGGACGGCGTCGTAGGCGCGCCCCCGCACCTGCTGGAGGGGGCCGGCGGGCCGCAGCCCCGGGATCGGGTGCCGCACGGGGTTGAACCGCACCGGCTCCCGGTCGTCGGTGCGCGCGGGCCCGGTGAGGACCAGCTCCCCGAACCGCTCCCAAGGCCCGAGGCCCGTGGCCACGACCAGATCCAGCGTGATCGGGCCCTCCCCGGCGGCACGGGCCAGCGCCGCCGGGTCCGCCGGGACGGCGCGCCGGGCGAACGCGCCCAGCAGGACGTACCGGTCGCCCGCCGTGTACGGCAGCAGCGAACCGTAGAAGCCGGGCCCCCAGTGGGTCGCCGGGCGGAGCAGGTGGCGGCCGGCCCGCCCGTGGCCCGTCGTGGCGAGCAGCAACTCGGCGGTCGCCGGGTCGCCGTCCTCCGAGGGCTGCCGCCACCGCAACGCCAGCCCGAGGACGTCCGGATACGGCGCCGGCAGGCCGATCGACCGCGACAGGCGCGCCAGGCCCCGCAGCTCCGCCGCGTCGTCCAGCAGCGGGACGCCCCAGAAGCGCGAAGTGCCGGACAACCGCAGGACGGCGTCGAGGACGACCCCGCGCGGATGCAGCGGCCGGCCGCCGCGCGCCTTCGCCAGCGCCGTGAACGTCCGGGCGAGCGCGGCGGCCGCCGGCCGGGCCAGGTGGCGCCCGTCGACCCGGGAGTCCCCGGCGATCTCGGTGCGCTCGGTGAGGACCTCGACGTCCCCCGCCGTCCGGCCCCCTGCCATCTCGGCCACCCGGGAGCAGAAATGGGTCCACATGTGGAGCTGCATCTCCTTCGCCATGCCGACCCGGTCGTAGAGGACGTCCGCCAGCCGGTCGCCGCTCCGCGTCCACGACTCGATCGTGAACCAGAGCCCGCCGTCCTCGGCGTCCCGCGCCCGGAACTCGATCTCGCCGGCCTCGACGTGCCCGCTCAGCGTCGCGAGCCGGAACGACAGCGGCGTGCGCTCCACCACCCGCACCGGGCAGTTCCACGGCCCCGGCATGTGGACGTCGTACTCGTCCCCGAGGTCGAGCCGAGGCGAGGCCCCGGCGATCTTGTCGAAGACCGCGAACTCGACCGGCGACGCGGCGTTGACGTCCGCGCGCAGCCGTTCCATCAGCCCGGACGCGTCCAGGTCGCCGCCCTCGATCCGGACCGTGTAGCGGCGCTGGTAGACGGGCCCGACCCCTTGCCGCAGCCCCTGGATGCGGTCCCCGCCGCGGGCCGGGGTCTCCGCGATGTCGAAGCCCGGCTCCGTCCGGAGCCGTTCGCGCTTCGCGGTGCGGGCCGTCCGGAGCCAGTGCCAGGCCGCGATGCCCGCCCCCGCCGGCCAGCGCGCCGTCCGCGCGCGCTGCCGCCACCGTCGCCGCACGGCGCCCCCCGGATGACTCGCGCCTCACCGTGTCTTCGCAGGTCACGCCCTACCCCCGGGGCCGCCGCCCAACCGGCTCAGAGGCCGAGCAGCTCGGCGAGGGTGCCGCCGAGGACCCGGTCGCGCGCCTCGCCGGGCGACGTGACGCGCTCGACGGTCATGCGCGCGAGCACGGGGTCGCCGTAGGGCGCGTCGGAGCCGAACAGGGTGCGGTCGGGGATCTCCGCGACCGCCACCCGCACCGCGAAGACGATGGGCGCCGTGGACAGCTCCAGGTACATGTTCGGCGTGTCGCGGACGAGCTCGATCGCGCGCATCCAGTGCGCCCCGCCGAGCTGGCTCACGACCAGCGGGACGCTCGGGTACCGGCGGGCGAGCCCGGCGAGCGTCTCCAGGTCCTCCGCCGTCGTCGGCGCCGACCCGTGCACCACGACGGGCAGACCGTGGTCGCGGGCGGCCCGCAGCACCGGCTCGACGAGCGCCGCCCGTCCCGGTGGCGGCGTCAGCTCGCCGATGCCGTGCAGGCCGGCCGCCGCCACGTCCCGTTCCACCATCGCGGCGATCTCCTCGCCGCTCATGTCGAGCGGGACCGACAGGAACCCGATGAAGCGGTCCGGGTACGCCGCGAGGGCAGCGGCGTGCTCCGCCCACGCGGCCTCGTAGGACTCCAGCGCGTTCGCCTGCCCGCCGAGGCTCCTGCTCAGGACGTCCATCTCCCGGCGCAGCGACGCCAGGTCGGCGGCCCGCTCGGGATGCGGGCGCGTCGCGAACAGCACCGCCCGCTCGGCCCCGGCCTCGTCCAGCAGGGCGATGTGGTCCTCCACCGGATCGTGGACGTGCCCGTGCGCATCGATGATCATCTTTTCCTCCCCTGCGGAATAGGGCCCCACTGTCGGCCCTTGACACCGTTGGAAGGTCAAGACGAGGAGGTCGTCCGTGCTGATCGGAGAGCTGTCCCGGCGCACCGGGGTGAGCGAGCGGCTGATCCGCTACTACGAGGACCAGGGCCTGCTCGAGTCGCGGCGCCGCGCCAACGGCTACCGCGAGTACGGCGACGACGCCGAGCTGACGGTGGCCCGGATCCGCGCGTTCCTCGCCGCCGGCCTGCCCACCCGGTCGATCGCGCGCCTCCTGCCCTGCGCCGCCGGCGTCGACGCGCTGCGCCCCTGCCCCGGCGCGCTGGAGGTGCTGCACGAGCGCCTCGAAGAGCTGGACCGCCGCGCCGCCGAGCTGGCCGAGGCCCGCGCCCTCCTCACCCGCACCATAACCCGCACCAAAGCCACTACCCCCACCCCCGAAACCCCCTGACAGGCCCGCCCCGACCGGCGGAGGGGCGAGGGGAGGTTGGAGAGGGCGATCTGTGCGCGGGGTGCTGGGTCAGCCGATGGTCGTCTCGAAGAGACAGAAGGCGGAGCCCCCTAGCGGAGGGGTGGGGGTGCGTTCGTTGTAGCGGGTGGTTTCGTGGTGCCATTTGAGGATGCCGGCCATCCAGTCGCGGAGTTCGGTGACGTAGGCGTCGAGGGCGGTGCGGGCCGCGTCGTCGAGGCCCAGGTCGGCGGCCAGGGCGGGCAGTTCGGCGGCGAGCTGCTCGAACTGGCGGCGGCGCGACGAGATGAGGTCGCTGACGATGGGGACGGCCCGGTCGCGGCCGCAGTCGAGGAAATGCTGCACGGCGAGGACGCCGTTGTTCAGCTCGCCCTCGTACTCGATCTCCTTCTGGTAGGAGAAGACGTCGTTGAGGAGGCAGGCGCAGTCCATCGCGGACGCCTCGAGTTCCTGGAGGGTGCGGGTCGCGAAGACCTCGGCGGGGATCTCGCGGGAATGGCCGATGCGGGACAGCGCCATGGTGAGCTCGGACCCGAAGGTGCGGCGGCGCATCTCGATGTAGTCGACGGGGTCGGGAATGCGGGACTGGACGTGGTTGTGCAGTTCCCACAGCCAGCTTTCGACCATGTCGTCGACGGCATCGCGGAATTCGCAGCGGCCCGTGCGGGACATGGGGGACGCGGTGCGGTGCCACAGATCGGCGAGGCCGGTTTCGAACGGGTTCTCCGGGACGGGCGTCGGCCCGCAGTCCAGCGGCATGAAGCCGGGGATGCGGGCGCGGAACCGCTTCGCGCCGGCGAGGTCGCGGTCGCGGTTGAAGACGGCGGGGAAGTAGTCGTCGCCGAAGGTGCCCCAGGCCAGCCACTGGGTGGCGAGGTCGAGGGACTCGGGCGGCGAGTCGGGGGCGAGGGACGCCGCGCAGACCGCGAAGTCGAACCCGGCGAGCTTCTCGGCCGTCCAGAGCGGGGCGGGATGCCGGGGGAGCGGGCCGAACATGCCCATGGCGGCGCACCAGGCGAGGACGTTCTCGCGGGCCCTTTCCCGGTGCGGGTTCACGCGGGCCTCGTACGGCAGGTCGAATTCCGGGAGGGGCGTCGGCCCGACCTTCTGGAACGGGACGTGAGGGCGGCTGAGCCGGACCGACTTGAGCAGGGCGGGGACGCGCGAGGCCGACGTTCCGCGGGACTTCTCGTTCATGTAGCGGCTCGACCGCAGGTGCCATTCGTGGCCGCCGGACTGCCAGTCCTGGAGGCCCTTGGCATAGGCGGTGACGGCGGCCCTTTCGGCGGGGGTGAGCGCGTGCTCCTCGTAGAGCGGGGGCAGTTCGGTGAGGGCGGTGTTCTCGAACTGGCGCAGCCGCGAGGTCAGCAGGTCGTTGACGGTGTCGGCGGCCTGCTGCGCGCCGACGCCCAGGAAGTGCTCGACGACCAGGACGCAGTTGTTGATCTCGCCTTCGCGCTCCGTCTCGCGCTGGTAGGAGAAGATGTCGTTGCGCAGGTGGACGCCGTCGGCGAAGGCGTCCTTCAGCACCCGCAGCGGCCGGGTGCCGACGACGCGGGCGGGGACCTCCACGCCGGCGGCGTGCTCGACGAGGTCAGCCGACCAGGGGGCGCCGCCGACCTTGCGGCGCATCTGGACGTACTCGACGGGGTTCGGGACGCGTCCCGCGCTGATGTTGGACAGCTCCCACAGCGACTCTCGCAGCAGCGCGCCGGTGCTCTCGGCGAACCGGCACCGCCAGGCGGCGGACCGGGCGGGGACGGTGCGGGCCCACAGGTCGATGAGGCCGCGCTCGACGGCGTTCTCCGGCTCGGGCGGGTCGAGCGACATGAACGCGGGGAGCCGGTCGAGGTGGGCGCGGGCGCCGGCCTGGTCCTGCGGCTTCTTGAACACCTCGAGGAAGTGGTCGTCGAAGTAGAAGACCCAGACGTACCAGTCGGTGACGAGGTCGAGTTCGGCGCCGTCGCAGTCGGGGTGGGTGTAGGCGCACAGGAGGGCGTAGTCCATCGCGTCGAGCGCGGCCTCGTCCCAGATGTCGGGGGTGCCGGGGTCGCGGGCGTCGTCGAGCATGCCCATCTCGCGGGCCCAGGCGGTGCTGTGCGCGCGCGCCCGTTGCAGATGCGGGTTCAGCCGGGCCGGATACGGGACGTAGAAGTCGGGCAGCTCGAACGGTTGCATCGACCGGACACGCCTTTCCTGCTCGGGGACGCTCCGCAACTTACAGCACGCATAAAGTTACTTACAGTGATAGTTTGCTCCCCGGAATCCTTCGCAACGCAACGGGTAAGCCGGGGTCATGGCAAAGTCGCGAGCCGCGGCGAAGATCGAGGACGATCCGGTGGAGCAGAACCTGGCGCTCGTCCGGCAGGTGATCGACGCCGCGCACCAGGAGATGCTGACCAAGGCGCGCAAGCGCGTGCCCGCGCTGCGGTTCGGCGCGCTCGCGGGGACGCTCGGCGTCCTCGCGACCGCGGCGACGTACCGGATGAACGTGCTGCTGCTGGAGAAGAAGCTGCCGCCGGAGCTGGCGTCGTTCGTCGCGGCGCTGGCGTACGGGGGCGGCGCGGGCGCGGCCGCGGTGGCGGCGTCGCGCAAGTGGAAGGGGCTGCCCGCGCCGCTGCCGACGGAGACGGCCCGGCAGGTCGCGGAGATCATCACCGACTCCGGCTGAGCGCCGGCGCCGCCCGGGCCGCCGCGCGGGCGGCCGCGAGGCGGGCCCGATTGACAGCGCGCCGTGATCGTCAGCAGACTCGGCGGAGTGCGCATCGGCGAGCTGACGGAGGTGCGGGCCGCGCGGCCGGAGGCGGTCGCCGAGGCGGCGGCGCGCCGGGTGCGGCTCCCGGCCCTCCCGGACCGTCCGATGATCATCGCGGCGGACCATCCGGCGCGCGGCGCGCTCGCGGCGGGCGGCGACCCGGTCGCGATGGCCGACCGGCGCGACCTGCTGGAGCGGCTCTGCACGGCGCTGGAGCGCCCCGGCGTCGACGGCGTGCTCGGCACGCCCGACGTCATCGAGGACCTGACGCTGCTGGGCGTCCTCGACGGCAGGCTCGCGATCGGCTCGATGAACCGGGGCGGGCTCGCGGGGACGGCGTTCGAGATCGACGACCGGTTCACCGCCTACGACGCGGACGCGGTCGCGGCGTCCCGGCTGGACGGCGGCAAGATGCTGCTGCGGATCGACGACGCCGACCCGGCGACGGCGCGGACGCTGGAGGCGTGCGGCCGCGCGGTCACGGGCCTGGCGGGGCACAGGCTGATGGCGATGGTGGAGCCGTTCGTCGCGCACCGCGTCGACGGGCGCATCCGCAACCTGCTGACGCCGGAGGCGATGATCCGAGCGGTGTCGGTCGCGTCCGGGCTCGGCGCCACGTCGGCGTACACGTGGCTGAAGGTGCCGGTCGTGCCGGGGATGGAGCGGGTCGTGGCGGCGACGACGCTGCCCCTGCTGCTGCTCGGCGGCGACATCGGCGACGACCCGCGCGCGGTCCTGGACGGGTGGCGCCGCGCGCTGCGGCTGCCCGGCGTGCGGGGCCTGGTCGCCGGCCGCTCGCTGCTCTACCCGCCGGACGGCGACGTCCGCGCCGCCGTCGACGCCGCCGTCGCCCTCCTCTGACGGTCAGGAGTCGCTGAACTTCACGTTCCGGCCGACCACGTGGAGGCCCACGCCGTTCGACGAGACCGTGACGCTCTGGAACGACAGGCCCATCGGCAGGCCGCTCACCGGGACGGTGAAGTCGAGGTCGTCGCCGATGTCCGAGCGCGAGAAGCCCTCGATCGACTGCGTCCTCACCACGATGCTGTTGCCCTGCTTGGTGACGGTCGCGGTCGCGGTGGCCTCGGTGATCCCGAGGTCCATCTTGGCCTTGACGAGGTTCTTCCCGGCGGCGGTCAGCACGAGGTCGGGGTTGTCGCTCGCGCTCGCGAGGTCCTTGAAGCTGACGAACGCCGTGCCGTCCACGGTGCCGAGCGTCCCGCTGCTGAATCCCGAATCGACCCGGACGTCCCGCGCGCGCACTTTGAGGTTCGTGATGCGCAAGGGGCCCTCGGTTATTCTGCTCGCCTCGAGCCGCACATCGCCGAAGTGCCGGGACGCGACCTGGGTGAGGAACGGGAATCCCTTGATCGTCACTTTCGGTGTCGCCGGGAATCCCTCCTTTTTGATCTGCACGGCCATCTCGTGCTGCGCGAACACCACGCCGCCGCGGTCCGCCGCCACGAGGAGCAGCGCGAGCAGCAGAACGGCGCAGATCAGGACGGTCAGCCACCGTGGCCGCCCGCGCCGCGGAAGGCGTTCGACACGGGTGACGGCAGCCGCGCCCGGCGGATTCGCCATGGCGCTCACTCAATTCCGTCGCCCCGGCCGTGTCAATGGGACCGGTGTCCCGCCGATACCGGGTCCGGAAAACGGGCCGCGACATTTCCGGGGCGAGGACTTACACTCCCCGCATGACGGCCGGTCCTTCCGCCGAATCGCTCGCCGCGCCCGTTCTCGTCGTCCGCACGCGGGACCGGGTGCACCGGCTGCGCCCCGGGGGCTCCTACCGCATCGGCCGCGACCCCGCGTCCGACATCGCGCTGGCGGACCCGCGCGTCTCCTGGTGGCACGCGGTGCTGCGGACGGGCCCGGACGGCTGGCTGATCGAGGACGTCGGCAGCCGCAACGGCACGTTCTGCCAGGGCGGACGCATCGAGCGGATGGAGATCGGCGGGCACCGGGAGTTCCAGCTCGGGCACTCCACCGAGGGCGAGAGCCTGGCCTGCTTCCCGGAGAGCCCGCCGCCGAGCCGCCGCCAGGTGTACCCGCCGCCCGCCGGGCGCGGGGCGCCGCCCGTCCAGTCGCCGGCGCCGCCCGGCCCCGGGCCGGGGAACGGGCCGGGGA
>NZ_WBMR01000178.1 GCF_008923365.1 Actinomadura montaniterrae
CGGCGGGCCGCGGGCGGCGGGCGGCGGGCGGCGGGCGGCGGGCGGCGGGCGGCGGGCGGTGAAATGCTCGCGCTGTGACGGACATGTGGTGGGCGTCCGGTCCGTACGGCGAGAGGAAGTCACGTGTCAGCCAGTCCGGAGGCACCACGCCCGCCCGATGAGCGGCGGCGCCGCTTCGAGCACGTCTACGCGGCCCACCGCGCCGGGCTCCTCGGCTACGCGCTGCGCCGCACGGCCGACCCGCAGGACGCGGCCGACGTGCTCGCCGAGACGTTCCTGATCGCGTGGCGGCGGCTGGACGACGTGCCCCCCGGCGACGCGGCCCGGCTGTGGCTGTACGGCGTCGCCCGCCGCGTGCTGGCGAACCACCACCGGGGTGAGCGCCGCCGGTCCGCGCTGGTCGGCGACCTCGCGGGACGGCTGCGCACCGACCTCGCGGGGCACCGCGTCCCGCCTCCGGACGGGGAGCTCGCCGCGATCGCCGCGGCGTTCGGCGAGCTGTCCGGCGGCGACCGGGAGCTGCTGTCGCTGGTCGGCTGGGAGGGCCTGGACCACGGCGAGATCGCCGCGGTGCTCGGGTGCTCGCGCAACGCGGTGCGGATCCGGCTGCACCGGGCCCGCCGCCGGTTCGCCCGCGCCCTGGACCGGCAGGGGGCCCAGGCCCCGAACGCCCACGCCATGCCCGCAGCGGTCATCAACGGAGAACGCGCATGAACCACGACATCGACCCGCTCGTCGGCCGCCTCGCCACCGTCACCGACGCCCGCGCCGCCGAGCTGCTCTCCGACGAGGCGGCCGCCGACCTGGCCGGACGGATCACCGCCGCGCCCGCCGAAGCCGCCGGGCCCGGCGCCGCCCCGGCCCCGCGCCGTACGCGCCGCCGCCTCGCGATCGGGCTTCCGCTGCTGGCCACGGGGGTCGCCGCGGCGGCGGTCGCCGCCGTGCTCGCCGGGCAGTCCGGGGGCTCCGGCGATCCGGGGCGGCCCGCGCCGTCCGGCAGCGCACCGACCGCGGGCACGCACGCGCGGGTGCAGCTCGCCGCCGCGCTCAGCTTCACCCGCAAGGGCCGCTACATCGACGTGCGGATCCGCGACCCGTACGCCGACCCGGCACGGTACAAGCAGGAGTTCGCCGCGCACGGCCTGCACGTGAACCTGAGCCTGGTGCCCGTCTCGCCGTCGATCGTGGGCACCGTCGTGATGGAGGACACCGGCGCCACGGCGCGTCCCGACGACGTCACCGAGATCCGCGTCAAGGGCGCCTGCGAGGTCGCCAGCGGCGGCGACGACTGCACGGTGGGGGTGCGGATCCGGGAGGGCTACACGGGCACCGCCACGATCGTCTTCGGGCGCGCGGCACGGCACGGCGAGCAGTACGAGAGCACCGCTGCGGCGACCGCGCGCGGCGAGGCCATGCACGGGATGGTGTACCGCAAGCGGCACGTGTCCGAGGTGCTGGCGGCGCTGAAGAAGCGGAACGTCACCGTCCCCGAGTACCGGGTGATGGTGGGCAACGAGAGCCAGGTCCGCTACCCGGGGCAGGTGCCGGGCAACTGGTACGTCCACGACGCCGTCCCGTGGGCGGACGGCCAGGTGATGCTCTTCGTCGGCCCGGAGCCGACCGAGGAGCCGGCGGACGGCCCGGCGGCGGCGCCGTCGCCGACCGCCGCGCACGGCTGACCCCGGACGCGAAGCGGCGGGGCGCCGGCCGGATCGCCGGTGCCCCGCCGCGAGCGGGAGAGCGTCAGGACAGGACGATGTCCCGGTAGTAGTGGCGGAGGATCGCCCGGAAGTCCGAGCCGGCGTTCGCCATGTCGCGCGAGCCGTACTGCGACATCCAGTTCCCGTCCACCCAGGCGCCGCAGGCGGTCGTGGTGGAGCAGTAGTGCGCGATCAGGATGTTGCCGCTGCGCGTCATCCGGGTCGACCACGTGCGGTCGACGGCCGCGGACGTCGACGACACCGCCGACGACGGCCGGTACACCTGGTCGCCCGTGTCGTCCCGGACGTCGTAGCACGCGCCGCCCGAGGTCTTGCGGGTCGAGTGCAGCGCCCAGTACCAGGCGTAGCTCTTGACGGCCATCGCCCCGGCGTCCAGCGAGGCGCTCGGCCAGCTCGAGATCCACTCGTTCGGGAGGACGTTCTTGACGTAGGTCTTGAAGTCCACCCGGTCCACGCGGCCGAGGCTCACGCGGTACACCAGGATCGAGGACGGCAGCGTGGTGTTGGACCCGTCGGTCTTGCACCCGCTTGGCTGCGACACCAGGATCTGGTGCGAGGCGTTGTTGTTCTTCAGCGTCGCGTTCAGGTTGCCTTTCGCCCCGGCGGCGAAGTCCTGGTAGGCACCGGCGTAGTTGCTGTTGTAGTAGACCCGCACCGTGTGGCTCGTGCGGTTCCACACCGACGCCGCGTTGTTCTTCACGCAGACGCCCTGGCCGTTCCCGGCGCCCTTGAATTCGTAGCAGGTCGGCTGGGTCGTCCCGTAGTCGTCCAGGGAACTGGTGAAGTCGGAGATCGACCCGGCCTCGTCGCTGTTGAAGTAGTAGCAGAACTCGCCGCTGTCGCAGGCCCCGTCACGGGACGCCGCGGACGCTGGCCCGGCCACCACCACGACTCCGGCCAGCACCGTCACCACGGCCGTGAGCAGGCCGATCAACCGTGCGCGCATCGCCATTTCCGGCCGCCTCTCAGAAGTGGAGCATCCACTGGAAGTCGGCCTGGGCGGTGCTCACGTGCACGTGCGAGCGCGTGCCGTAGGCGAGCGGGTTGTTCCAGTTGTACTCCTCGACGTCGAACGAGCCGTCGGAGTAGACCCTGTTCACGTAGGCGACGTGGCCGACCTTGTGGACGTCGTTGACGGCGATCGCGCCGACGGACGGCGTCTTGTTGACCGTCACGCCGACCCGGCGGGCGGCGTCGTCCCAGGTGCCCGCGTTGCCCCAGGTGGTCTTCCACGAGTTGGAGAAGTTCGGGACGCCGAGCCGGCTCGCGATCCGCCACGCCGCGAACGCGGTGCAGTTGTTCTGCGCGAACCCGCGCGCGTTCCCGTCGTAGTCGTTGCGCGGCGTCTGCCCCGACCCGTCGAGGATCTGGTGCGAGGCGTTGTTGTTCTTCAGCGTGGCGTTCAGGTTCCCCTTCGCGCCGGCCGCGAAGTCCTGGTAGGCGCCGCCGTAATTGCTGTTGTAGTAGACCCGCACCGTGTGGCTCGTGCGGTTCCACACCGACGCCGCGTTGTTCTTCACGCAGACGCCCTGGCCGCTTCCGGCGCTCTTGAAGTCGTAGCAGGAGGGCTGGGTGGTGCCGTAGTCGCCGATCGAGGTGGTGAAGTCGGAGATCGACCCGGCCTCGTTGCTGTTGTAGTAGTAGCAGAACTCACCGCTGTCGCAGACCCCGTCGCGGCCCGCCGCGTACGCGGGCGAAACCGAGGCCACGAGGGGCGCGGTGAGGGCCAGCGCTGCGCCGGCGAACGTCAGGGTCTTCTTCAGGTGCGGCATGGTCTCCTCTTTCGATAGGGGGTGTGGAGATGCCTGGCCCGGTGGGCGCGCCCGGTCAGTGGGTGCGCTGGTACTCCTCCCAGGTCTGGATCGGGACGCGCGGCCCGTCGTCCGCGCCCCGGTCGGCCAGGCCGTTGAGGCCGAGGTAGTAGTCGCCCGTCTGGTGCTGCGCCTGGCTGGACAGGTCGGTGTCGTTGATCGCGGCGGCGTGGATGTGCCAGGGCCAGTCGCCCTGGTTCGGGTTGCGGACCCACGCGGCGAACCCGACCTGGCGCAGCGCGCGCGCCACGGACGTGCGGGTGGCGGCGGACATCCCGGTGACGCTGATGTCGACGACGCCGCCGCCGTCGTGGGTGCCGGCGGACGACGGGTCGCCGCCGGGGTTGTAGGAGCCCTGCGACAGGACGATCTTGAAGCCGAGCAGGCGTTCGGCCTCGGCGAGCATCGCCTGCGTGCGGGCGTCGACCGTGTACCCGTCGCGCTGCACCTTCGCGCCCGGGCTGATCTTGCGGGTGACGGTGTAGCGGTTCTCCCCGAGCTTGGTCAGCGACGTCGCGCCCGGCAGCCCGTTCGCGGCGAGGCCGCTGTAGCCGAGGGAGCGCTGGTAGGCCGCGTACGCCGCGACGGTCTCGGTGCCGAAGTAGCCGTCCACCCAGCGGGCGTCCAGGAGGTTCCTGGCCTGCAGCGCCTGCTCGACGGCGAGGACGGACGCCTTCGCGCCCGGGGTCAGCGTGTCGTCGGCGCGCCGCGGGTCGATCTGCGCGGCGAGGACGGTGGCCTCCATGTCGACGGCGGGCAGGGCGGCGGGCGCGGCGGCGGGCGCGGCGTGCGGGGCGGCGGACGCCTGCACCGCGCCCGCCGCCAGGCCGCCCGTGACCGCGACGGTCGCGAGCAGCCCGGTGATGGCGGCCCGGGTCCTCGTCAGCTTCATGCGGTGCGTCCTTCCGTGGGGCTTCCGTGGGGTCGACTCGGCTCGTCGCCTCTCGTTGCTACCGGCCCCATTGATTGATCGACACACCCGCCGAGAGAGATCAATCAGCGCCGTACATCCGGCCCGCCGGGGTCTGTCCGGGCCACCGGGCCGGCGGCTGTACGGGCAGGTCAGAGGGGGTGCCGGCGGACGGGTCGGGGTGGGTGGCCCTATTGACACGGTGTTGTACGGCCGCGGTGGGAAGTCCACCGCCGGGAGCCGTGGACGTGGGAGCCGTGGACGCGGGCGGCGGCGCGGGCGGCCCGTCCGGTCAGGAGGCGCTGGGGTACTTGCAGGCGGCCTCGCGCGCCGACGCGTCGACCGTCGTGGACGGCGACGCCAGCGACGCCGCGTCGTGCGGGCCGGGGAGCCGCAGCGACGCGACGGCCGCCGCCTCGCCCGGGGCGCCGCCGCCGAAGCAGGCGACCGCCGCGACCGGGACGCGGTCGCCGGGGTGGACGGGGGCGGGGAGCCGGTCGGGCCGCCAGGTGACCGACAGGCCGGACGCGGCGTCGCCGGTCAGCCCGACCTGGTGCCACAGGCGGAGCTCCGGGCTGGCGGGGTCGGCCGCGTAGTAGGCGGCGAAGCCCACGATCTGCACGTCCGGGCCCGCCGCGGTGAGCACGACCCGGGGGTCCCGCGACGGCGCGCCGATGGCCTTCAGCGTCAGCCGTTTCGGCGCCGGCAGCGCCCCGGCGCACCCGGTCGGCGCGAGGTGCGCGGGCGGGTTGCCGTGGACGACGGCGGAGGCGACGACGCGGCCGTCCGGCAGGACGAACCAGCGGCTGTCCGGGATGCCCGCCGTCCGGTCGGTGACCTTCGCGCCGATGCAGAACCCGGTGAACGCGATCACGCATCCCGCCGGGTACGTCGCCACCTCCGGCCGGTCGAGGGCGGCGCCGGACCGGACGTGCGCCCCGGCGCCGTACGCGGTGGCGGTGAACTTGGGGTTCTTCGCGGGCATGGGGCAGCCGCCCATGTGCATGTGGCCGCCGTCCCGCCCGCCGACGCTCAGCCCGACGACGAACAGCCCGGCGGCGAGGAGGCACGCCGCGGTGATCGCGGCGGCGTTCCGCCTGGTCCGCCCGCCGGTCGCGGCGGGGCCGATGACGATCGAATGGAATTCGCGCGGCACCGGTCCGGGCGCGGGTTCTCCCGGCACTTCCGGCCGCAGGATCTCCCGCTTGACGACGGCCTCTCCGCCCGCGCCGTCTCCGCCCGCGTCGTCCTCTTCCGGGTCGGGCGCCGCGTCCTCCGCGGCCTGCACGGCGTCGTGGACCTCTTTCCAGCGGCGCTCCCACTCGCCGGTATCGCCGTCGCACGCGCCGACGAAAGCGAGGGTCACCGATAACGTCGGCAACCGGACGCCGCTGGCGGCTTCCGACAACGTCGAGGCGCTGTATCCGGCGAGTTGCGCCAATTGGCGGTAGGTCGGTTCGCCCGCGGACATCCGCAGCGCGCGGAGATCGTGCGCGAACGACTCCAGCGGGCCGGCCGCCGGGTCCAGCGGGCGTTCACGACGAGCCATGCAACCGTCCAGCCAGGGGTGCCCGCGCGGCCGCACGCGCGGGGGCGATGTCGGATGGGCGCCGTGTCTTCCGGCGACTGCCTGCCGCGGTCAATGTACCGGCCTTATCCGGGAAACCGCAGGGGCCGGCGGCTTAACGCGCCGGCAACGGCCGGTGGCGGAATGGTAGGCGGGTCGTTCTGCGATTCGTCAGCCATTGCGGGAGCCCATGGTCAGGGTGCGTTGCGATCGATTTTCCTGGCAATCGCCACGATCTCAGCTCACCATTGACCTCCGCTCCGCCATCGGTCCTAGAGCGATCGTGAACAAAGTAGAACCGGTGCGACGATCTGTCCAGACCTCCCCGGCCGCGGGGCCGGGGAGGTCTGCCGGGCGCCCGGCCGGGCGTCACTCGCGGGCGCCCACGGCGTCGGCGGGACGGGTCCGCATCGCGAGCCGGGCGGGCAGCGCCGTGGCCGCCGCCGCGAGGAGGCCGCCCCAGGCGATCACGCCGAGGTGGGCGAGCGGCGGGACGGACGGCCCGCCGCCGGTCATGCCGCGTCCGAACGCGGTGAGGGTCGCGAGCGCGATCGCGGTGCCGAGGACGCCGGCGACCAGCACGACGGCGAGGGTCTCCCCGCCGAGCATCCGGGTGATCTGCCGGCGGGTGGCGCCGGACAGCCGCAGCACGGCGAGCTCGCGGGCCCGGCCGGCGGTCGACATCGCCAGCGTGTTGACCACGGCGATCGCGGTGAACGCGATGATCAGACCCATCGCGATGTAGTTGACCTCGGCGTTCGCGGAGGCGGTGTCCTCGGCGAGGGTCGACGCGCTGACGGTCGGGACGCTCTCCGGAGCCGTGCCCGCGATGAGGACTGTGCCGCGCGGGTCGTCCACGTGGGCGGCGAGGAGGTCGTGGGCGACGGTGAGGTCGCCGAAGCCGAGCCCGCGCCCGTAGACGGCGACGACCTTGAGCGCGGCGGGCGTGCCGTCGCCGAGGGTGAGGCGGAGCGTGTCGCCGGGTCCGACGTGCAGCCGCGACGCCGCGGTGGTGCTGACCGCGATGGACGACGGATCCAGCGCCTTGATGTCGCCCTTGCGGACGTCGAGGTCCATGGTCTTGTCCAGCCCGGCGGTGGTGACGCCCTGGACGCCGTAGTTCTCCAGCCCGACCCGGACGGTGCTGTGCACGACCTCCGTCACGGCGGCGACGCCGGGCGTGCGGCGGATCGCCTCCGCGGTGCCGTGCGGGATCTTCGGGCCTGCGACGTGCGCGGCGAGCGTGCCGCCGGTCGCCTGCCGCACAGCGGCGCGTCCCGTGGTCGTCTGCGCGAACAGGATCGTGGCGGTGAGCCCGATCATCAGGGTCAGCGGCGTGATCACCGACGCGAGGCGCCGCGCGCCCGCGCCGAGGTTCGCGGCGGCGAGGTGCCCGGCGACCGGGAACGCGCGCAGCGGGACGGCGAGGACGGCGACGGCCGCGCGGGCGATGACCGGGCCGAGCAGCGCGACCGCGACCGTCCAGGCGAGCGCGGTCAGCATCGTGACGGGGCTCGCCGCGGCCTCGGTGTGCAGGCCCGCGAGCACGATCGTCAGCACGACGGATCCGGCGAGGACCAGCAGCCCGGCGGCGGTGCGCGCGACGCCGAGCCGGGCCGGGGCCATCGCCGCGTCCCCGAGCGCCTCGACGGGGCGGATCCGCGCCGTCCGGCGCCCGGCGATCCGGGCCGCCGCGACGGCCGCGACGATCGCCGCCACCGCCGCCGCGGCCGGCGGGAACGGGCTGACGACCAGGTCGAGGTTCGGGGGCAGGGCGCCGAGGCCGCGGAACCGGTCGCGCAGCCAGAACGCCAGCGGCAGCCCGGCGGCGGCGCCGAGCGGCCCGGCGGCGAGGCCGATGAGCAGCGCCTCCCGCCCGATCATCCGGCGGACCTGCCGGGGCGTCGCGGCGACGGCGCGCAGCAGCGCGATCTCCCGCTGCCGCTGCTGCACGGAGAGGGCGAACGTGCCGGACACGACGAGGATCGCGACGAGCAGCGCCGTCCCGCCGAGCGCGCCGCCCATGCTGATCAGCTTGATCCGGGACCGCTCGGCGCCGGGGAACTCGGCCCGGCCGCGGTCCGCGCCGGTGTGGACGGTGGCGCGGGTGCCGCGCAGCGCGGCGGCGATCGCGGCCTTGGAGCCGGTCGCGCCGATCGCGGTGACCTGGCCGGGGTGCCCGGCCAGCCGGCGCGCCTCGGCGGTGGTGAAGAAGATCGCGGCCTGGTCCTTCAGCGCCTGCCGCGTCACGCCGGACACCCGGTAGGAGCCCGGTTCGGCGGACGCGACCCGCACCCGCGAGCCGGGGCGCAGGCCGTTCGCGCGGGCCGTCGCCGCGTCCACGACGATCTCGTCGGGGGCGGCGGGCGCCCGGCCCTCGCGCAGCGTGAACGGGGTCAGCGCGGCCGACTCCCAGCCGTGCCCCCACGACTCGTCCGGCGCGGTGCCGATCTCCGCGGGGAACGCGACCTCGGTGACGACGTCGCGGGCGCCCGCCGCGCGGACCGCGTCCGCGGTCGAGGCGGGCAGCCACGCCCGCTCGGCGATCGCCTTCGCCTTGTGCTTGACCTTGCCCTTCTTCTTGATCTTCGTCTGGTGGACGAACTGGTCGCCGGTCACCACCACCGGCGCCCCGGCGTACCGCTCCGGCGCGACCGAGCCGCGCAGCCCGGTGTCCAGCAGAACCCCGCACGCGCACACCAGCGCCGCCGCGCACAGCAGCGCGACGAACGCCCCCGCGAACCCCGCCTTGCGGTGCCGCACCGTGGAAAGGACGATCCGCAGCATCAGTTCCACGCCCCCAGCCGGGTCATGCGGGCCGCCACCTTGTCGCTGGACGGCGCGTCCATCGCGTCGGCGATCCGGCCGTCCGCGAGGAACAGCACCGTGTCCGCGTAGGACGCGGCGACCGGGTCGTGGGTCACCATCACGACCGTCTGCCCCATGGCGTCGACGGTCTCGCGCAGCAGGGTCAGGACGTCCCGGGCCGTCATCGTGTCGAGCGCGCCCGTCGGCTCGTCCCCGAACACCACTTCCGGACGCGTGACCAGCGCGCGCGCTATGGCGACGCGCTGCTGCTGCCCGCCTGACAATTGCGCCGGACGATGCCCTAGGCGTTCGCTCAGGCCGACTCTCTCGACGACCTCGTCCAGCCATTTCCGGTCGACCCGCGTACGGGCGAGACGCAGCGGCAAGGTGATGTTCTGCTCGACCGTCAGCGACGACACCAGATTGAACGCCTGGAACACGAAACCGACCCGCTGCCTGCGCAACTCCGTCAGCTTCGTCTCGTTCATGCCGGACAGCTCGGTGTCGCCCAGCCGGACGCTCCCGGACGTCGGGCTGTCGAGGCCCGCCGCGCAGTGCAGGAACGTGCTCTTCCCCGATCCCGACGGGCCCATCACGGCGGTGAACCGGCCGCGCGGGATGCCCGCCGACACCTCGCGCAGCGCCGCCACCGCGCCCCTCCCCTTGCCGTACACCTTGCTCACCGCGTCCATCCGCACCGCTTCGTCCATGCGGACAAGTCTTCTGACCTGCGGCTTCACGGACCAGAGAGCACATCACCGGTCATATGTGATCTCGTCATGGTCCGGCCCGTGACGCCGTCACTGGTAGACATGAGCCGTGATCAACGTGCTCCTCGCGGACGACCACCACGTCGTGCGCAGCGCGCTGGCGGCCCTGCTGTCGCTCGAACCGGACCTGACCGTGGTGGCCGAGGTCGAGCGCGGCGACGAGGTCCTCGCCGCCGCCCGCGCCGCCCGCCCGGACGTCGCCGTCCTGGACGTCGACATGCCCGGCATGGACGGCCTCGCGGCCGCCGCCGCCCTGCACGACGCCCTCCCCGGCGTCGCCACGCTGATCCTCACCGGCCACGGCAAGCCCGGCCACCTGCGCCGCGCCCTCGCCGCGCACGTCCGCGGCTTCCTGCTGAAGACCGCGCCGCCGGACGAGCTCGCCGCAGGGATCCGCAAGGTCGCCGCGGGCGAGCGCGTCCTCGACCCCAAGCTCGCCCTCACCGCCTGGGACCTCGCCGACAACCCGCTCACCCCGCGCGAGACGGACGTGCTGCGCCTCGCCGCCGAGGGCGCGGAGGCACCGGAGATCGCCGAGCGGCTGCACCTGTCGGCCGGGACGGTCCGCAACTACCTCACCGCCGTCGTCACCAAGCTCAACGCGCGCAACCGCACCGACGCGGCCCGCATCGCGCGAGAGGCAGGCTGGCTCTAGCCGCCGGCTTCAGCCGATCACGGCCTCCACCCGGAAGCCGCCCTTGCCGTCGGCGCGCGCGCTGAGCGTCCCTCCGGCCGATGCCAGGCGCGTCGTCAGGTTCCCGATTCCGGACCCGGGAGCCGTACGCGGTGCCGCCGGATCCAGCCCGTCGTTCTCCACGACCAGCCGGACCACACCGTCCTCTTGCGCGGTCATGATGACGCAACGTTTCGCGGCGCTGTGCCGGAGCACGTTGGTCACGGCCTCACGCAGCACCGTGCCGAGCACCGCCGACGTCCCGTCCGCCAGTTCCCCGTGCGCGAGGTCCATCTCGACCTCGACCCCTGCCGCGGCCAGCACCGAGCGAGCCGAACGCGCCTCCCCGTCCAGCGACAGCCCGGCGTCGCCGCCGGTGGCGGCGTCCAGGTCCCGCCCGGCGCGTTCCGCCATCGCGACGACCTCCTCCAGCTCCGCTCGCGCGCGCGCCGGATCGACGTCCGCGAGCCGACGCGCCAGCTCGCACTTCAGCAGGATCGCCGCGAGGCTGTGCCCCAGCAGGTCGTGCAGGTCGCGCGCCGCCCGCAGCCGCTCCTGGACGGTCGCGGCCCGCGCCAGCTCCTCCCCCGCCGCCCGCAGGTCCCGGACGAGCCGCGCCAGCCGGACGAGCCCGTACACGACCAGGCCGGTGACCAGCGTGCTGATCACGTAGTTGGTGACGGCCGCGGCGCCGAGCCCAAGGCCCGCCGCGCCCGCCCCGACCGCCGCCATCACCGCGGCGACCAGCGGGATCGCGACCTTGCGCGGCAGGCCGACCAGCAGCGTCCCGACCAGGAACCCCGCGACGCCCAGCCACGGCTTCCCGAGCAGCGGCACGGGCGCGACGCTCAGCACCGCGAGGCCCAGCGCCCACGCCTTGGGCCGCCCGGTGCTCGTCCACAGCAGCTGAAGGGCACCGATGCAGACGAGCAGCGCCGCCGCGACCGGCCACTCCCACCCCCACGGAACCTGCAGCAGCCCCTTGACGGAGAACCCCGCCAGCACAGCCGCCAGCAGTCCCACCGACAGCCGGTAGGCGGCCCGGTCCGGCAGGCTCACCGGCCGCTCGCCCGCCTTCACCGAGGCCTCGACCGCGAACCTGCCGTCCTCCCCCAGCCCGGTGGAGAAGCCGCCGCCCGCCGCCCGCACCCGCCGCGCGGCGTCCTCCAGCCCCTCCTCGCCGAGCTCGGCCGTGCGGACCCCGTCGTTCACGACGCGCAGCCGCACGAACCCGTCCGCTTCGGAGGTCTCGATGACGCAGGTCCGCGCCGTCCCGACGCGCACCACGTCCGTGACCGCCTCGCGCAATGCCATCGCTAGGAGCGCCCCGGCCGGTCCCAAGGGTTCGCTGTGGCTCGTCCGCACGTCCGCGTGGACGCCCGCCGACTCCAACAGCGCGCGCGCCGCCGACGCCTCTGGGGCCAGCGACATGCTGCGGAAATCGGCCGCCGCTGCGCGGGCCTCGTTCAGCGACCTCCGCGCGACGTCCAGCACGTCCGCGATCTCCTTCGGCCGCTCCAGCGCCCGGCGGCTCCCCTCCGAGATCTCCCGCAGCCCGTCGCCGAGCCCGCGGTTCAGCTCCGCCGCGATCCGCAGCCGCTCCCGCGCCACCGCCGCCAGCGTCAGCGGCAGCCGCGCCGCCGCGGTGTCGTCCGCCCGGTCCGCCAGCCGCACCAGCCCGTAGACGACCAGCCCGGTGAGCAGGCACGTGATCGTCACGTCGGCGCCGCCGAGGACCGCCGCGCTCCCGACGACCGCCGCCGCGAGCGGCCACGCGCCCGCCAGCAGCAGCGAGCCCGCCGCGAACCCGAGGATCCCCGCGGACGTGCCGAACGCCAGCACGCCCGCGTAGGCCGCCGCCGCCTGCACCGGGATCCACCAGCGCCACCGGCCGTCCCGCGCGACGACCCGGACGATCTGCACGCCCAGGACGACCGCCACCAGGGCGACCGCGGCCGCCACCCGGCCGGGCCCCGCCGTCCGCGCCGGCGCCGCCAGCACGTACACCCCGGCGAACGACGCCAGCACGGCCCCGACGATCAGCCGCGCCCGCCCCGGCACCCGACCCTCCACAATCCGGACACACCCCCACATAGTCGGCGTGCCACGATCCTGCCACGCCGCCCGCGCGGCGCGGCCGGGCGCCGGGGTCAGTCCCAGCGCGTCCCGGCGGGGATCCGGAACGTCGTGTTGATCCGGTTGAAGAAGTTGGTGACCGCCACCATCAGCACCAGCGACCCGAGCTGCCGCTCGTCGAAGTGCCGCGCGGCCTCCGCCCAGATCTCGTCGGTGACGGCGCCGGGCCGGTCGGACAGCCGCGTCGCGGCCTCGGCGAGCGCCAGCGCGGCCCGCTCCGCCTCGTCGAACAGCGGGTTCTCGTACCAGGCCGCGACGCCCATCAGCTTCTCCTGGGCGATGCCCGCCCTGGCCGCCGCCGTGGCGCCCGCGTCGACGCAGGCGCTGCAGCCGTTGATCTGGCTCGCCCGCAGATGCACCAGCTCCAGCGTCTCGCGCGGCACCCCGCCCGAGTACACCTCCTTGAACAGAAGCTGGACGCCCTTCGTGATGTCGGGCCGGCTCTTCGCGTCGTGAATGCGTGCCGTCATCGTTCCTCCTTGGAACATCCGGTCAGGGGACGGCACTACGACGTCCGGACGCGGCGGGAGGTAACGCGCGGCCCGCGGCGTTACCTCACTGGCGCCCGGCGCGTCCTGGTAGTGAGACCGCCACACGCCGAGGAGGATCGTGACCGAAGAGGACCAGCTCGCCGCCGAGTTCGAGGCGCAGCGCCCCTACCTGCACGCGGTCGCGTACCGCGTGCTCGGCTCCCATTCCGACGCGGACGACGCCGTCCAGGAGGCATGGCTGCGGCTCGCGCGGACCGGCGCCGACGGCATCGACGACCTGCGCGGCTGGCTCACCACCGTGACCGGCCGGATCTGCCTCGACCTGCTGCGCAGGCGCGGGACGCGGCGCGAGCAGCCCCTCGAACTGGACATCGGCGTGCTCCCCCTCGACGCGGACGCGGACGCGATCGCCCGGATCGATCCGGAGGAGGAGGCGGTGCTCGCCGAGTCCGTGGGCCTCGCGCTGTACGTCGTCATGGACGCGCTGACCCCGGCGGAACGGGTGTCGTTCGTGCTGCACGACGTGTTCGAGGTCCCGTTCGACGCGATCGCGGCGGTCCTCGGCCGGAGCACCCCGGCCGCCAAGATGCTCGCCAGCCGGGCCCGCGGACGGCTGCGGTCCGGCGCGCCCGCGTCCGGCTCCGGCGCCGCCGGCCGGGACGTCGTCGACGCGTTCCTGGCGGCGGCGGGCCGGGGCGACGTCGCCGGGCTGCTGGCCGTCCTCGCCCCGGACGTCGAGCTGCGTGCGCACGGCCCCGGCGGCAGCGTCGTCGTCCGCGGCGCGGGCGAGGTCGCGGCGCAGGCGCGCCGGTTCGCGCGGCCGGGCGCGACCGGCCATCCGGTCCTCGTCGACGGCCTGCCGGGCGTCCTCATCACGGTCGGCGGGCGGCCGGTGACGGTGCTGGCCTTCACGGTCGCGGACGGCGCCGTGACCGCGATCAGCGGGCTCACCGACCCCGCCCGGCTGGGCCGGATCGTCCCGTCCTGGGTCGCCTGACCGCCGCCGCGCGCCGTTCCCGGCATCAGGGCGTCAGCAGGACCTTGATCGCGCGGCGCTCGTCCATCGCCCGGTAGCCCTCGGCGGCCTCCGCCAGCGGGAGCGTGAGGTCGAAGACGCGGCCCGGGTCGATCTCCCGCCTCCAGATCAGGTCGACCAGCTCCGGCAGGAACCGGCGGACGGGCGCCGGCCCGCCGTGCAGGTGCACCTGGGAGAAGAACAGCTCCTCGCCGGGCAGCTCGACGCCGTGCGCGACGCCGACGAAGCCGACGTGGCCGCCGGGCCGGGTGGACCGGATCGCCTGCGCCATCGACTCCTGGGTGCCGACCGCCTCGATGACGCTGTGCGCCCCGAGCCCGCCGGTCATCTCCTTGATCTTCGCGACGCCGTCGGCGCCGCGCTCGGTGACGACGTCGGTGGCGCCGAACGCGCGCGCGAGCTCCTGGCGGGGCGCGTGCCGGCTCATCGCGATGATCCGCTCGGCGCCGAGCTGCCGGGCGGCGAGGACGCCGCACAGGCCGACCGCGCCGTCCCCGACGACCGCGACCGTCTTGCCCGGACCCACGTCCGCCGCCACGGCGCCGAACCAGCCGGTGCCGAGCACGTCGGACGCGGCGAGCAGGCTCGGGACGAGGTCCGCCGGCGGCGGCTCCGGCGTGGCGACCAGCGTGCCGTCCGCGAGCGGGATCCGGGCGAGCTGGGACTGCGTCCCGATCGTGCCCATCAGCACGCGGTGGACGCACGAGCTCTGGTAGCCCGCGCGGCACAGCTCGCAGGTGCCGTCGGACGCCCAGAACGAGCCGATCACGAACTGGCCCGGCCTGATCGTCCGGACGTCGGCGCCGACCTCCTCGACGACGCCGACGTACTCGTGCCCCATCGGGGCGGGGCCGTCGGGCTTCTCCACGCCCCGGTACGGCCACAGGTCGGACCCGCAGACGCAGGTCGCCGACAGCCGGATGACCGCGTCGGTCGGCTCGATGATCGCCGGGTCGGCGCGCTCCTCGACGCGCACGTCGCCGGGTGCGTGCAGCACTGCTCCGAGCATGGAACGGAACTCCTCGGTCTTCGGGAAACTTCGTGTTCGGGAAACTTCGTCTTCGGAAAGGCGGTCAGGCGCGGGCGCCGGAGCGCGGGCCGCCGTACTCGGCGTCGGTGACCTTGTCGCCCCAGACCGTCTCGGGGACGTCCGGGTCGCCGGTGCCCTCCCACAGCGCGAGGTGCTCCATGAACGCGTCGGGCGCCGCGCCGTGCCAGTGCTCCTGGCCGGGCGGGGTGTAGACCGTGTCGCCCGGACGGGCTTCGATGATCTCGCCGCCGCGTTCCTGGAGGAGCGCGACCCCGGACACGATGTGCAGGGTCTGGCCCAGCGCGTGCGAGTGCCAGTCGGTGCGGGCGCACGGCGCGAACCGCACCAGGTTCAGGCGGGCCCGCGACGGCTCCTCCCCGGCGTAGATCACGTCCAACCACACGTCGCCGGTGAACCATTCCGCCGGGGCCTTGCTCGCCGGCCGCCGCTCAAGGATCTCCATGTGCTCCCCTTCCTTTCCACCGGCCATGAAACCCCTGCTCAGAGCCTTGTAACAGGGACGGCTGTCTCAGGTAACGGCAGTACCCCCCTCGCCGCGGGCATGCCGCATAGCGTGGAAGGCATGGACAGCAGGAACGAGGTCCGGGACTTCCTGGCGTCCCGCCGCGCGAGGATCACGCCGCAGCAGGCGGGGCTGCCCGTCTACGGAGGGAACCGGCGCGTTCCCGGGCTGCGCCGCGAGGAGGTCGCCATGCTCGCGGGCGTCAGCGTGGACTACTACATCCGCCTGGAGCGCGGGAACCTGTCCGGCGTGTCCGACAGCGTCCTGGAGGCCCTGGTACGCGCGCTGCAACTGGACGACGCGGAGCGCGCCCACCTGTTCGACCTGGCCCGCGCCGCCGGGCCCGGCGGCGCCGCGCACCGCACCCGCCGTTCCGCGCCGAAGGTCCGGCCGGGGCTCCAGCGCATGCTGGACGCGATGACGGACGCGCCCGCGATCATCCGCGACGGGCGCATGGACGTCGTCGCCGCCAACCGGCTCGGCCGCGCCATGTACTGGCCGGTCTACCAGAGCCCGCGCCCGGCCGGGCGTCCGCCGAACATCGCGCGCTTCCAGTTCCTCGACCCCGCGGGGCCCGACTTCTTCCCGGAGTGGAACACCGCCGCCGACATCACGGTCGCGCTGATGCGGACGGAGGCGGGCCGCGACCCCTACGACAAGGTGCTCACCGACCTGATCGGCGAGCTGTGCACCCGCAGCGACGACTTCCGCACCCGCTGGGCCAGGCACAACGTGCGGCGGCACCACGCCGGGACGAAGACCTTCCACCATCCGGCCGTCGGCGACCTCGTCCTCGACTACGAGTCGATCGACCTGGCGGCCGACGGGGGCCTGAACATGACGGTCTACACCGCGAACCCGGACTCCTCCAGCCATGACGCCCTGCGGCTCCTCGCCAGCTGGGCCGCCACCCTCGACGACGACGCCGCCCGCACGAACGACACCGCGGGCGCCGACAACGCCGCGCGCACGAACGACACCGCACGCACGAACGACGCCACGCGCGGAGACGACCGGCCGCGCCGCGAGCCCGGCCGGTCCCCCGGCCCGCGCGCCTGAGCCCACCGCCGGCGACGAACCCGCACCCCGCGCATTGTCACGCGGCCGCATAGATCCGCGGTCTCCAAATAGATACCGTTGTTCTTATGAAACGCACGCGAAGGAACCGCATGCGGCGCCGCCTCACCGCGGCCGCCCTGGCGGCGTGCGCCGCCCTCACCGCGCCCGCCGCTGCGCCCGCCCCCGCCGAGGCGGAGACCGCGTACCCGGTGGGCGACCTGGCGACCTCGATCGGCAACTTCCTCTTCAGCCCGGACGCCGTCCCCGGGGCCAACATCTGGTCCTGCCGGCCGTCCGCCGCGCACCCCTACCCCGTCGTGATCGTGCACGGCACCACGTCCAACTTCGGCTCCGCCGGCGCCATGATGGCGCCCGCCCTCGCCAACGCGGGGTACTGCGTCTACGGGTTCAACTACGGCGAGACGTCCCTGACCGCCGGCCACGTCTACGGACTCGGCGAGGTCGCCGCGTCGGCCCGCACCATGAGCGCGTTCGTCGACCGCGTGCTCGCCGCGACGGGCGCCCCGAAGGTCGACGTGATCGGCGGCTCCCAGGGCGGGATGATGCCGAACTACTACATCAAGCGGCTCGGCGGCGCGGCCAGGGTCCGCACGATGATCGGGCTCGCGCCGACCAACCACGGCACCACCATGCAGGGGCTGGTGAACCTCGGCCGGTCGCTGCACGTCCTCGGGCTCGTCAACGACGCCTACCGGTTCGTCGGCGCGCCCACCTACCCCGAGCAGGAGGAGGGGTCCGACTTCCAGAAGGCGCTGTTCGCCGACGGCGACACCGTTCCCGGCGTCCGGTACCTGACGATCGCGACCTCGCACGACACGACCGTCACCCCGCTGGCGAACTCGTTCCTGCACGGCGGCGACTCCACCAACATCCTGCTGCAGGACCTGTGCCCCGACGACCCGGTGAGCCACTCCGGGATGACGCTCGACGGCCCGATCATGCAGATCGTCCTCAACGCCATCGGCCCCGACGAGCCGGGCTTCAAGCCGCGATGCACCGGCTACGGCCCGAACGTCTAGCCGGTGCCCGCCGCCGCTGCGGCATCCATCACGGGGGCCGGATGTCAAGCAGCGGCGGCGGGCGGGCGCCGTACCCGCGAGGGACGGGCTCTGTGGCGCCGGAGCGGTAAACGAAGAGTCGCGCATCATCAACGCAGAGTCATCGCGTCGGGAGAGGTGCGCCGCCGTGCCTCGAGGGCGGCGCCCTATCGATCACCACGTACCGCGCCATGGGAGACCTCGATGCCCGAAACCGCGATCAGCCGCCACGCCGTCCCCGTCCACCGTGCCGTCCTGGCGTGCGACTGCCCGGGATGCCCCACATGCGGGGGCAGCGGCACGCTGTCGGGCGGCCGCACCTGCGGGACCTGCCAGGGGACGGGACGGTGCTCGCACGGCGGCGGCCGCTGACCGGGGTGTTTTACCGAGAGTTGCCCGGACGCTGCCCGCGACGCGTGGTCCCCCATTCTCACGCACGGTTACTTTCCGACCTGGAGGGTCACTCCATGTGACCGAATGTCAGGGAATCGGGGGGAACATGTCGATCAGGCGTTTCATCGGCGGCGCCGTCGCGCTGGGCGCGGCCGCCGCCGGGGCGGTCGGCGTCGCAGGGCCGGCGTCCGCCGCCGCGCCGGCCGCGACCGTCGCCGTCCAGGACGGGCACGGCAAGCCCGGTCACGGCCACGGGAACGGCCATGCCCACGGGAACGGCCATGGGAAAGGCCATGGCCACGGCAGGCACGACAGCGCCACGGCGCCGGAGCGGGTGCTGTCGAACAGCGCGCTCGTCCGCGCGTCCCGGGAGTTCGTGGAGTCGGCCCGGCGGCACGGGAACCAGCGCGTCACCATGGTGATCATGGAGCGGGCGGGCACCATCCGGCTGGTGGTCCGCACGCGCAAGGCGGGCCCGCAGACCTACGTGTCCGCGAAGGCCAAGGCGTACACGGCGGTGGCGTTCGGCCAGCCGACCAGCGCGCTGTCCGGGAACGAGACGATCAAGCAGATCCCGGGCACGCTCACGCTGCCCGGCGGCGTCCCGGTGTTCTACAAGGGCTTCCCGATCGCGGGCATCGGCGTGGGCGGCGCGCCGGACGGCCGGATCGACGAGGCGATCGCCAACGACGTGCTGGCGGCCGTCAACCGGTGACCCGCGCGGGGCGGGGCCGCCGGCGGCAGACTCTCCGGTAACGCGTTCGCTCCCCCGAGCCAAGTGGGGGTGAAGCGGCGAGAGGGAGTGAGCGCATGGCCGGATCCGACGACGGCCTCGCCCGCGTGGGACGAGATCCCGCGGCGTTCGAGGAGTTCTACCGGCGGCACGTCGAGGCGGTGGGCCGGTTCGTGGCCCGCCGGGTCGACGATCCGCACACCGCCGCCGACCTGACCGCCGAGGTGTTCCTCGCGGTCATCGAGTCGGCGCACACCTACCGGCCCGCGGCGGGCTCGGAGGTCGGCTGGCTGTACGGGGTGGCCCGCAACGTGGTCGCGGCCGAACGGCGCCGCGCCGCCCGGGAGCGCCGCACGACCGGCCGGGAGGCGGGACGGCGGCGGCTGGAGGCCGACGACATCGCGGCGCTGGTGGAGCGCATCGACGCGGAGGCCGCGGGCCGCCGCACCTACCGGGCACTGGGCGAGCTGCCGGACGGCGTGCGCGCGGTGCTGGAGCTGATCGCGGTCGACGGGCTGACGGTGACCGAGGCCGCGGGGGCGCTCGGCATCCGGCCGGTGACCGCGCGGGTGCGGCTGCACCGGGCGCGGCGGGTGCTGCGCGACCTGGTGCCGGAGGCGGGCATGGCGCTCGCGTACGCGAAGGAGGGCGCATGAACGGGTACGAGGAGCGGATCATGTCGGAGCTGAAGGTCGTGGTCGCCGAGCGCGCGGCGGCGGGCACGGCGGCGGAGGCGCCGGCGGCGGCGCGGCGGCGTCCG
>NZ_WBMR01000179.1 GCF_008923365.1 Actinomadura montaniterrae
GGGACCGGGGCGTCCGCGTCTCCGGCGCCGCGACCGGCGAGGGCACGGTGCGCGACGGCCGGTTCCGCGTCGAGGCCCGGGTGGCCGGGGAGACGGGACGGCGGCCCGTGGCGGTCGGATGCGTCCCGTCCGGGCAGGCCGGGCGGGTGCCCCTGGACGTGCGGCGCCCGCGGCGCCCGCGCCCGCACGGCTGGGCGATGGGCGGCGAAGACCAGCTGGACGTGCCGTGGACGTCGGTGGCGCTGGTGCTCGCGGCGGGCGCGGCCGGGACCGGCGCGGCGGCGCTGGTGCGGTCCCGGTTCCGCCGGACGCGCGGCTGACCGCCTCCTCCCGCCCGCCCGGACGGGCCGGGAGGCGAGGGTCAGGCTCGGCCGTAGGAGTCCTCGAGCCGCTCGATGTCGTCCTCGTCGAAGTGCCCGAACGCGATCTCCATGACCCGGACCGCGGGGCCGTCCGAGCCCAGCCGGTGCGTCTGCCCCGCCCGGATCAGGACCCGCTCCCCCACCTCGGGCAGCGTCCGGCGGCCCGCCACCTCGAACACCGCGCCCGGGTCCAGCGCGACCCACAGCTCGTCGCGGTCGCGGTGCCGCTGCAGGCTGAGCCGCTGCCCCGGCTCCACGTAGATGATCTTCACGGTGGACGGCTCGTTCAGCGTGAACTGCTCGAAGGCGCCCCAGGGCCGCCGCTCGGTCAGCACCTCCGGCTCCTCGCGCGCGCCGTCCCGCACGGGCACGGCGCGGTCCCGCACGGGCGCGGCGGCGGTCGGCGCGGGCGCGTCGGTCTGCGCGCGGGAGTCGGTCGGCACGGGCACGTCGGTCTGCACGGTCACCTCGGGGATCGCGGGTCGGGGAACAACAGCGGGACGCGGGCGCCGGAGGCGGCCGCCGGCAGCCCGCCGAGGACGAGGTCGGCGAGCCCGTCGACGACGGCCTCCCGGGGCACCTCGTCGGCCTGGTCGAGCCACCAGTCGCCGGCGGTCTGCACCATGCCGACGATCGCGTGGCCCCACACGTAGGCGCGGGTGCGGTCCGCCATCTCGCCCTCGGCGATCATCACCTCGGCCAGCTCCCGGCTCACGTCGCGGATCATCGTGCTCATCGCGCTGTGCGTGGCGGTGTCCTCCGCGCTCGCCCGGTGCATCAGGAAGCGGTAGAGGTTGAGGTTCTTGGAGATCGTCGCCAGGTAGGTGTCGATGGTGGACCGTGTGCGCGCGCGGATCGTGTCGTCCCGGGAGAACTCCTCCCGGATGCCCTCGATCAGCTTGCGCGTGTGCCGCTCGGCGAGCGCCTGGTACAGGCCGCTCTTGTCGCCGAAGTGGCGGTACAGGATCGGCTTGCTGATGCCCGCCTCCGCGGCGATCGCGGCCATCGAGGCCTCGGGCCCCTCGCGCTGGATGACCCGGTCCGCCGCCTCGAGCAGGGCGCGCCTGCGGCCGGGATCGCGCCTGGATCCCGGTGCCCTCCGGCCCGCTTCGCCCGTCATGGTGCGATCACCGTAGCCGGGCGGTGCGCGCGGGACGCGCGTGGGGCGGGGTGAGCGCTGGGCGAGCGGGCATACACCGAACGGTATCCGTGGGTGTTACCCGGTGACAACACCGCCTGGCCTGGGGGTTGTCCGCCGCCCGGCGGCCTTCCCGGCGGGCGGCCGCAGCGGCTACCGTGATCGGTGGCCGGCGTGAGGAGGTCGCGGGGGTGCGGACGCTCTACTCGGTGCGGCTGGAGGGCGTCGCGACCAATCCCGCCGCCCCGGTCGAGTACCTGCTGCTGATCCTGGAACGGGCCGAGCCGCGCATGCGGCACGCCCTGCTGCGCCGCGCGGACGCGCCCGACGCGGTCTACGCGGCCGCCGTCCGGCATCCCGACCCGCACGCCCGGCGGCTGGTCGCCGTGGCGGGCCACGCGCCGCCGGAGATCCGCGCGCTGCTCGCCGACGATCCCGACCCCGACGTGCGCCGGTCGCTCGCCGCGCTCCCCGAGCACCGGCGGACCCGCGAGCCGCTGCCGGCGGACGTCGTCCTGCGGCTGGCCGCCGACCCGGACCCGCGCGTCCGCGACGCCGTCCTCGACCGCGACCTCCCCGACGGCGTCCGCGCCGCGCTCGCGGCGGACCCGGACGCCCGCGTCCGCCGCGGCGCCCTGCTCACCTGGCCGGAGCCGCCGGACGAGATCGTCGACGCGGCGCTGGAGGACCCCGACCCGCAGGTCCGGCGGACGGCGGTCTCGCTCGCCGCCCGCCGCCGTCCCGAGGTGGCCGCGCCGCTGCTGGCCGCCGGCGACCCCGACGCCGTGGCCCGCGTCCCGCTGGATCCGGGGCAGGCGGCGGCGCTGTGCCGGGACGGGCGGGACGCCGTCCGCAGGGCCGTCGCCGCGAACCCGAGCCTGCCGCCCGACCTCGTCGCCGTCCTGGCGGGCGACCCCGAGCACGAGGTGCGGCTCGCGGTGTCGCTGCGCCCCGAGCTGACCGAGGAGCAGCGCGCGGCGATCGACTACCGCGTCGGGCCGGAGGACCGCGTCAGGCCGCCGGAATGGTTCTGGGACCGGCTGGACGACCTCGACCTGATGCGGCGGTACGCCACGTCCGCGCACACCGGGCTGCGCCGCTTCGCGGCCTACAGCCCGCACCTGCCGCCCGACCTGGTCGCGCGGCTGGCGGGCGACGAGGACTTCGTCGTCCGGCTGCTGCTGTCGGAGAAGCATCCCGATCCACCCGGTGAGCTGCTGCTGTCGGTCGCCCTGGAGTCGCCGTTCATCACCCGGCTGGACCGCACCGGGCATCCGAACTTCCCGCGCGAGGGCCTCGCCCGCCTCGCGGACGCCGGCGATCCGGTCGCCCGGATCCTGGCGCTGCGCGACCCGGAGCTGCCGGCGCGGGCCGTCGAGCGGCTCAGCCGGGACGGGGAGCCGGGCGTGCGCGCCGCGGCGGCGCGCGACGCCCGGCTCCCGGAGCCCCGGCTGCTGGAGCTGCTCGACGACCCGGAGGCGGCCGGGAGCGCGGCGCGCAATCCCGGCCTGCCCGTGCCGGCGATGAAGCGGATCCTGTACGACGCCGCGATCATCTAGCGGCGGCCGTCCGGCGCGGCGGCCCGCCTAGCGGACCGGCAGGCCGGTGACGGTGCGGCCGATGACCAGGCGCTGGATCTCGCTGGTGCCCTCGAAGATCGTGAAGATCTTGGAGTCGCGGTGCATCCGCTCGACCGGGTACTCGCGGGTGTAGCCGTTGCCGCCGAGGATCTGGATCGCCTCCTCGGTGACGTACACCGACATCTCGCTGGCCATGAGCTTGGCCATCGAGCCCTCGGCGTTCTCGAAGTCCTTGCCGTTGCGGGCCATCCAGGCGGCCCGCCACACCATCAGGCGCGCGGCGTCCAGGCGGGTCTTCATGTCGGCGAGCTTGAAGGCGATGGCCTGGAAGTCGCCGATCTTCTTGCCGAACTGCTCGCGCTCCTGCGCGTACTGCAGGGCGTAGTCGTAGGCGGCGCGGCCGACGCCGAGGGCCATCGCGCCGACGGACGGCCGCGTGGTCTCGAACGTCTTCATCGCGGCCTGGCCCTTGCTGCTCTTGCCCTCGCGGGCGCGGGCGATGCGCTCGTCGAACTTCTCCTTGCCGCCGACGATCAGGTGGCTCGGAACGCGCACGCCGTCGAGGATGACCTCGGCGGTGTGGGAGGCGCGGATGCCGTGCTTCTTGAACTTCTGGCCCTGCTTGAGCCCGGGGGTGTTCGGCGGGACGATGAAGCTCGCCTGCCCGCGGCTGCCGAGCTCGGGGTGCACCGAGGCGACGACGACGTGGACGTCGGCGATGCCGCCGTTGGTCGCCCAGGTCTTGGTGCCGTTCAGCACCCACTCGTCCTTGGCCTCGTCGTACACGGCGCGGGTGCGGATGGAGCCGACGTCGCTGCCCGCGTCGGGCTCGGAGGCGCAGAACGCGCCGAGCTTGATGTCGTCGGCGGTGCCGAACATCTGCGGCACCCACTCGGTGACCTGCTCGGGGGTGCCGACGGCGGCCACCGACGCGGCGGCGAGGCCGGTGCCGACGATGGACAGGGCGATGCCCGCGTCGCCCCAGAACAGCTCCTCGAAGGCCACCGGGATGCCGAGGCCGGTCGGCTCCAGCCACTGGGTGGCGAAGAAGTCCAGCGAGTAGATCCCGACCTTGGACGCCTCCTGGATCAGCGGCCAGGGGGTCTCCTCCCGCTCGTCCCACTCCTCGGCGGCGGGGCGGATGACGTCCTTGGCGAACTCGTGCACCCAGTCCCTGATCTCGCGCACGTCCTCGCTGAGCTCCAGCGAGAACGGCGTGGACTCCGCGCTCGTCATGATTATTGACCCTTTCTCCAATATCGCCTGTTACCAACGGTAGCAGCATCGAGTGCTACCGCGGGTAACACCGTGGCCGGAGTCACAGCGCGGAAGGAGGGGGCGGCGCGGGTCAGCCGCGGCCGGACGAGAAGGACCGCGCGGCGGCGTACCCCGGTATCTCGATCATCGGCGGGCGCTCTCCCACGGCGACGTCGCTGGTCCGCGCGTCGTGCCCGGCCGCGGACCGGCGGAACTGGGTGAGCGCGGTGGAGGGCGCGCCGAGCGGGATCATCCGGCCGTGCCGCTCCAGCCGCGACCAGGCCGTCAGCATGATCTGGCCGGACATCGCGCCGAGCGCCTCGGTCGACTGGTGCGCGTGCACCCGGCGGCCGAGGTCGACCTGCGCGATCGCGTCCAGCCCGGCGTCCTGGTAGACGTCCAGCAGCAGGCCGAGCTCCACGCCGTAGCCGGTGACGAACGGCAGCCGCTCCAGCAGCGCGCGGCGGCCCGCGTACTCCCCGCCGAGCGGCTGCATCACTCCGGCCAGCAGCGGCCAGTGCATGTTGATCAGCGGGCGGGCGACCAGCTCGGTGACGCGCCCGCCGCCGCCCTCGACCCGCCGCTCCCCCTCGACCAGCGGGCGGTCGTAGCAGCCCTTCACGTACCCGACCGACGGGTCGGTCAGCAGCGGCCCGAGCAGCCCGGTGACGTAGGACGAGGTGAACCCGCGCAGGTCGGCGTCCACGAACACGATCAGGTCGCCGGTGGTGGCGGCGAGGGACTTCCACAGCGCCTCGCCCTTGCCGGACATGCGGCCCTGCCCGGGCAGCACCTCGTCCTGCGCGACGACCTCGGCGCCCGCCGCGGCGGCGACGGCGGCGGTCCGGTCGGTGGAACGGGAGTCCACGACGACGATCTCGTCGACCAGCGGGACACGCTCCATCAGGTCGGTGCGGACGGCGGCGACGATCGCGCCGACGGTCGCCTCCTCATCGCGCGCGGGCAGCACGACGCTGATCCCGGCGCCGCCCTTGGCGTCCAGCAGGACGTGCGCCGGCCAGTCCTCGGCCGTGCTCGTGCGGCGCCGCAACCACGAAGCGACCTCAGGCAGCACGCGCTCTCCCTCCCGTGCGGACGGTCCCGCGACCGGCCCTCACCATGAGGAAACACCGGACACGTCCAGATCATTCACCGTCCGCGCGGTGAGAGGGCGGCCGACCCGAAGAGTTGACACCGGCGCAACGCACCCGACATCCGCCGGCGCGGCCGGCGCCCCGCGGGGCGGCGCCCGGCGGCGCGGCCGTCACTCGGCGGCGTGCTTGTCGAGGAACTCGTAGACGTCGGCGTCGTCCACGCCCGGGAACGCGCCGGGCGGCAGCACCGACAGGACGTGCGAGTGCGCGCGGGCGGACGGCCACGCCATCCCCTCCCAGCGCTCGGCCAGCTCCTTGGGCGGGCGCTGGCAGCAGTCGCCGTCCGGGCACGCCGACTTGACCCGGCGGGTGGTCTCCCGGCCGCGGAACCAGCGGGAGTCCTCGAACCGGACGCCGAGCGTGATCGCGAAGTCCCGCTCGTGGCTCGGGTCGATGTGCGACAGGCACCAGTAGGTGCCCTTGGGGGTGTCGGTGTACTGGTAGTAGACGGAGAAGCGGTCGGCGGCGCCGAACACGTGCCGGCCGGCCCACTCGCGGCACATCCGCTGGCCCTCGATCGCGCCGTCCGCGTCCTGCGGGAACGCCAGGCCGTCGTTGGCGTACGCCTTGTAGATCGTGCCGTTCTCGTCGTTCTTGGTGAAGTGCAGCTGCAGCCCGAGGTGGTGGGTCGCGATGTTGGTGAAGCGGTGCGCGGCCATCTCGTAGGACACCGAGAACACGTCGGCGAGGTCCTCCACCGACAGCTCGCGCGCGGCCTTGGCCTCCTGCAGGAACGGCACGACGCTGCGCTCGGGCATCAGGATCGCGGCGCCGAAGTAGTTGGCCTCGACGCGCTGGCGCAGGAAGTCGGCGAAGTCGCGGGGCTGGTCGTGGTCGAGCGCGATGTGCCCGAGGGTCTGCAGCAGGATCGTGCGGGGCGTGTGCATGCCGAGCTGCTCGCGCTCCAGGTAGATCCGCCGGTTGCGCAGGTCGGTGACGGACCGGACGGAGCGCGGCAGGTCCTGGACGTACTGCAGGCTGAAGCCGAAGTGCCCGACGAGGGTCATCAGCATGCCCTGCGAGACCGCGCCGCCCCGGTAGCCGACCGCGTCGAGGGTCTGCGCGGCGACCCGCTCGATGTCGGGGAAGTGGTTGCCGCGCTCGTGCATCTGGCGGCGCAGCTCGGCGTTGGCCTTGCGGGCCTCCTCGGGGCTCGCGGTCGGCTTGGTGCGGCTGCGCTTCAGCTCGCCGTAGAGGGCGAGGATGTGCTCGATCACCTCGTTCGGCATCCGCTTGCCGACCTTGAGGTGCGACAGCCCGAGGGTGCGGTACAGCGGGTCGCGCTGCGCCTCCTCCAGCTGGATCTCCAGCTGCGCGCGGCGGCTCGGCGGCTGGCGGCGCAGCAGCTCCTCCACCGGGCACTCCAGCGCGGTGGCGAGGGCCTGCAGCAGCGACAGCTTGGGCTCGCGCCGGCCGTTCTCCAGCAGTGAGAGCTGGGACGGGGCGCGGCCGACGCGCTCGCCGAGGTCGGACAGCGTCATGCCGCGGCTGCGCCGCAGGTGGCGGAGCCGCTGCCCGAAGGTGACGAGGTCTACATCACTCGTCAAGTTGAGGGGTTCTTCTGGCCGCAAGGTCGTCACGGCTTCATCGTAGCGGAAATTTCGCGATTCTTCTGTTACTCGCGAGTTCATTTAGGGGTTGCGGCCCGGGCATAGTCATGACCAAGCACCCAGGGGACGACACGGAAGGGCAAGACAATGAGCGACAGTCGCCTCAAGGGCGCAGCCGAGGAGCTGCAGCGGCAGTGGGAGACCGACGAGCGCTGGAAGGGCGTCGAGCGGACCTACACGGCCGAGGACGTCGTCCGCATCCGCGGCTCGGTCCAGGAGGAGCACACCCTCGCGCGCCTCGGCGCGGAGCGGCTCTGGAAGCTCCTGCACGAGGAGGACTACGTCCACTCCCTCGGCGCGCTCACCGGGCTCCAGGCCGTCCAGCAGGTGAAGGCCGGCCTCAAGGCCATCTACCTGTCCGGGTGGCAGGTCGCGGCGGACGCCAACCTGGCGGGCCAGACCTACCCGGACCAGAGCATCTACCCGGCGAACTCGGTCCCGGCCGTCGTGCGCCGCATCAACAACGCGCTGCTGCGCGCCGACCAGGTCCAGTGGGCCGAGGGTGAGGGCGACACGCACTTCCTCGCCCCGATCGTGGCCGACGCCGAGGCCGGCTTCGGCGGCGTGCTGAACGCCTTCGAGCTGATGAAGGGCATGATCGCCGCGGGCGCCGCGGGCGTGCACTGGGAGGACCAGCTGGCCTCCGAGAAGAAGTGCGGCCACCTCGGCGGCAAGGTCCTCATCCCGACCTCGCAGCACATCAAGACCCTGAACACCGCCCGCCTCGCGGCGGACATCTCCAACGTGCCGTCCCTGATCATCGCGCGGACCGACGCCGAGGCCGCGACCCTGATCACGACGGACGTGGACGAGCGCGACCGCGAGTTCATCACCGGCGAGCGCACCGCCGAGGGCTTCTACCGGGTCCGCAACGGCATCGAGCCCTGCATCGCCCGCGCCAAGGCCTACGCGCCGTACTCCGACCTCATCTGGATGGAGACCGGCACCCCGGACCTGGAGCAGGCCCGCAAGTTCGCCGAGGCGGTCAAGGCCGAGTACCCGGACCAGATGCTGGCCTACAACTGCTCGCCGTCCTTCAACTGGAAGGCGCACCTGGACGACGCGACCATCGCGAAGTTCCAGCGCGAGCTCGGCCACATGGGCTTCAAGTTCCAGTTCATCACGCTGGCCGGCTTCCACGCCCTCAACTACGGCATGTTCGACCTGGCGCACGGCTACGCCCGCGAGGGCATGACGGCCTACGTCGAGCTGCAGGAGCGCGAGTTCGCGGCGGCCGAGAAGGGCTTCACGGCGGTCAAGCACCAGCGCGAGGCCGGCACCGGCTACTTCGACATGGTGAGCACCGCGATCGCTCCGGACTCGTCCACCACGGCGCTCAAGGGCTCCACCGAGGAGGGCCAGTTCCACTGAGCCGATCCGGTGACCCAGTGAGCTGATCAAGGCCTGTCGCCCCAGGCCTGATCCGGGCAGAAGGCCCCCGCGTCCCTACACCCGCGGGGGCCTTCTGATGTCCGGAGCATGATCGGCCGGCGCCCGGACCATGATCGGCCAAAACAGGAGCAAGTCTCGACATGTAGCGATATTGGGGGCATCGTAAGCACGCTTGTGATCACTCAAGGGAGAGGATCCTTCCGATGGCGCAGCGCCACCCCCGCTTCCATCCGTTCCGGGCGACCCCCGGGCGCACGCTCCCGATCGCCGTCGCCGCCCTCTGCGTCGTCGCGCTCGCCCCCGCGGCGTCCGCCGCCGCCCAGCACCGCTACACGCCCGGCGCCGAGGGCGTCGGGGACGCCTACTTCCCGCTCGAGGGCAACGGCGGCTACGACGCGCAGAACTACGCGCTGGACCTCACCTACGACCCCGACTACGACCAGCTCGACGGCGTGGTCACCATGACCGCGCGGGCCACCCAGGACCTGTCGAGCTTCGACCTGGACCTGTCCGGCATGGACGTCCAGCGCGTCAAGGTCGACAAGCACAAGGCCGACTACAAGCGGCGCGGGCAGGAGCTGGTCATCACGCCGCGCAAGGGCCTGCGCAAGGGCGCGACGTTCACCACCGTGATCACCTACGGCGGCGTCCCGCAGACGATCGTGGGCTCCCCGATCGTGTTCGGCTCGCCCTACGGCTTCCTGCACACCCCGGACGGCGCGTTCGTCGGCGACGAGCCCAACGGCGCGTCCACCTGGTTCCCGGTCAACGACCACCCGAGCGACAAGGCGACCTACGACTTCGAGATCACGGTGCCGAAGGGGCTGACCGTGGTCGCCAACGGCCTGCCCGACGGGCAGCGCAGCGGGAACGCGGCGTTCAGCCGCCGCGCCGCCGCCACCGCCGCGAGCACCTTCAAGTGGCGCGAGCGGTACCCGATGGCCAGCTACCTCGCCACCATCGACATCGGCAAGTGGGACGTCAAGCAGGGCAGGACGCCCGGCGGCATCAACAACTACACGGCCGTCGACCCGGTGCTGCTGCAGGACCAGCCGGACGCGGTGAACTTCTTCTACGACACCACCAGCGAGGCCACCGACCTGTGGTCGCAGCTGTTCGGCAAGTACGCGTTCGAGACGACCGGCGCGATCGGCGACGACGCCCGCTACAACGGCGAGCCGCTCGGCTTCTCCCTGGAGACGCAGAGCAAGCCGGTGTACTCGGCCGTCCGCAGCACCTCCACGATCGCGCACGAGCTGGCGCACCAGTGGTTCGGCGACGCGGTGTCGCCGGAGCGCTGGAAGGACGTGTGGCTGAACGAGAGCTTCGCGACCTTCGCGCAGTGGTACTGGAGCGAGAAGCACGGCGGCGCGACCGTCCACGACCAGGCCCGCGCCACCTACAACGCGCGGCCCTTCCCGGACCCGGCGGGCCGTCCCTTCTGGTCGGTCGTCACCGCCGACCCGCAGCGCGACACGATGTTCAACCAGCGGGTCTACAGCGGCGGCGGCATGGCGCTGGAGTTCCTGCGCGAGAAGATCGGTGACGACAAGTTCTTCACGGTGCTGCGCACCTGGTACGCCCAGCACAAGTACGGCAACGGCACCACCGAGCAGTTCACGGCGCTGGCCCAGCAGATCGCCGGCCAGGACCTGACGCCGTTCTTCAAGGACTGGCTCTACTCCCCGATCAAGCCCTCCCTCCCCCAGGGCTGACCCGGCGAGCGCGAGCGAACGCGGTCCGGGCGGACGGCCCGGCGGTCACTGTGCGAAATTACGTGGTCGCCGGGCCGTCCCTTGTCTAGGCTTCCGGCAAGTGGGCGTCCTTCCGTGGGTGTGGTGGTACGGGCTGCGCCGCCACGCCGCCTACCCGCTCGGCTCCCTGGCCGAGTCGCTGACCAACACCGCGTTCGGGTTCGTCCGCGCCTACGTCCTGCTGGCGCTCTGGCACGCCCGGCCCGCCCTCGGCGGCTACGACGCGGCCGACGCCGTCACGTTCTGCTTCCTCACCCAGGCGCTGATCGGCCCGGTGCAGATCTTCGGCGGGATGGACCTCACCGAGCGGATCCGCAACGGCGACGTCGCGATCGACCTGCACCGCCCGGTCGGGCTGCAGGGCTGGTGGCTCGCCGAGGACCTCGGCCGCGCCACCGGGTCGCTGCTGCTGCGCGCCGGGCCGCCGCTGGCCGCGGGCGCGCTGCTGTTCCCCTTCCACTGGCCCGGCCCGGCCGGGCTCGCCGCGTTCGCGGCGGCGGTCGCGCTGGGCGCCCTGGTGAGCTTCGCGCTCCGCTACCTCGTGGCGCTCGGCATGTTCTGGCTGCACGACGACCGGGGCCTGAACGCGGTCACGCTCGTGATGTCGCTGTTCTTCTCCGGCATGATCCTGCCGCTGGTGGTGTTCCCCAGGCGGCTCGGCGACATCGCGCTGCTGCTGCCCTGGGCGGCGCAGCTCCAGGTGCCGGCGGACGTGTTCCTCGGCCACCGCACCGGTGCGGGGCTGCTCGGCGCGCTGGCGTTCCAGGCCGGCTGGGCGGCGGTCCTGCTCGCCGCCGGGTGGCTGCTGACCCGCGCGGCGCGCCGGAAGCTGGTGATCCACGGTGGTTGAGCGCGGAACGCGGCCGGTGCGGACGTACGCGCTGCTGGCGTGGACGTGGATCCGCGCGGCGGCGCAGTACCCGGTGTCGCTGGCGCTGCTCGCGGTGGCGACCGCGGCCGTCAGCTTCCTGGACGCCGCCGCGATCCTCGTGCTGTTCTCGCGGGCGCCGCGCATCGCCGGGTTCACCGCGCCCGAGGTGCTCTTCCTCTACGCCACGAGCGCCCTGTCGTTCACGGTCTCCGACCTGCTGCTCGGCACCACCGAGCAGCTCGGCGAGCGGGTGCGGCTGGGGACCCTGGACGCGGTGCTCGTGCGTCCGGTGAGCCCGCTGATCCAGCTCGCGACCGAGAACTTCTCGGCCCGCCGGCTCGGCAAGCTCATCCCGGCGACGGCGGTCCTCGCGTTCGCGCTGCCCCGGCTGGACGTGCCGTGGACGCCGGGCCGCGTCGCGATGATCCCGCTGATGGCGCTGTCCGGGACGGCGATCTTCGCGGGGCTGTGGGTGCTGACGGCGGCGGTGCAGTTCGTGCTGGTCGACAGCCACGGCGCCACGAAGTCGCTCACCTACGGCGGCGCGTTCGTCACCCAGTACCCGATGACGGTGTTCGCCCGGGACTTCGTGCGCGGGGTGACGTTCGTCGTGCCGCTGGCGTTCGTCAACTGGCAGCCCGCGCTGTACGTCCTGGACCGGCCGGACCCGCTCGGGCTGCCGGCGGCGGCGCGGTTCGCCTCCCCCGCCATCGCCGCCGCGCTGTGCGCCGCGGCGGCGGTCGCCTGGCGGGCGGGGATCCGGCACTACCGATCGACAGGGAGCTGAGCCGATGCCGGCGATCGAGGACGGGCCGATGATCGAGGCCCGGGACGTCGTCAAGTCGTTCACCGTCCGCGGGCGCGCCGGCGGGCGGCGGCGCGCCCGGACCACGCTGCGCGCCGTGGACGGGGTGTCGTTCACCGTCGGGCGCGGCGAGTTCGTCGGGTACCTCGGGCCGAACGGCGCGGGCAAGTCGACGACGATCAAGATGCTGACCGGGATCCTGACGGCCACGTCCGGCGGCCTGCGGGTGTGCGGGCTCGACCCGTCGCGCCGCCGGACGGCCCTCGCCCGCCGGATCGGCGTCGTGTTCGGGCAGCGGACGACGCTGTGGTGGGACCTGCCGCTGCGCGACAGCCTCACCCTCGTCCGGCGGCTGTACCGGGTGGACGCGGCGGCGCACCGGGCGCGGCTGGCGGAGCTGACCGCGCTGCTGGAGCTGGAGCCGTTCCTGCACACGCCGGTGCGGCAGCTCAGCCTCGGCCAGCGGATGCGCGGCGACCTCGCCGCCGCGCTGCTGCACGACCCGGAGCTGCTGGTGCTGGACGAGCCGACGATCGGGCTGGACGTGGTGAGCAAGACGACCGTCCGCGACTTCCTGGAGCGGATCAACCGGGAGCGCGGCACCACGATCCTGCTGACCACGCACGACCTCGGCGACATCGAGCGGCTCTGCCGGCGCGTCATGATCATCGATCGGGGGCGGCTCGCCTACGACGGCGGCTTGGACGAGCTGCGCCGCACCGTCGACGCCGACCGGACGCTGGTGGTCGAGCTGGCCGCGCCCGCCCCGCCGATCGCGCTCGGGGAGATCACCGCCGAGCGGGTCGAGGGGGCGCGGCAGTGGCTGCGGATCCCGCGCGAGGAGAACGCCGCGGCGCTGGTGGCGGCGCTCGCGGAGCGCCACGAGATCCGCGACATCGCGCTGCGCGAGGCCGGCATCGAGGAGGTGCTCGCCGGGCTCTACCGCGGCGACCACGCGTACTGGTGCTCGGGACGGCCCGTCGCGCCGTAGCGCAGCGTCACCACGACCCGGCCGGACTGCGCGAGCCCGGCGAGGTAGCGCTGCGCGGTGGCGCGGGAGATCCCGACGAGGTCGGCGACCTCGGCCGCCGAGCGCGGCTCGTCCGCCGCCCGCAGCGCCTCGGCGATCAGCCGGGCCGTCACCGGCGACTGCCCCTTCGGCGCGGACGGCTCTACGTGCAGCGGCGCGTACAGGGCGCGCAGCGCGCCGTCGAGGGCGGCCTGCGACAGCGCGTTCCCGCCGGCCAGCGCGGCCCGGTAGCGGGCGTACGCGGTGAGCCGCTCGCCGAGCGCGGCGGCGGTGAACGGCTTGATCAGGTAGTGCAGCGCGCCGCCGGCGAGCGCCTCCCGGACGACGCCGGGGTCCGCCGCCGCGGTCGCCATGATCACGTCCGCGGCGAGCTCGGGCAGCAGCGCCAGGCCCGGCTCGTCCGGCAGGTAGACGTCCAGCAGGACGAGGTCGGGCGCCAGCTCGGCGGCCATCGACCGGGCCTCGGCGGCGGTGTGCGCGAGGCCCGTGACGGCGAAGCCGGGCAGGCCCGCCACGAACCCGGCGTGCACCTGCGCCACCCGGAAGTCGTCGTCCACCACCAGCACCCCGATCACCGCGCCGCCTTCCCGCTCCCCGATCGCGGCGCCGTGCTCGGCCGCCGCACCGCCTCCATGTCCGGCCGCCCCTGCTGCGCGCCCGGTCACCGCACCGGTTCCAAGCCCGGTCACCGGGCCGCCTCCGCACCCAGGACGCCGGGCAGCCGGGCCAGCGCGACCGCGCCCGTCCCGTCCCCGCCCGGGTCGACGAACGCGACGTCGCCGTCGCGGGCCCGGGCGGTGCGGCGGGCCAGCCCGAGGCCGAGGCCGCGCGAGCGCCCGCCGGCCGCCTCCCGGGTGGACACCCCGTCGTCGAAGACGGCCTCGCGCAATCCCTCCGGCAGCCCGTCGCCGGAGTCGGCGACGGTGACGTGCAGGTCGCGGCCGTCGCCGAGCAGCTCGACCTCCACCCGGGCGGGGCGGCGGCGGCCGAGCCGGGCGGCCTCGACGGCGTTGTCGACGAGGTTCCCGACGACCGTCGTCACGTCCAGCGGCTCGGCGACCCGGCCCGGCACGTAGCTGGCGGAGCCGATGTCCAGCCGGACGCCCTTCTCGGCGGCGACCGCCGACTTCGCCGCCAGGAAGGCCCGCAGGTAGGGGTCGGTGAGCGGGTCGGGCAGCTCCTCCTCGGCGGGCAGCCGGCCGACCTCGTCGTCCATCAGCGCGCCGAGGTAGCCGGCGGCCTCCTCGGCGTGCCCGAGCTGGAGCAGCCCGGACAGGGTGTGCAGCCGGTTGGCGTACTCGTGCCGCTGCGCGCGCAGCGCGTCGAACAGCGTGCTGACCGAGTCCAGCTCGCGGGCGAGGGTCTCCAGGTCGGTGCGGTCGCGCAGGGTGACCACGGCGCCGAGGTCGCGGCCGTCGCGGCGGACCTCCCGCCGGTTCACCACCAGCACCCGCTCCCCGGCGGTGACGAACAGGTTGGCGGCCTCGCGGGCGCCGGTCAGCACGTCCCGCAGCGCCCCCACCGGCGCGAGCCCGGCGGCGGCCGCGCCGCGCTCGGGGGCCGCGCCGAGGAGCCGGGCCGCCTCGTCGTTGCAGACCGCGACGCGGCCCGCCGTGTCGACCGCCACCACGCCCTCCCCGACGCCGTGCAGGACGGCCTCCCGCTCCTGCACCAGCTCGGCCAGCTCGTACGGTTCCAGGCCGAGCGTCTGGCGCTTCAGCCGGCGGCCGATCGCGGCGGAGGCCAGCACCCCGAGCAGCACGGCGCCGGCGATGAACAGCGTCAGGTCGCGCAGCAGGCGGCCGAGCTCCTGGTCGATCGCGCCGGCGTCGAACCCGACGCTGACCTCGCCGAGGACGCCGCCCTGCGGCCCGTACAGCGGCACCTTGCCGCGCGCGGACAGGCCGAGGGTGCCGCGCTCGACGTTGACGACCTCGTGCCCGGCGAGCGCCGCCGACGGGTCGGTGCTCACCCGCCTGCCGACCTCGGACGGCGTCGGATGCGAGTACCGGATGCCGTGCCGGTCGGTCACCACGACGAACAGCGCGCCGGTGCGGATCCGGACGCGCTCGGCGCGCTCCTGCACGACGTGCCCGGGATCGCCCGCGGCGACCGCGGCCTCGATCTGCGGGTCGACGGCGACGGCGCGGGCGACGGTGAGGGCCCGCTGCCCGTACTGGTCGCGCAGCTCGCCGTCCAGCATCCAGGCGACCAGCCCGTAGCCGAGGCATGCCACGACGACGACCACGCCCACCTGCAGGATCAGGACCTGCCGGGCGAAGGGGATGCGGGGCCGGACGGACATGACCCGCACCGTACGTCACGCCGGGCCCCGCCGCCCAGACCCCGGCGAGCAAAAAGAGCAGAAGTCCGGAATACGCGCTCAACGTGGGAATTCGCGGCTTGCGAGCACATCGCGGGCAAGGGTTCCGGTGACGCGGGCCACATCCCTACGGTGCCGCCATGCCCAAGCGAGCAACCACCCCCGAGAACGCGGACGACGGCCGCGTGAGCACGGGCGATCCCGTCATCGAGCTGCGGGGCGCGACCAAGCGCTTCCGCTCGTCCGGCGGCGGCGTGCACACCGCGGTCCGCGACCTGAACATGACCGTCCGGGCCGGCGAGTTCGTCGCCGTGGTCGGGCCGACCGGCTGCGGGAAGTCCACCACCCTGTCCCTGGTGTCCGGCCTGGAGCCGGCGTCGGAGGGCGGCGCCCTCGTGCACGGCCGGCCCGTCGAGGGCATCCCCGACGGCGTCGGCTACATGTTCCAGAACGACGCCGTGCTGCCGTGGCGGACCGTCCTGGACAACGTCGCGACCGGCCCCCGGTACCGCGGGACCGGCAAGCGGGAGGCCCGCGAGCGCGCCCGCGACTGGGTCGCCCGGGTCGGCCTCGAAGGCTTCGAGGGCTACTACCCGCACCAGCTGTCCGGCGGGATGCGCAAGCGCGTCGCGCTCGCCCAGACGCTGGTCAACGAGCCGTCGGTGCTGCTGATGGACGAGCCGTTCTCGGCGCTGGACGTGCAGACCCGCGGGCTCATGCAGGACGAGCTGCTGCGGCTGTGGTCGGGCTCGGGCGCGGCGGTCGTGTTCGTCACCCATGACCTGGAGGAGGCGCTCGTCCTCGCCGACCGGGTGGTGGTCATGACGGCCGGGCCCGCCACGATCAAGGGCACGTTCGCGGTGCCGCTGGAGCGGCCCCGCGACGCCGAGGAGGTGCGGCTCACCGCGGAGTTCCTGGACATCTATCGGGAGGTCTGGGAGTCGCTGCGCGAAGAGGTCCAGATCACCAGGGAGAGGGGCGCCGGCCATGCCGCGTGAATCGGAGACCGTGCAGGCCGCCGAGGCCGCGCCGGAGGCGCAGGCGGCCCCGGCCCCGGCCCCGGGCGGGCCGCCCGGCGGCCCGGACGAGTCCGCCGCGATCGCGCGGATGCGCTCGGCCGGGCTGCGCCGCCGGATCGGCGTCAACGGCGTCCGCGTCCTGCTCATCGCGGCGTGGCTCGGCTCGTGGGAGCTGGCCGCCCGCAACTGGATCGACCCGTTCTACTACTCGATGCCGTCGAAGATCTGGAGCCGGCTGGCCGGCTGGTTCACCGACGGGACCTCGCAGGGCTCGATCTGGGAGCAGATCTCCTACACCCTGCAGGAGGCGGTGGCCGGTTTCGTGCTCGGCGCCGCGGGCGGCGTGGTGCTCGGCATCGTGCTCGGCCGCAGCCGCTACCTGTCCGACGTGTGCGCGCCGTTCATCAAGGCGGTGAACGCGATCCCGCGGATCATCCTGGCCTCGCTGTTCGTGATCTGGTTCGGGCTCGGCATGGAGTCCAAGATCGCGACCGCGTTCGTCCTGGTGTTCTTCGCGGTGTTCTTCAACGCCTTCCAGGGCGCCCGCGAGGTCGACCGGAACCTGGTGAACAACGCCCGGATCCTCGGCGCCGGCCGGATGCAGGTGCTCTGGACGATCGTGGTGCCGAGCGCCACCTCGTGGATCCTCGCCTCGCTGCACTCGGCGTTCGGGTTCGCGATCATCGGCGCGATCGTCGGCGAGTACAGCGGCGCCGACAAGGGCCTCGGCCTGCTCATCAACCACTCCCAGGGCACCTTCGACTCGGCCGGCATCTACGCCGGAATGATCATCATCACGGTGCTGGCGCTGCTCGCCGAGTGGCTGCTCACCATGGTCGAGGGCCGGCTGCTGCGCTGGCGCCCGCCGGCCGCCGGCGCCGACCCGCAGATCTGACCGGCCCCGCCCCCACCCCCCCGCACGACCAGGAGAACCACCATGCGCACCACCCCGATCCGCGTCACCGCCGCCGCGGTCGCCGCCCTCACCGCCCTGTCCGTCTCGGCCTGCCGCGACTCGCGCGGCGGCGGGGACGGCGGCGGCAAGGACGGCGGCACCGTCAAGATCATGGTCGGCGGCATCGACAAGGTCATCTACCTGCCCGCCAAGCTCACCGAGCAGCTCGGCTACTTCAAGGAGCAGGGCCTCGACGTCCAGCTGCTCACCGAGCCGGCCGGCGCGCAGGCCGAGAACGTGCTGATCTCCGGGGACGTCCAGGGCGTCGTCGGGTTCTACGACCACACCATCGACCTGCAGACCAAGGGCAAGTGCGTGCAGAGCGTCGTGCAGATGGCCGACGTGCCCGGCGAGGCGGAGATGGTCGCGGCGAAGAAGGCGGGCTCGCTGGCGTCGCCCGCCGCGTTCAAGGGCAAGAAGCTCGGCGTGACCAGCCCGGGCTCGTCCACCGACTTCATCACCCGGGCGCTCGCGGTCCGCAACGGCGTGAAGACCTCGGACTACACGACGGTGAAGGCGGGCGCCGGCCCGACGTTCATCTCGACGCTGGACAACGGCGGCATCGACGCCGGCATGACCACCGACCCGACCATCGCCAAGCTCGTCAGCACCGGCAAGGCGAAGGTCATGGTCGAGATGCGCACCGAGGACGGCACCCGCAAGGCGCTCGGCGGGCTGTACCCGTCCAGCTCGCTGTACATGGACTGCTCGTACGTGAAGTCGCACGCCGAGACGGTGCAGAAGCTCGCGAACGCGTTCGTCAAGACGCTGGGCTGGATCAAGCAGCACAAGCCGGCGGAGATCGCGGCGAAGATGCCGGCCGACTACGCGGGCGGCGACCCGAAGCTGTACGAGAAGGCGATCACCGACTCGATCAGCATGTTCAACGGCGACGGCGTCATGCCCGCCGAGGGCGCGAAGAACGTGCTGGAGGTGCTGGCCCAGTTCTCGCCCAACGTGCAGGGCAAGAAGGACCAGGTGGACCTGTCGAAGACCTACACGACCCAGTTCGTCACCAAGGCGAAGCAGTCCTGACGGGCGGCGCCCCCGAGGGGCGCGACGGAGGCGGGCCGGACCTTGCGCGGAGGTCCGGCCCGCTCGCATTCACGGGCGGCCCGCTCGCATTCACGGGCGGCCCGTCCCGCGTCGGGACGGGCGACGTCCCGTCGCCGGCCCGCCGTCAGCGGCCCGCGGCGGAGTAGAAGTCCACGTCGGCGGGCTCGTCGTCGCGGCGGCCGGAGCTCCAGCGGCGCGGCGCCCAGGACGGCATCAGCAGCGCGAACCCCATCATCGCGTACATCCCGGAGCCGAGCAGCGTCCGCAGCCCGTCGTCCATGTCGCCCGACGGCGGCACCTTGGAGGGCAGGTCCAGGACGCGGCCGGGGTCGATGAGGAAGGCGACCGAGAAGCCGAGCAGCGCCAGCGCGGGCACGAGCGAGACGAGCGGCGACGCCCAGCGGGCCACGATGATCACGCCCATCACCAGGCCGACGGCGGCGAGCAGCGCGAAGGCCCCGTAGATGCGGGTGCGGTCGGTGATCTCCTGGCCGGTCCCGTCGAAGGACTGCCCGCCCTGCACGAAACCCCAGGCGGCGCCGTACGCCAGCGCGGGCGTCAGCAGGACGCCGAGGACGAAGCCGAACGCGTGGCGCACCGCGCATCACATCCCATCGAACGCGCGCCCTTCCGGTGACCGGTCCATCAGAACATGCCCACCGGGCACGGCGCAGTAAATCCGGACTTATTGCCCCTCGCCGTGCGATCACCGGCAGGACATGCAGCGAATCTTCAGGGAACCTCCAGGAATCGGCCGCGGACGGCCAACCGCCCCGCCGGGCCGGGCGTCCTACGCAACAAGATCAAATCCGCGGCCGCCGCGAACGCGTTCCGCCTCTGCGGCGAAGAAAGAGGCAACGACAGCACGCCTTGGCTCTCGGGGGAAGCATGATCGGATCAGGGGGGCCCGCCGCCGGCGGCCTCGGCGGCGCCGCGCCGGACGCGGACCGCACCGGACGCGCCGGACGCGCCGTGGACGCGGCGGTCGACGCCGCCGTCCTGGCCTTCGCGGTGTGGACGGTCGTCTACCACCTCGGCCTGCTGCTGCGGCCGCCGACCTGGGCGCTGGTCGCGTGCTGG
>NZ_WBMR01000018.1 GCF_008923365.1 Actinomadura montaniterrae
GGTATGCCCGTGATCGGAAGCCCCATGATCGGAGCTCATGTCCGCCCGCGCGCGCTTGGACGACCCACCCGGCGATCCCTTCCGCGCGGCGGGCACACGGCCCTGGCGCGCTGCTGCGGCGGACCGGGCCGCGCCGTCCGTGCCCGCCGGATCGGCGGGGCCGTCGGAGCCGGCGCCGTCCCCATCGGCGGGCGCGGCGCCGTCCCCGTCAACGGGCGTGGCGCCGTCGCTCCTGGCCGGGGAGTCGCCCGCGGCGTCCGAGACGGTGGTCACACCGCCCAACCGTAGGGCGTGGGCCGCCCGCGCGCACGGGTAGCGCGCCAGGTGTGCGCGTGCGCGAGCATCGATGCGCATCGGTGACAATGGAGGGGTGATATGCCAGTCCTGCCGCGAACGCCACCACGGGGAGTGCCGTGGCGGCTCGTGGTGCGACTGCCAGCACAAGGCCGCGCCCGCGACGCCGTCGGAGCCGTCCGGACCCGCCCGGGGCACCCCGGCGCCGTCCGGGGAGCGTGCGCAGGGCGCCGAACCCCCGGTGAACTGGAAGCGTCAAGGATGACTCTTCTCACTCGCCCACATTCCGGACGTCACTGGACAGCCCGCGAGACGGCGTGTCAGAGTTTGAGCATGACTGCTGCGGACCCGCTGCTGGCCAAGCGCCGGCACGTCGACTTCCTGCGCGTCCGCAGCGCGATCTGTCGCTGACGCCCCAGACCACGCCCCCTTGCTCAGCCGGGCGCGTGGTGCATCGGCGTCACCTTTGACTTCATCCTGCTCAGCGTCGAGCCGGCTGCCTCAGAGCGCCGGTGCGCTACGCGTCCCTCACCACCACAGATGAGGACGCGCGCCGTGCCACCCGCGATCAAGCGCAAGAAGGGCGAGGGCCAGTGGGCCCTCGGCTACCGGGAACCGCTCAACAAGAACGAGGAGAACAAGAAGAACGACGACGGGCTGAACGTCCGCCGCCGGATCATCGACGTCTACTCCAAGACCGGTTTCGACTCGATCGACCCCGCCGACCTGCGCGGCCGGTTCCGCTGGATGGGGCTGTACACGCAGCGCAAGCCCGGCATCGACGGCGGGAAGACGGGCGCCCTCGAGGACGAGGAGCTCGAGGACAAGTACTTCATGATGCGGGTGCGCATCGACGGCGGCCAGCTCAGCGGGCCGCAGCTGCGCACCATCGCCGACATCTCCACCCGGTACGCGCGGGGCACCGCCGACATCACCGACCGGCAGAACGTCCAGCTGCACTGGGTGCGGATCGAGGACGTCCCGGCGATCTGGGAGGCGCTGGAGGCGGTCGGGCTGCACACGATGGAGGCGTGCGGGGACGTGCCGCGCACCATCATCGGCTGCCCGCTGGCCGGCATCGCGGCCGACGAGGTCATCGACGCGACCCGGGACCTGCGCGAGATCCACGACAAGTACATCGGCTCGCCCGAGTTCTCCAACCTGCCGCGCAAGTTCAAGACGGCGCTGTCGGGCTGCACCGCGCACTGCACCGTCCACGAGATCAACGACATCGCGTTCGTCGGCGTGGTGAACGAGGCGGGCGAGACCGGCTACCAGCTGTACGTCGGCGGCGGCCTCTCCACGAACCCGATGTTCGCGCAGAGCCTCGGGGTGTTCGTGAAGCCGGAGCAGACCAGCGAGGTCTGGCACGGCGTCACCTCGATCTTCCGCGACTACGGCTACCGGCGGCTGCGCAGCCGCGCCCGGCTGAAGTTCCTGGTGAAGGACTGGGGCGCGGAGAAGTTCCGCGAGGTGCTGGAGAAGGAGTACCTCGGGTACGCGCTGCCGGACGGCCCCGAGCCGGCCGCGCCGCAGGCCCACCGCGACCACGTCGGCATCCACCCGCAGAAGGACGGCAACTTCTACGTCGGGTTCGCGCCGCGCGTGGGCCGGGTGAACGGCGAGCTGCTCGGCGCCATCGGCGAGCTGGCCGACCGGTACGGCTCCGGCCGGGTCCGCACGACCATCGAGCAGAAGATGGTCATCCTCGACGTCCCGGAGGAGAACACCGAGGCGCTCGCCGACGCGCTGGCCGAGCACGACCTCCAGGTCCGGCCGTCCACGTTCCGGCGGCAGACGATGGCGTGCACCGGCATCGAGTACTGCAAGCTCGCGATCGTCGAGACCAAGCAGCGCGCGATGGACCTGATGGACGAGCTGGAGAAGCGGCTGCCCGGCTTCGACCAGCCGCTGACGATCAACGTCAACGGCTGCCCGAACGCCTGCGCGCGCATCCAGGTCGCCGACATCGGGCTCAAGGGCCAGCTGGTCGTGGACGAGAACGGCGACCAGGTCGAGGGCTTCCAGATCCACCTCGGCGGCCAGCTCGGCGCCTCGTTCGGCAAGAAGGTCCGCGGGCTGAAGACCACGTCGGCCGGGCTGACCGACTACGTGGAGCGGGTCGTCCGGAAGTTCGACGAGCAGCGCACCGAGGGCGAGACGTTCGCCCAGTGGGCGCAGCGCGCCGACGAGGCCGACCTCAAGTAACGGGCAGACCGGAATGAGCGAACGTGCCGCGCCGTTCTACTGCCCGTACTGCGGCGAAGAAGATCTCGAACCCCTCGAGGAGCACGGGGCGTGGTTCTGCCACGACTGCCTCCGCTCCTTCCAGCTGAAGTTCCTGGGTGTCCGAGCCGCCCAACAGACCAAGGAGTCCCGGTGACGCTGCTGGAGACCGACAGGCCGACGCTCGACCTCGAGGACATCGTCGAATCCGCCGCCGAGGCGCTGGAGGGCGCGCCCACCCTGGAGGTCATCCGGTGGGCCGTCGCCACCTTCGGCGACCGCATCTGCCTCACCTCGTCCATGTCGGACGCCGCGCTGATCCACCTCGTGTCGAAGGTGAAGCCGGGCATCGACGTGCTGTTCGTCGACACCGGCTACCACTTCGCCGAGACGATCGGCACCCGCGACGCGGTCGAGGCCGTCTACCCGGTGAACGTCATCAACGTCACGCCGTCGCGCACCGTCGAGGAGCAGGAGGCCGCGCTCGGCCCCCGCCTCTACGGCCGCAACCCCGACCTGTGCTGCCACCTGCGCAAGGTGGAGCCGCTCGGCCGCGCGCTGGAGGGCTACATGGCCTGGTTCAGCGGGATCCGCCGGGACGAGACCGCGAGCCGCCGCAACCGCCGCGTCGTCGAGTGGGACCGCAAGCGCGGCATGGTCAAGGTGAACCCCATCCTCGACTGGTCGCAGGAGGAGATGGACAACTACATCGAGGACAACGGGGTCATCATCAACCCGCTGCACTACGACGACTACCCGTCGATCGGCTGCGAGCCGTGCACGCGTCCCGTCGCCCCCGGCGAGGACCCGCGCAGCGGCCGCTGGGCCGGCATGGGCAAGACCGAGTGCGGCATCCACCTGTGAGCGCCGTCCCGATGGTCGCGGTGGCGCACGGGAGCAGGGACCCCCGCGCCGCCGCGACCGTCACCGAGCTGGCCGCCGCCGTCCGGGCGCTGCGTCCCGGCGTGCCCGTGCAGGCCTCGTTCCTCGACCACGCGACGCCCGCCCCCGACCGGGCGCTGGACGCGCTGGCCGGGGACGGCGCCGCGGAGGCCGTCGTGCTGCCGCTGCTGCTGACCGCCGCGTACCACAGCAAGACCGACATCCCGGGCGTGCTGAACCGGGTCCGGGCGCGGTGGCCCCGGCTGGAGCTGCGGACCGCGCGGACGCTCGGCCCGCACCCGCTGCTGACGGACGCGCTGGAGCGCCGGCTGTCCGAGGCGGGCGTGGAGCCGGGCGACCCGGACACCGCGGTCGTGCTGGTCGCGGCCGGGTCGTCCGACGCGTCCGCGAACGCGACGATCTGGCGGCTGGCTCGGGAGTGGCGCGCGCGCGGGTGGCGCGGCGTCGTCCCGGCGTTCGCGTCGGCGTCGCGTCCGACGCCCGCCGAGGCGGTCGCGGCGCTCCGCGACGCGGGCGCGCCCCGCGTCGCGGTGGCCTCCTACTTCCTCGCGCCGGGCTACTTCGCGGACAAGGTGCGCGCCGAATCGCTGGAGGCGGGCGCCCACGCGGTCTCCCCCGTCCTCGGCGCGGCGCCGGAGATCGCCGAGCTGGCCGTCCGCCGCTACGACGAGGCGCTGGACACCGCCCGCGCGGCCACCGCCGTCTGATTCCGCACGTTCCGCCCGCCCCGCTCGGGGTATGCGGCCCGGCATGGACGAGCGCGAGGACCCCGGACACGAGCCCGAGACGACCCACGACCGCGACTTCGCCCCGGTGAACCAGGGCTCGGACGCCCGCGGCCGGACGGTGCCGGGCGCGCCCGTCCCGGCGCACGTGCCGGGCGAGGAGCCGGCGGACCGGGACGGCCCCGAGGAGGACGTCAGCGGCACCGGCACACCCGGCGTCCACCGCCGCCATCCCGACGCGCTGCCGCCCGACGAGGCGGGCGTGAGCGAGGCGGAGCGCACCGACGACTCCCGCTGACCTGCGGCGGCGTTCTGTCGGAGGGGGCCGCTAGGGTCCCGCCGTGCTCTTCCTCTCCAGGCGGGACGTCGAGGGACTGCTCGACGTCGACGCGCTCATCGACGCGCTCGCCCCCGCGATGGCCGACCTCAGCGCGGGCCGCGCGCACGTGCCCGAGCGGACCGCCGCGGCCGTCCCCGAGCGGGACGCGCTCCTGCTCGACATGCCCGGCCACGCGCCGTCGGCGGGCGCGCTGGTGAGCAAGCTCGTGTCGGTGTTCCCCGGGAACGCCGAGGCGGGGCTGCCCGTGCGGCAGGCGGTGATCGTCGCGTTCGACCCCGGCACCGGCGAGCCCGCCGCGCTGCTCGACGGCACCTACATCACCGCGATCCGGACCGCCGCCTGCGCGGCGCTGTCCGCGCGGCTGCTGGCCCGCGACGACGCCTCGGTCGTCGCGGTGCTCGGCACCGGCGTGCAGGCGCGCGCGCACGCGATCGCGGTCCCGCGCGTCCGCGATGTCCAGGAGGTCCGCATCGCCGGGCGCGACCACGCCAAGGCGGTGAAGCTCGCGGAGGAGCTGTCGGACGCCGTGGACGCCGACGTGCGCGCCGTCGCGGGCTACGAGGAGGCCATGGCGGGCGCCGGGATCGTCAGCGCGGCCACCTACGCGGCGGAGCCGGTCGTCCGGCGCGAGTGGCTGGCGCCGGGGACGCACGTCACCTCGATCGGCTACAACCCGCGCGGCCGGGAGGTCGACGACGCGACGATCGCGGACGCCGCGCTGTTCGTGGAGTCCCGCGCGGCGGCCCTGTCGGCCGTCCCGCCGAACCTGGACCTGGCCGAGCCGCTGGAGCGCGGCGTCATCACGCCCGCGCACGTCCGCGCGGAGCTGGGCGAGGTGATCGAGGGCACCCGCCCGGGCCGTGCGTCGGAAGGGGAGATCACGCTGTACAAGTCGGTCGGCGTCGTCGTCCAGGACCTCGCCGCGACGGCGCTGGTGCTGCGCGAGGCGCGGCGGCGCGGCGCGGGGACGGAGGTGAGCCTCTGAGCTTTGCGGCGTCGCGCGCGTGTGCGCGCCGGTCAGGAGTCGGGGCGGCGGTCCCGCCACCAGGACGCGACGGCCCGGCGGACCGGCGCGTGGTGCTCGTCGTCCACGATCTTCACGTCGCCCATGAAGGCGTTCGCGGTGACCCGGACGACGGGGATGCGCTCGCCCGGGCACGGCTCGCGCACCTGGACGCGGCGGTCGCCGAGGAACGCGTGGCCCATCAGCTCGACCGCCACCCCGTCCGGCACGATGATCTTCACGTCGCCCATCACGGCGGTGGCCGCGATGTGCACCTCGCCGGTCGGGACCTGCGCGCCGCGCAGGTCCAGCTCGACGTCGCCCATCACCGACACCGCCTCCAGCGGGCCGTCGATGCGGCCGACGATGCGCTCCTTGCAGTCCCCCATGACGGCGCTGAACCGCCGCTTCACCTGCGGCGGAGCCGGGTTCGCGCCGGGCGCGCCCATGCCGGGCAGGTCCGCGGTGATGTGCTCGAGGTCACCGCGGGTGACCGCCGCGTAGGCGGCCTCCGTCCGCACGGTCAGCTCCTCGAACGTCAGCCGCCCCTCCACCGAGGCGACCCGCAGCCGCTCGACCACGGCCTCGCGCTCGGCGTCGGAGGCCCGGACCGCGCCCGGGACGGGGACCGTCCCGGCCGGATCGGCGCCGGGCCGCGCGGGGTGCAGGTCCTCCCGCCGCTGCCGCGGGCGGCTCGGGCACGGCGGCCGCCCCTGCTGCGGACTGGACTGACTCATGGTTTCGAAGTTATGCCCCCGCGCCGCATGGACAATCCGCCGCGCGGACGAGATCGCCCCACCACTTCAGGAGGATGCCCCAGGCGGCGGGGCGGAGGCATGATCGTCCGACGACCCGAACGCGGTTCTGTATCCTGCGACGGGGAGGTCCCCCGACGACCCGTCCTCGGCAGCACAGGAGCAGCGCAGTGACCCACGAGGTGTTCAACCAGGTTCCCCCGCTCGCCGGCCACGACCTGGCCGACGACCCCGCCCTGCTGGACGGGCTGGAGCGCGAGGGCGCCGGCTGGGCCGCCGCGGAGGTGCACGAGCTGGGCCGCCTCGCGGGCACCGAGCGCGCGCAGGAGTGGGGGCGGCTCGCCAACGAGAACCCGCCCGTCCTGCGCACCCACGACCGCTACGGGCACCGCGTCGACGAGGTGGAGTTCCACCCGGCGTGGCACGAGCTGATGACCGTCGCGGTGACGCACGGCCTGCACGGCTCCGCCTGGGCCGACCCCCGCGAGGGCGCGCACGTCGCCCGCGCCGCCAAGTTCTACACCTGGCGCGTGGACGCCGGGCACGGCTGCCCGATCTCGATGACGTACGCCGCCGTCCCCGCCCTCCGCCAGGCTCCCGAGCTGGCCGCGCAGTACGAGCCGCTGCTCGCCAAGCCCGAGTACGACTTCGGCCTGCGCGCCCCGCTCACCAAGAACGCGCTGCTCGCGGGCATGTCGATGACGGAGAAGCAGGGCGGCTCCGACGTCCGCGCCAACACCACGCAGGCGACGCCGCAGCCCGACGGGACGTACCGGCTCGTCGGCCACAAGTGGTTCACCAGCGCCCCGATGTGCGACGTGTTCCTCACCCTGGCGCAGGCGCCGGAGGGGCTGACCTGCTTCCTCGTCCCCCGCGTCCTGCCCGACGGCACGCTCAACCCGCTGCGGCTGATGCGGCTGAAGGACAAGCTCGGCAACAAGTCGAACGCGTCGTCCGAGGTCGAGTACGAGAACGCGGTCGCGTGGCGGGTCGGCGACGAGGGCCGCGGCGTCCGCACCATCATCGAGATGGTCAACATGACCCGGCTGGACTGCGTCATCGGCGCCGCCGCCGGCATGCGGCAGGGCGTCACCACCGCCGCGCACCACGCCGCGCACCGCAAGGCGTTCGGCGCGTACCTCATCGACCAGCCGCTGATGCGCAACGTCCTCGCCGACCTCGCGGTCGAGTCGGAGGCCGCCACCGTCCTGATGACGCGGCTCGCCGGCGCCACGGACCGCTCGGTGCGCGGCGACGCGTCCGAGGCGGCGTTCAAGCGGCTCGGCCTGGCGGTCAGCAAGTACTGGGTCTGCAAGCGGTGGCCGGCGCACGCCGCCGAGTCCCTCGAATGCCTCGGCGGCAACGGTTACGTCGAGGAGTCCGGCATGCCGCGCCTCTTCCGCGAGTCCCCCCTGAACTCCATCTGGGAGGGCTCCGGCAACGTGGCCGCTCTCGATCTCCTGCGTGCGATCCTACGCGAGCCGCAGACCCTGGACGCCTTCTTCGACGAAGTCGAGCTCGCCCGCGGCGCCGACCCGCGCCTCGACGCCGCCGCCCAAGAGGCCAAGGACGCCTTCGCCGACACCGCCACGATCGAGTACCGCGCCCGCCGCGTCGCCGAGCGCCTGGCGCTCATCCTGCAGGCATCACTGCTGGTCAGGCACGGTCACCCGGCCGTAGCCGACGCCTTCTGCGCCACCCGCCTCACCGGCGACTGGGGCGCCGCCTTCGGCACCCTCCCCCCCGGCCTCGACCTCGCCCCCATCATCGACCGCGCCACCCCGAAGATCGGTTGAGGCCGCACTCGAGATCAGCATTCGAAGCCCCGCGAGCCGCCGCATCGACCCGGCCGCGCCTACCTCGAGCAAGATCATCCGCTAGCGTACCCGTTAGTAGTTGGCGGTCGCGCAGCCCCGCGTGATCCCCAGTGCAGACCTGTGCCACCTAAAGGCTGTCCCGTAACGCCGGGCGATCAAGATCGTTGATCTTGGTGTGGAGCGGGTGATCAGGGCCGATCGGGACGAGTGGGTACCGGTGTTCACCGGCCTGTCGGTGCGGCAGTTCCGGCGTCTGGTGCGGGTCGTGGCAGGTCGGGGCGGTGAGCAGACCGGGACCGGGCGGCGGTGGAGCCTGCCGCTGGCCGACCGGGTGCTGCTGATCGCGGTGTATTACCGCACCAACCTCACGCTGCGGCAGGTCGCACTGCTGTTCGGGGTGTCCAAGTCCGCCGCGCACCGCGTCGTGGACCACCTGGCGCCGCTGCTCGCACTGGCCCCGGTCACCCGCCGGCACAGTCCGGACACGGTACTGATCGTGGACGGCACACTCGTCCCGTCCACGACCGGACGGTCACCGCCTCGTCCAAGAACTACCGGTACTCGGTGAACATGCAGGTGGTCATCGACGCCAACACCCGGCTGGTGGTCGCGGTCGGACGTCCGGTCCCGGGCAATCACAACGACTGCACCGCCTTCCGCGACTCCGGCGCGGACCGGGCATGCAGGGGCGCGCACGTGATGGCCGACGGCGGCTACCAGGGAAACCGGCAGGTCATCATGCCCTATCGGCGTCCCCGCGACGGCGGCGAACTGCCCGCCTGGCGACACGAGCTCAACATCGTCCACAAACGGGTGCGCGCCCGGGTCGAGCACGCCTTCGCGCACATGAAGTGGTGGAACACCCTAATAGAGCTCGAACGGCCTGAGGCGGGGCAGGGATGCCTTGGAACATCCCGGTGCTGAAGCCCTTGCGCAGACGGGCAGCCTGACCCGCTTCGGACCGTTCGCCGCGCTGGACGCAAAAGGCGATGCAGGCCCTCGCGCTCGACCTCCGCGCCGAGCTGGGCCTCACCTACGACGCGCCGTTCGACCCCTACCGGTTGTGCTCCGACTACGGGGTGCCGGTGTATCCGGTCGAGGGCCTGTCGGAGTTCGGATGCCCCGCCGACGTGATCGAGCACTTCACCCTGCTGCGGCCGGGCATGTGGTCCGCGGCACTCATCCCCTACGGCACCGCGAGGTTCATCGTGGAGAACACCGCGCATGAACCGGTCCGCCGCCGCTCCAATGTGACCCACGAGGTCGGCCACCTCATCCTTGAACACGAGTTCGATGGGGCTCTGCTGACCGACGAGGGCTGCCGGAAGATGAACCCGCAGGCGGAGAGGGAAGCGGTCTACCTCTCGGCGGAGCTCCTGGTACCGAAGAAGGCCGCCATCAGGGCAGCGTTCGCCGGCTATGACAACGCCCGCGTCGCCCGCGACTTCAACGTCAGCGAACGGTTCGCCCAATGGCGCATGGACGCCTCGGGAACTCGGCGCATCGCTCAGCGCTCGAGGGCCCGATCATAGAGTGCGGAGTCGCTGCGAGCCGACCGCATGTCCACCCCCTCGCTTCCGCCAGGGCCCGAGCGCCGGGTCATGGGGTTCGGCGTCACAGCCCGATGTCACAGCCCGATCTCGGCTTCGAGTTGACGGCGCCAGGCGGCGCCGTCACGCCAGTACCGCATGACCATCAGCAGGCTCTTCCAGCGGCCGCGTTCGCCGATGGCGGTGGGCGGGGTGTTGGCCTCGCCGCCGCTGGTGGCCAGCCCGGCGCGCAGTCCGTGCCAGGAGTAGGCACTGGGGTCCTCCAGCGGCACGGGCCGGCCGCGGGCTGCTGCGGCGTCGTTGACGCGGGCAACCGCCGCCCGCACCAGGGCGTTGAGGATGGTGTTACCGATCCGGGGCACCTCACCGGAAGGGCGGCGGGCCGCGTAGCCGGGGGTGCCGGCCAGCCGGTCGTACTGGTCGACGGCGCGGATCAGCGGCCCGTGGGTGATGCCGTGCGCGGCCAGGGTGTCGATCCAGGCCTGGGTGAGGCGCACGGGACAGCTGGCCAGGTGCTGGCCGCGTTGGATGTGCTGCACGGAAACGGCCGCCTGCTGGTCGGTCTTGGAAGCGCGGATGGTAACGGTCATCCGGCCCGGCTCAGGGAAGGCGATGTCCTCGATATCGAGACCGGCGATCTCGCTGGACCGGACGGCCACGCCAGTACCACGCTCCCGGCCACGGCCCCGGAGGCACCGACTGCAAGGAAGCGGCGCGCCGCGCCCGGGCGAACACGGTCGGCACCGCCACCGAACAGCCCCTCGCCACCCGCATCACGGTGACCGAGCAGGAAGCGGCCGCCCGCCGCGCCCACGCCGCCGCGCTCACCGACCTGAGCAGGCAACTCGCCGACACCGCAGGCCGCGACCAGAAGATCGCCACGATCCTGGACCAGCTCGGCAGCACCATCGCCGCCCGCAACACCACGCTGGAAGAGCAGGCACGCCATGCCACACAGGCCGCCCAGGAAGCCGAACACGCCGCAGAGACCGCCCGGGCCGCAGCCGAGGCCGCTGAGGCCGCCCAGCGACGCGCCGAAGAATGCGCGGCTGCCGCCGAGAATCTGACCGAAATGGCCGAGCAGGCCCGCCAAGCCGCCGAGCGGGAGACCACACTGGCCGTCCGAGCCGGCCAGGACGTCCGCGCTGCACTGTCAGGCAGCCAAGAACGAAACCGCGCTGGCCGAGACCCGCGACCAGCTCACCAAGCTGCGAAGCGAGCAAGACCCCTGGAACAGGCACTACAGGCCGCCATGACCGACGCCGCACAGGCCCGCGCCGAAGCCACCGCCGCGCAAGAGGAGATACGCGTCAGCCGAGAACACGCCGCCCGAGCCAACGCTGAGCGCGCCGCGGCCACCGCCACACTGACCGAGGTACGCCACGCTCTCGCCGCAGCCCACGCCGAGGCAGCCACGCAACGCGAACGCGCGGCCGCGGCCGAACAACGCGCCGCAGCGTCCCCGGCCTCAGAGTGATCTGAAGCGAAAACCGTACATCAAGACCAAGAGCCCGCTCGTGCCCCGTCCGTTTAGGGAACCACCCGTCGCAACCTCAGCGGCTTGGACCAGGCGGTGGGGGCGGTGTGGCTCGACAGCGTGTTCACCGTGACCAAATTCGACCGGTTCGCGCGCAACACGGCCGAGGCCAGCCAGAATCTCACCGACCTGTCCGGCTGCGGCGTGCTGTTCGGGCTGGGCGGATCGGTTAACGACTGGAACGACCCGTTCGGCCGGCTGTTCTTGCAGACCCTGGCGATGGTCGCCGAGCTCGAGGCGAACCTCGGCCACCTTCGCACCCGCGAGGGCGTGGCGCTGGCCAAGAAGAACGGCAAGCTCAAAGGTAAACCCCCGGGACCCGGGCCAGGGCGTCGTGAAGCGTACCGCGGACGAGTTCAGGGCAGGACCGCACAATGACGGAGCTGACCGGTTCCCCGGTTACCACCTTCATCGAATGGATCAGGAAGAGCGTGGCCTGAGCACCGTGCCAGGCGTGACAGATGGTCGAGTCCTCTCCTCCAGCATCTCCGCCCGCACGATGGTCGCGAGTACAGCACGACGGAGACTCCGCTCAACCAGCGTTTTGTGCGCCGACGGCGTGGAGCACGCTCGAGGCGGACAACGGGCCTACTGTGCTGCGCAACGCCACTCCGCAGCCGGGGCACACATGCTGTCTGAAACCGACCTGGGCATCGATGTAGAGCTCCGGATTCGTTCCGATGTGCGGACCGGCTGCGGCCGGCGGCGCCTCGATCAGCTCGACCGTCAGCGGTTCGCCCGCGCTGCCCAGCGCCGTCGCGCAGTGCCGGCAGGCGATCGTGTCGTCGGGAAGGCGGTCGAGGTTGTCGTCCAGCGGTTTCCCGATCTGCGTCTCCGGCCGACTCTCGGGTTTCCTGGTCGTTCGGTCCCTGCCGACCCGCTCGGCTCTCAGTCGCTCCCGTAGCTCCGCGGTCGCACCGAGGTCGGCCTCGCCGTCGTCATCGAGCACGACCCCGTAGATCGCGGACGCGGCCTGTGGCGTCACGTGGCCGTTGAGGACGTCTTCGGCGACGGACTCCGGAACGCGCAGAAGCGGGTCGCCGTAGCCGCCGCCTCCTTGCCATTGCAGGTACACCACGTCTCCGGGGCCGATGAACTTCACATCGAAGCACCCGCCGGGGTCGAGGTCCCCGCCGAGTTGGTCGAGTTCGGTCGGGAGCCGGCCGGCGGCTAGGAGTTGTTCCAGGCGGGTGCCGCGGACCACGCCGTCGTATCCGGTGCTGCCGGGGTAGCCGCCGGACAGGCCGGGGTTCTGGCTGGTGGCCTTGCCGGAGGCCGCGAAGCCTATCCGCATCTGGGCGGATGTGCCGTGCGGAGTGAGGGCCAGGCCGGCGCTGACGCCGCCGCGGTGGCGGCCGGGGCCTCCCGAGTCGGGCAGTTCCTTGCGCCACAAGCTCAGTACCGGGTACAAGTACTCGGTCATTTCGACGTCGGGGCTGCGGCCCATGGGGATGCAGAGCAGCCCGCCGGTGTCGACGCCGTCGGCGTCCGGAGCGGCGCCGAAGCCGCCAGCCATCGGGTCCATCGCGGAGTACAGGAACGGTGTGCCGGCGCCGTCGCGTTCGTCGAGTCCGGCGACGCTGAGTCCTTCCCAGGTGCCGCAGCAGGCGGCGTTGACCGGGCCGGGCGGCTCTTCGGCGGTACCCAGCATCGCCGACAGGCATTGGGTGATGAGGGTGCCGGTGAGCCAGGCGGGGCCGACGGGCGCGCGGCTGATCGCGGCGGGGAAGGTGGCGTTGTTGATCGTGCCCGGTTCCGAGACGATGTCGAAACACCGCATGATGCCGCCCGCCGACCACGGGATGTCGGAGGCGAGGGTGGGCAGCACCGCCATCATGATCGCGCCGCGCAGGCCGCCGAAGGTGCAGTTGATGACACCGGTCTGCGGGTCGGTGCCGGTGAAGTCGAAGGTGAGGTGGTCGTTCGCCTTGCTCATGGTGACGCTGATGCGGTGGGTTCCGGTGTCGCCGAGCTTGGCTTGGTCCTGGTACCCCTCGGCGCTCCAGGTGCCGTCCGGGACGGCGTGGAGCTTGTCGCGCAGCCGCTTCTCCGCGTCGTCCATCATCCGGCGCATGACGGCTTTGACGGTGTCCGCGCCGTACTTCTCGATCGTGTCCAGCAGCCGGCGCCGGCCGGTGAGGTTGGCTCCGACCTTGGCCCGCAGGTCCAGGCCGACGATGTGGGGGACGCGGGACCGGCGCACCCAGACGTCCGCGACGTCGCGTTGGATCTCGAAGCCGTGGACGACGCGGACCGGCGGGGTCGGCAGCGACTCGCCGAACACGTCGTCGGCGGACGTCGAGCCCGAGCCGGGGTTGGGACCGCCGAGATCGGGCTCGTGGCACACTGCGGCGGTCCAGCCGAACAGCTCGTCGCCCACGAAGATCGGCTGCGTGATCAGGACGTCGTTCTGGTGCAGCCCGCCTCCCACCCACGGGTCGTTGCACAGGAACATGTCGCCGTCGGCGATGCCGGGGTTGTCGGCGCGGTTGCGCAGGATCCAGTCGATGGCCATGTCGATGGCCCCGACGAGCATCGTGTTGTAGAGGCCGACCTGGGCTTCCCTGCCGACCTCGTCGTTGATGGTGAAGTCGAAGTCGTTGGCCTCGGTGACCATGTGGGAGCCCGACATCCGGCGCAGCGTCGACCCCATGTCGTCGGTGATCGACCAGAGCCGGTGCCGGATCACCTCGTAGGTGAGCGGATCCAGCGCGGCGACCTGCTCGTCGGTGACGGTGTGCAGGCCCACCTTCTCACCGATCTCGGTGCGGAGGCCGTCGTGGTCCGGTGTCTGGGAGGCGAAGGACTCTGAGCCCGGTACGTGCAGGAACATGGCAGCCCTTTCAGCCGAAGGTCATGACGAGGTTGCCCAGCGCGTCGACTTCTCCTCGCGCGGTGGCGGGCACGACGACGGTGGTGGTGTCCACTTCGACGATCGCCGGGCCGTTGATGCGATGTCCCGCGCGCAGCAGGCGGTAGTCGTAGACGTCGGTCTCGATCGGATCGGTCCCGTCGAGGCACACGGGCCTGCGGGCGCTCGCCGCCAGTTCCGAGTCCGCGGTGCCGATGTCCGGGAGCCGCAGCTGCTGCGGAGTGCGGCCGACGCCGTGGACTCGGAACGTCACGGCGAACATCCCTGCCTGGCGAAATCCGGTGTTCTCGCCGTGCATGCGCTGGTAGAGCCGCTCGAATTCGGTCAGGCAGTCTTCCAGTGAGGCGGTGGTGACCGGGCCGGCCGCGAGCGGCGTCGTGACCTCGGACAACTGGAGCGAGTAGCGCAGGTCGATCTCGCGCCGCAGTTCCTGCTCCTCCAGAGCCTCACCCTGGCGGGCCAGCCGCGAGCGGACGTCCCGTTCCAGATCGTCGAAGATCGCGGCGACCCGCCCGGGGTCCATCGGGCACGGCTGCGGGTCCGAGCGCTCCGCGCTCACCATGATGTCGGCGCCCGCGAGCCCGAAGGCGGAGAATCCGGCGGCGGCACCGCCGAGCGGCACCACGACCTCTCGCGCGCCGAGGTCTGCGGCGTAGGCGGCGCAGTGGGCGGGGCCCGCCCCGCCGAAGGCGAAGACACTGAAGTCCTGCGGGTCGTGGCCGGATTCCACCACCACCTTGCGCAGCAGATCGGCGGTCTGCGCGTTCTGAACGGCGTGGATCGCGGCAGCGGCCTCGAGCGTGCCGAGCCCGAGGGGACGGCCGACACGTTCGGCGATCGCCTTCTCGGCGAGCTCGCGCGACAACGGGCGCCTGCCGCCGAGCAGGCCGCGCTCGGGGAGAATGCCCAGCACCAGGTTGGCGTCGGTGACGGTGGGCTCGAGCCCGCCATGCCCGTAGCAGGCCGGGCCGGGGACCGCCTGCGCGCTGAGCGGCCCGACTCGCAGGTGCCCGCCCTGGTCCACCCATGCCAGTGCCCCGCCGCCCGACCCGATGGCGTGCACCTGGAGGCTCGGCACGTTGACCGGATGCTGGTTGATGATCGTGCTCGTGGTGCGCACCGGCTCGCCGTCGACGATGAGGCCGACGAGGAAGGTGGTGCCGCCGACGTCGGTGGCGATGACGTTGCGGCGACCGGTCTGGCGGGCCAGGCGCAGCGCGCCGACCACTCCCCCGGTCAGGACCGATCCGACCGTGGTGATCGCGGTCGCCGGCGCCTCGGTTGCGGTGACGGCACCGCCGGAACTCTGCATCACGAGCAGGGGCACGCGGAGCCCGAGTTCGGTGAGCCGGGTCTCCAAGCGTCCGAGGTAGTCGCGCAGCCCAGGGCCGATCTGGGAGCTCATGACGGTCGTCGCCGCGCGAGCGAACTCCCGGATGCGCGGGCTCACCTCGCTGGACAGTGCCACGTACGCCCCGGGCGCCTCCTCGTCGATCAGCTCCTTGAGCCTGCGTTCGTGCAGGGGATTGCGGAAGGCCCACAGCAGGGAGATGGCGAACGCGCTGACGCCGGCGTCCCGGAGCTCCCGGATCGCGCGGCGTGCCCGCACCTCGTCCAGGGCGACGACGATCCGGCCGGCTGAGTCGATGCGCTCCACGATCTCGCGTGCCAACCGGCGCGGCACGAGCGGCTCGGGCTTGCGCTGGCGCAGCGGGTCCTGCAACTCGTGCTGGGGACGCCCGAGGTACCTGCCCTCCACGTTCATGATGTAGAGGGCGTCGCGGTGTCCGGCGGTCGTCAAGTATCCGACCGGCGGCACCTTGCGCATGACCAGTGCGTTGAGCGACGACGTGGTCCCGTGCGAGAACTTGGCCGTGTCGGCGAGCAGCTCGGGCAGCGTCAGGTTCCATTGCTTGGCCAGCAGGGTCAGGGCCTCGATGATCCCGCCGGAGTAGTCCGGAGGCGTGGACGGCGCCTTGGCGCTCACCACCCGCCCGTCCGACCCTGCCGCCACCGCGTCGGTGAACGTGCCTCCGACGTCGACGCCTATCACGAACGACATGATGTTACTCCCGGGAGCCCACAGCCGGTGGGTGAGCTGGGCAACAGCTACGAATTTACGACTACGTCAGTTATTCGTCAATACTGTAAACTCGTGGCGGGTGCGTCCGTAATCCCCAGATCAGGAGAAGAGCGCCGTGCACAGGCCAATGGAAGGACCGGAGACGCCCGACATGCGGTTCCTGCAGGAGGCCGCCGCCGCGCAGGGAATCGACGCCTCCGGTCTTGTCATCGATCGGATCGAGACCACTACCGCGGCCGGCCGCATCAGTGCGCTCAGATACGGGACCTCCCCGCCCCGTCTGGTCGCCTTGCACGGTGGACGCCAGAACGCGCATACATGGGACTTGGTCATGGCTTCGCTCGGCATCCCGTCCCTGGCACTTGACCTGCCCGGTCACGGGTCCTCCTACCGGCCCCGCGACTACTCGCCCCGCGACCTGGCCCCCTCGATCGCCGAGGCGATCAGTGAGCTCGCACCAGAGGCGCGCACCCTGGTCGGCATGTCCTTCGGAGGCATGATCGCGCTCGCGGCAGCCGGCTCCCTCCCCGCGATCCGGCACGTGGTCCTGGTCGACGTCTCCCCTGGTTCGGCCGTTCCTGCCGCGAGCAAGCTCCCCGAGATCCGTTCGCTCGGACCTGCAACACTGGACGACCTGGTCGCCGCCGTCGCCGCCTTGTCCCCGGGACGTGCCCTGGCTCCTCTGCGCCACAGCGTGTTCCACGCAACGCGGCCGTGGCCCGATACGAGTTCGGACCTGCGCACCTGGCGGGCGGATCCCGCGATGCGCATCGGCTCCTTCACCGATTTCTGGAAGGAGATGCGCGAGCAGGCCTCCCGCTTGCATCTGATCATCGCCGGTCGCGGCTCCTTCGTTCCCGACGCCGACAGGCCGCCGCTGCGTTCGCTGCTGGAACCGGACCGACTTCATGAGGTGCCGGGCAGCGGCCATTCGATCCAGAGCACGCGGCCACGCGAACTGGCGCACCTGCTTAAGGCCGCGCACGACGCGTGACAGCGCCGATGTGCCGAACGCCGCAACCGCGAGCATCCTGTTCGAGGGCCTAAGGCCTGGAAGGCGAGCGCGGCGCATCGCCGGGCGCAAGCCCGCCGGCGACGCGCCGCCGCTCGATCATCGGTCGGTGGCGCCGGTCTCGGCGGCCATCTTCTCGGCGATCTCCCGCCTCAACCGCTGCTTGTCGATCTTTCCGACCCGGGTGGCCGGGAACTCATCGACCCATTCCAGCCGTTCGGGCCATTTGTACTTGGCGACGCCGAGGCCCTCCAGGTGATGGCGGACGCTCGCCAGGCCGACGGGTTCGTCCCGTGCGACCAGGTAGGCGCAGGCCCGTTCGCCGAGCCGGGGGTCGGGCATGGCCACCAGCGCCGCGGCGGCGATCGCCGGATGCCGGACCAGCAGCAACTCGACCTCCTCGGCGTTCACCTTCTCACCGCCGCGGTTGATCAGGTCCTTGATCCGTCCTTCGACGGTGACGCACCGGACACCGTCGATCTCCACGATCGCGGCCAGGTCCCCCGTCCGGTAGAACCCGTCCCCGGTGAAGGCGCGCTCGTTGTGCTCGTCCGCGTCGTAGTAGCCGCGGATCGTGTACGGCCCCTGGCAGCACAGCTCGCCGACCTGCCCGTCGGGGACCGGGTCCTCGCCGCCCGGTTCGAGGATCCTGATCCGGTCGTGCGGCGACAGCACCGTGCCGACAGTACCGGCCCGGACACCGCGCGGAGAGCCCGGAAAAGTGATCATGAAAAGGCCCTCGCCCATGCCGAACAGCTGGCCGCTCCAGAGCCCGAGCTCCTCGTACGCCTCGAAGACACGTGCCGGCACTTTGCCGCCGGTGAGGATTACTCGCTGAAGGGTCGGCACGATGCCCGCGAACGCCGGGTGCTCGAACGCGGAGTACGCCGCCCTGCCGAGCATGAGGTGGGTCGCCTTCTGCGCGGCGAAGAACGGGACGGTCTGCTCCAGGCGTCCGTTGCCCAGCAGCAGGCAGGCTCCGACGCTGTGTGCGCCGTGCAGGGAGCAGACGATGCCGGCGTTGTGGACGATCGGTCCCATGGCGGTGATGCGGCTGTCGACGTCCCAGCCCCAGGCGCGCGCATAGGCGGCGGCATTGTACCAGTACTCGGCGTGACGACGCGGAATGACTTTAGGGACACCTGTGGTACCGCCCGAGAGCTGGAACACCGCGACGTCGCCCGGGTCGATGCCTGCCTGTACCTGCTCGACCCACTGGCGGGCCTTGGCGGGTTCGACACCGGACCCGAGATCCTGGAACCTGACGGCGTCGCCGAGACCGGCCGCAGGGTGGGTCCCGACCACGATCAGCGCGCGGAGGGTGGGGTGTCCGGCGGCCTGCTCCCGCCCGAACGCCACCAGGTCGAAGCCTTCCGTGCCCCCTTCGACCAGGTGAGCCACCGCGCCGGCGCGCCGGCTGATCTGGGATATTTCGTGTCCTCGGTGGAGCGCCAGGGTGCAGACGGGGATCAGGCCCGCCTTGAGGCAGCCGTACCAGGCGAGGACCGTCTCGATCCGGTTGCCGATCTGGAAGAGGACGGGGTCGCCGGGGCGCAGTCCCAGGTCGCCGAGCCCGTAGGCGATCTGGTCGGTGCTCTGGTCCAGCTCCGCGTAGGTCAGCGCGGCCTCGGGGGTGACGACGGCGGGCCGGTCGCGGTTGCGTTCGGCGACGCGGTGGAACTCGCCGGGGATGCTGAGGTCTCCCCAGATCCCCGCCTCCTTGTAGAGGCGGACGAGATCCGGCGGATAGTCGGCGACCCGCCGGGGCGGGACCTGCGCGGCAGGGTTGTTGTGGTCCATCGGATGGTCCCTTCTCACCCGAGTTCAGCAGACGCGGCGGCGGGGCGCGGCTCCGGGGGCGGCTCTGCGGCCGCCGCCACGGCGATGTCCCAGCAGGCCAGGTCGATGCGGGAGCTGACGAGCCCGGCGGCAAGGTCTGCGGAGAGCCGCTCGGGCGCATGGACGGCGACAAGTGAGCCCGTCGCGAGCCGGATGCGTTCGGCGAGGTCGAGGCGGTTCAGCACGGCGGGCCGGTCCGGTGGTCCGGACAGGAGGAACCCGGTGATGCCGTCCCGATGCAGGCTCGTCGCCTGCTCCAGAAGCCGATCCCCGGCAGCCGACCAGGCGGGGGCGCTGCCGTGGTGCAACTCGGCGAATCGGGCGTCCGCAAGAAGCGACTCATGCTCCACGACGCGGGACGCAAAGCTGAGGTCGTCGCGTTGGAGGGGCTGCGTGAGCACCCACCGGTCGGGGTCGTCGGGGAGTCGGTCCCGCACGGTCCTGCCGGCGTAGTCCGCGAGCGCCCGGCGGACGACCTCGGGATTGGTCTGGGCGAAGCGGGCGAGCGGCACGTTCCCCGCCCGGGACATGTAGGCGACCGTAACCCGCTCCACGGGTGTCTCCAGCCGTTGCGGGAAGCTCTCCCACCACAGCCTGCTGCGCTCGGCCAGGTCCTGGAGCCGCTCCACCTTCGGTCGGCGCTCGCTCTCGTAGGCCGTCAGGGCGGTGGGAAGGTCCTCGCTCCGCTGGAGGGCGTCCACGAGGGCGATGGCCCCCTCCATGGCGATCTTGGTCCCGGACCCGATCGAGTAGTGCGCCGTATGCGCGGCGTCCCCCAGCAGGACGGTGCCGTCCACATGCCATCGGGCGCAGCGGACCGTCCGGAAGCGCAGCCACTGCGTGCGGTTGCCGATGAGCCTGTGCCCTTCCAGGACCCCGGCGAAGGCCTCTTCGAGGTAGGCGAGGCTGACGGTGTCGCTGGCGTCGCGTGCCGGTTCGTGCCGGATGGCTCCGAGTCCCGCGCGGCGCAGTGTGTCCGCATCGGTCTCGATCAGGAAGGTGCTGCGGTCGGGCTGGTAGGGGTAGGCGTGGGTGACGAACGTGCCGTGCTCGGTCTCGGCGGGTGCGAACATCGCCGTCGGCAGCGCGAAGTCTGTCCCGGCCCACAGGTAGTAGCCGTCTCCGATCGCGACCTCGGCTCCGAAGTCCTGGGCCCGTGCGGTCCGGGCGCTGCTGTTCACTCCGTCCGCGGCGATGACGAGGTCGGCGTCCAGCGACCAGGCGTCCGCCCGCTGACCGACGACGATCTCCACGCCCGCCTTTTCGGCATGCCGTTGCAGGATGTCCAGGAGGCGCGATCTGGCGATTCCGATCTGCGCGCCGTCGTGGACGGCTCGCACGAGCGCGGCGCCGGTGCGGTTCCGCATTTCCGAGCCGTAGCGATAGCCCGCGGCCACCATGTCGCGGAGGCTGTCGGGGTCCGCGGCCTCCAGGCGACGCTGCGTGCGTCCCGCCAGGCCGACCCCGAAACCGAAGGTCGCGCTCGGCACGCTCTGTTCGTGCACCACGACCTGGCAGTCCGGCCATCGCAGTTTCAGCAGCCTGGCGGCGTACAGGCCGCCGGGTCCGCCTCCGACGACGGCCACACGGTTGAGTTTCACCGCCGGGCTCCCGGATATGGGTTCTCTCCGCTGGGCATGACACCTCGAATGCTCATTTCGATCCGCCCGCCATGGTCGGCGGGGCGGGTCTGATTCCTGGCGGGTCGCTGCGCGGGTGGCGGGCCTCAGAGGCCGGCATTCTCCCGCTGTGCCTGCTCCCACCTCTCCGCGCGCTCGACGATCAGCTCGGCCTTGCGCGTGAGGAGGGCGGCCAGGGTCGGTTCGGGCTCCTGGGAGATGTCCACGAGCGCATCGATGGTGAGGGCGGCGTCCAGGTCCTCCTGGGGGGTGACGGGCCGCAGCGCCCGGGTGAACTCGACCATGTACCCGTTGGGGTCGTTGGTGTAGATCGACTCGATGGTCTCGTGGACGACCTTGCGCTGGACCGGCCATTCGCTGGCGTCCAGCCTGCGCCGGTACTCCAGCAGTTGCTCCTCGCCGTCGACGTGGATGGCGAGATGCCTGGAGCGGATAAAGAAGCCGGGCACGTCGTCCTCGAACCTGGCGTGGGCGTCGCCCTGGGTGCCGTTCGTCTGGGGCTTCAGGCCGAAGTAGTAGAAGAACGCGATCCGGTCTCCCTTTCCGATGTCGAAGAAGAAGTGGATGAAGTCGGGGTGGTCGCTGGGGCCCCACCCTGCCGCGCAGATCGAGTGGACGACCGGGAAGCCGAGCACGTCGCGGTAGAACCGCACGGTCGCGGCCGGGTCGAAGGTCGGGAACGCGACGTGGTCGACTCCGCGCGCGTGGTGTTCCAGTTCGGACATGGTGCATCCTCCTGTCGGGACTTGCGCTGTCGTACTTGCGGACGCGCGGTCACGCGCCCATGTTGTGCAGGTCGCCGCCTGCCACGGCGAGCGCGATCTCGGGGACGAAGCAGCGGCCGGACGTGCGCAGCAGGAAACGCACGGCCTCCGCCACGTCGGAAGAGGGCATCATCACGTCGCCCTTGCGGTCGGCGGCCCACGCGAAGCCGGGGGTGTCGGTGGCGCCCGGGCACAACGCGGTCACCTGCACACCGGATGTGCTGAGCTCGCCGTGCGCCGCGGCGCTCAGCGCGACGAGCGCCGCCTTGGTGGTGGAGTAGGCGGCCGTGCCGGCCTGCGGGTACCGCCCGAACATCGAACTGACGTTGACCACCAGCGCCTTGCCGTGCTCGGCGCCGGCCTTGCGCAGCAGCGGCGCGGTCTTGCTCATCAGGATCTGCGCGGCCCGCAGGTTGACCGCGAGCTGCAGGTCGAGGTGCTTGACCGACGTCTCCTCGATCGAGCCGTGCAGGCCGACGCCGGCGTTGTTGACCAGGACGTCGAGCCGCCCGAAGCGATCTCGATGCTCGGCGACGGCCCTGTCCAGGTCCTCCTCCAGAGCGGCATTGCCGGCGACTCCCAGCACCGAAGCCCCGCCTGACTCGAGCGCGGTCACGCACTCGCGCAACCGGTCGGGCTTGCGCGCCATCAGCGTGAGGCCGTACCCCTCGCCGGCCAGCATCTCGGCGATCGCCCGGCCGATCCCGGCGGAGCCCCCGGTGATCAGGGCCGCCCTCGCACCCTGGTCAGCCATCGCGATCACCGTTCGCCCTGTTCGGCTCCATGCCGAAACCTCCAATTCAACGATAACGTCAATTATTTGACACAAGCGATGATACGTCAAGATGGGGGTTGCCGTCGGCGAGAGGTGCGTTCCAAGGCGGCTACGCTGACCCGCATGGCAGATCGCGCTACCGGTCCGGAGACAGAGGCCCCGCAGAAGCCGACGAGTGCCCGCGGCCGGCGGTCCGCCGCGGGATCGGACGCCCGCGGCAAGAGCGGCACCCGGCGCGACCTCGTCGAGGGGCGCATCATCGAGGAGGCCGAGCGGCTGTTCGCCGAGAAGGGGTTCGCCGCCACCAGCCTCCAGGACATCGCCGACGCGGCCGGGATGACCCGTCCAGCGATCTACCACTACGTCCGCAGCAAGGACGACCTGCTCGCCCGACTGGTCCAGGAGCTCACCTGGACCTCCGCCGAGGAACTGCGGCAGGTCAGCAGCGATGCAGCCAGCAGCGCGGTGACCCGGTTGCACGGCATGGTCAAGCTGCTGGCGACGCGGCTCACCACCCACCCCGAGCGGTTCCAGCTGATGATCCGCTCGGAACCGGAACTTCCCGCGGAGCTCGCGAGCGTCTACGCGCAGGGACGCCGCAACGTGCTGCGCGAGTTCATCGGCGTCATCGATGAGGGAGTCCGCGACGGCTCGCTGCGTCCCGTCGACACCAGGGCGGCCGCCCTGGCGATCATCGGCATGTGCAACTGGCTGGCCTGGTGGTACAAGGCGGGCAGGGACGACCCGGAGAAGGTCACCGCGCAGATCGCGGACATGGCCGTCGCCTCGCTCCAGCAGCCCGGCGACCGGCGCGGAGAGGGGGAAGGCCCCGCACGTGCGCTGTCCCTGCTCCGCCAGGATCTCGACTACCTCGAACGCCTGATCAACGACTGAGCCGTCCGGTTCACGGCCCTTCCGTCCCGGTCCGGCCGGCGGGAAAGCGTTCGGCCAGCCAGCAGCCTACTTCGGCACCGGCAAGCGCGTATCCCGTCGGCTCTCCCTTGGTGATCGGGCCGCCGAAATGCGTGCCGCGCACATGGGCGATGGTCAGGTCCTTCGCGGCGAGCGCCTCTTCCATCGTCCGGATGTCGGAGGGGAAGCACGCCTGGTCACCGCTCAGCCCGACGAGCAGTGTGGGGCTGGTGACCCCCGGCGCACAGCGCACGAAGCCGGCGTTGCTGGACAGCGCCGACCACGTGGACAGCCATGCGTCCGGAGTGCAGAACCGCGCGAACCCGACGAGACCGTAGTTGGTCAGGTCGGGACGGCGTCCGAAGAGCGACCCGTACGGCCTGTCGTTCGGGTCGAGGGACGGATCGACGCTGCGCAGGTCGGCGTCGGTACGGTAGATCGTCATGACCCTGGGGGCGATCGCGGCACGGCGGTCGACCGGGTCGTCGGAACCGGCATAGCGTTTCCGGGCGGCCGAAGCTTCGGCCACCCGGGACCGGGCGATCTCGTCGAGCCGGGCGACGCGATCCCGCTGAGCCTGCCGATAGCGCTCGACGAACTCCTGTGCGTAGTGCGAGGCTTCCGGCGGGAGCGCGAACCCGTTGGCGGGCTCGAAGGCGTTGAGTTCGGGATCGGCCGACAGCGGATCGGATTCGTCGCTGACGGACGGGTCGATCAGCCGAAGCAGCAGAGCGCCCTGGCCCGGATGCGGCGCCACGAAGACCGCGGCGTCCGGCACCGGCATGTCCGCTTCGGCGAGCGGTATCGGGCGCCCCGCCGGCGTCCTCGCGATGCGTTCGTCGCCGACCAGCCCCGCCTGCTGATGATAGAAGGCGAATAGCGCGCCCCCGCCCGAATGGCCGAGGGTCACCGTGTGCTGGAACCCCTGTTCCCGCAGGAAGACCTGTCCCGCCGCGGCGTCCAGGAGCGCCTGCTCGTGCACCAGGGCGACGTCGTTGTTGACCGACCGGGAGCCCTGCGTCCACACCGCGAACCCGCGCGCCAGCAATTCGGGGACCAGGCCGTGATGGGTCAGATCCTGCCGCGGATGCATGAGCGCCACAACGGTCTCGGCGCCCGGTACGGTCCGCAGGACACCCGTCACCTTGGCACCGTCATGGGTCTTGAGCGCGTGCACCGAGGTGACGGTCGCCGCGGGAGGCTGCGCGCTCTCGACGTACCGCCCCGCTCCGAGCCCGCTCACGCCGGCTCCACCCGCAAGGCGTCCTTGTCGTGCTGGGTGATGCGCGCGTTGCGCAGTCCGGCGACGCTGGAGTACCAGACCGCGTGACGGCATCCGGTCGCCCGGCGGTCGATGACGATGGTCCCGTCGGAGGCGATCTCGAAGTAGGGCCCGACCTTGCCCACTTTGACCCCCTTCGCCGCCGCGGCGACCTCAGCGACGCCCGTGTTCTCCGGAACGTCGAGCACATAAAGGACAGTCATGCTCATGCCACCTCTTCCTTCTGCTTCTCGTCGGCGCGCAGCAGTCCACCGGCCCCGGGGATGGCGATCGGCAGCCGCAGGGCGCGCAAGATGCTGTACGCCGCGGCGGTGGCGGCGGACAGCACGGGAATGCCGAACTCCTGCTCGGCGGGTTCGATCAGGTCGAGCGAGGGCATCTGGACGCAGCACGACAGCACGAGCGCGTCCACAGCTTCGAGTTCCATGGAGCGGGCCGCAGCCATGATGCGGGCGCCGGGGATGCAACCCACCTCGGTGTTGTCACCGACCTCGAGAGCGCGCCAGTCGGCGATGGTGAACCCCTCGTGCTCCAGGTATGACACCACCTGCTCGGCGAGCGGACGCAGATAGGGCATGACCAGCCCGATCCGCCGGGCGCCCAGAGCCTTGAGTCCCTCCACGAGCGCACCGGCGCTCGACCGCACGAGCGCCGCCGAGTCGCCGGTCGCCAGCTGCTCGGCGACCAGTGACTCCACCCGCCGGTGCTCCCCCGGCCCTCCGGCCATGAGCGCGACCAGGCAGGCGTAGAGGATCACCTCGGGATCTGCGTCCGCGACCTCGATGACACAGCGCTCGCGCTGCGCGTTCATCGCACGCAGTTCGGCGGCCGAGACCGCGCGCATGCGCATCCTGGTCGAGTGGAACGAGAACTGTGCGTCCGCATGCCTCCCCAGCAGCCGAGGCATCTCCGTCTCCACTGTGACGTTCGAACTCGGCACCACCAAGCCGACGCGGTGAACACTCACGTGCACCTCCCTGAAGCACTCACTTTTTTACACTATAGACGAATTTTCGACACTAGCGAAGAATTCTGTGTCGGGCCGGGCGGGGGCCTCACCGATGCCGGTAGGCGGCGGCCGGCAGGCCGGCGTCCTCGGCGATCGCCGCCAGCGCGTTGTAGCCCGGCCCGCCGTGGACGCCGCCGCCCGGATGGGTCGACGCGCCGCACAGGTAGAGCCGCCGGACCGGTGCCCGGTACTGGTCCGTCCCGCTCCTGAGGAAGATCTTGCGGTCATGCCGTTCGGGCACGACGAAGGTGCTCCAGATGACGTTGCCGCCGTTCAGGTTCGGCGCGTACCGCTGGAGGACGTCGAGCAGAGCCTCGTTGTACGAGCCGGCGACGTCCGCCCATCCGCCGCTGTCATGCAGGAATCCGGGAAAGACCGTGTCGGCACCGGCGACGTGCTTGCCTGCGGGAGCCTGCGCCGGATCCCACATCGAGTTCACTCGGACGGCGGTCGCGGGCAGCGGCAGCGCGCCCTGGTCGACCTCGCGTGTCTGCTGCAGGACGGCACCGGGGTCGTCCAGCCCGACCATGACCTGGAAGCACTGGTCGATGTCGGGGTCCCAGCGGCCTGAGGAGTATTCAGGACGTCTGCGCAGGCAGAACATCGAGCTCGCCAGGGCGGTCGACGGTCGTGCGGCGAACTCCTCGACCTCGCGGCGAGCGGTCGGCGGCAGCACGTCCGCGTCGACCATGTCCAGCAGGGTGGCGGCGAGGCCGGCGCTGGACACCACCGCTCTTCGCGCGGCCAGGATCTCACCGCCCTCGATGCGGACTCCCGTGGCGGCGGACCCGTCCGTCACGATCTCCTTGACACGCGCTCGCGTGCGCACTGTTACGCCGAGCCCGGCGCAGGCATCTGTCATCGCACGCGCGAGCGTCCGCATCCCGCCGAGCGGGAGCCGCATCCGCCCCAGCGTCGGGAGAACGGCGCCGAGGAAGGACATCCCGGACCCCTCGGCGGTGAGATCCGCTCCCAGCTCGTGGGCGGCCCGCAGCAGCAGGGTCCGCAGCTCGGGCGTGTGGAAGAGCGAACCGATCAGCTCCCACGCGGGCATCTCCGCCGCCCGCCGGGGAACCGATCCGCGGTAGGCGGTCTCGACGGCCGCGGTGAACCGTTCGAAGCCCGCGTGGTCCGGCGGGTTGTAGACCTGGTGCTTCATCGCACGTCGGACGCGGTCGGCGCGGCGCAGCAGGCCCGTCAGCCGGGTCGCGTCCGCTGCGGAGTACCGTGCGACGCTCGCGCGGGTGAGGTCCAACGCGTCCGCGCGGTGGACGACGATCGGTGGACGGCCGTCGGCGAACGCGATCCCGTGCTGGGCCTTCGGCCACGCCACTTCCAGGCCGTGGGCGCGCAGCCTCAGGTCGCGCACCGCGGGCATGATGTCGTGGTACATCAGGTAGTTCGCGTGCGGGTTGTGCAGGTAGCCGGACGGGCCGGGCTCGACGGTGGTCGCGAGCCCGCCCGTCTCGGCCCCGGCCTCCAGCACCAGGGTCGAAAGTCCAGCTCGCTGGAGATACGCCGCGGCGGTGAGCCCGTTGTGGCCGCCACCGACCACGATCGCGTCGTATTCGCCCGCGGCGGCGGAGGTCATCGGCGCCTCAAGCTAGCGAGGTCCGAGACGGTCACGCACGATCCTGTCGATCTCGGCGTTGTGCCGTTTGGCGACCTCGATGAGCTCCCCGGTTCCTGGCACTCGCCAGCCGGTGTAGCCGTGGCCGGCCTTCTCTCCTTCGAGATAGTCGACATGGACGCCGGCGTCTCGCAGCCTCGCGGCGTAGAAGCGTGTTTCGTCGCGCAGCACCTCCCACTCACCGACGGCGATGAGGGCCGGGCAGACGCCCCGCACCGATTCGGCCAGCACCGGGGAGGCGCGCCAATCCCAGCGCTGCTCAGGGTCGGCCAGGTACTGCTCGATAACGTAGAGGTCGGAGTCGCGGGACAGCCCGTATCCGCTCGCGAACTCGAAATGGGACCGGTAGTCCTCGCGGGTGTCCAGCTGCGGGGACAGCAGCACCTGGAGCGCCAGGTCGGGCGAGCCTTCGTCCCTGGCCATCAGCGCCATGACCGCGGCGATGTTCGCGCCGGTGCAGCCGCCGCCGACGGCGATGCGGCCGCGGTCGACACCGAGGTCCTGGGCGTTGTCGTGCACCCATTGGACGGTGGCCCAGCAGTCCTCGATCGCGGCCGGGAACTTGTGCTCGGGAGGTACTCGAAAATCCGGGTGCACCACCGTGCAGCCCCAATCGCGGACGTGGGCGCCGTTCATTCCGTCGACGTGCTCCAGTCCGTTCATGCTGATCCAGCCGCCGGCGTGAGTGTGCACGTACACGCCGCGGTCACCGCCGTTCGCCGGATGGTAGATCTTGGTGGGGATCGCCCCGGCGGGCCCCGGGACCTCCACGGTCTCCACCGTCACGCCCTCGGGCAGCTTCTGGGCGGACAACATCGCGGCGTGGCTGCGGCGAACGGTCTCAACACCCATCTCGCGCAGGTCGCGACCGTTGCCGACGGCCTTGTAGACCGCGCTCAGGTCCTCATCGAGCTCGGCCATCCGGCGCCGGCGAAGCTCGTCATAGTCGGTCGGCATGAGGTTCTCCTAGGATCGGCCGCTGGACGTCAGCGGGAAATGACAGGCGACGGTGCCGTCGGGTCCGCTCTCCCCGAGCGGCTGATCAACAGCGCAGGAACCCCGATCGGAGCGGACGGCCGGCCCGACCGGGCAGCGGGTGTGGAACCGGCACCCGGCCGGCGGGTGCAACGGATCGGGCACGTCCCCCTGCAACGGGCGCAGCGCGTCCTCCCGCTGATGTACCCGGGGAACCGCCCCGATGAGCACGCTCGTGTAAGGGTGCCGGGGCTCCGAGAAGAGGCGGCCCGCGTCGGCCTCCTCGACGATCTTGCCGAGGTTCATCACCGCGATGCGGTCGGAGAGATACCGCACCACGGCCAGGTTGTGCGAGATGAACAGGAAGGCGACGCCGGTCTCGCGCTGCAACTCCCGCAGGAGGTTGAGGATGGCCGCCTGGACGGAGACGTCCAGCGCCGAGGTGATCTCATCGGCGATGATGAGGGACGGCTTCAGGGCGAGGGCCCGGGCGATCGCGATCCGCTGCCGCTGCCCGCCGGAGAACTGGAACGGGTACCGGTTCGCGTCCGAGGCCGACAGCCCGACCAGTTCCAGGAGCCGGCCGCTCTCCAGCCGGAGTTCCCGGTTCGACAGCGACAGGTGCTCGGCCATGGGCTCGACGATCGCCTTGCCGACCGGCATCCGCGGGTTCAGCGACGCGTACGGGTCCTGGAAGACCATCTGGATCTGCGAGCACAGATCCCTGCGTGCCTTCGCCGTGGCGTGGGTGATGTCCTTTCCGTTCAGCCGTACGGTGCCCGCGGTGACCGGCGCCAGGCCGAGGATCCCTCGCCCCAGGGTCGACTTCCCCGATCCTGACTCTCCGACCAGGCCGAGCGTCGTCCCCGCCTCGATGTGCAGGGATACACCGTCCACCGCATGCAGGGGCCGCTCGCCGCCGGGATAGGTCACCCGGAGCCCGTCCACCGTCAGGAGCCCGCTCATCCGACACGCTCCGCGATGGGCGCCGTGGTCCTGGCCCAGCAGGCGACCATGTGGCCGACCCCCGCCTCGGGTTCGAGTCCGGGCATCTCGGTGCGGCACCGCTCCATGGCCTCCGGGCAGCGCGGCGCGAAGGGGCAGCCTGCCGACGCGGAGTCGGACGGCCCGGCCTGCCCGCTGATCGTCGTGAGCGGGGACGCAGGATCGGTGTCCAGGTCGATGACCGCCCCGAGCAGGGCCCGGGTGTAGGGGTGCGACGGCGAGTCCAGCATCGCTCTGTCGAGAACCTCCACGATGCGTCCCAGGTACATCACCACGATCCGGTCGCAGATCTCGCCGACGACGGCCAGATCGTGCGAGATGAACAGCACGGCCGTGCCGCTCCTGTCGTTCACCTCCAGCAGGACGTCGAGGATCTGGCGCTGGATCGTCACGTCGAGCGCGGTCGTCGGCTCGTCAGCGATGATCAGTGCGGGGTCGCTCATCAGGGCCATGGCGATCATCGCGCGCTGGCGCATCCCTCCGGAAAGTTCGTGCGGGTACTGCCGCAGGCGTCGCTTGGGGGCACTGAGGCCGACGGTGGTGAGGCGCTCCTCGGCGCGGCCGAGCGCGCTCGCGCGATCGAGCCCGTCGTGCACGCGCACCCGTTCGGTCAACTGCCTGCCGATGCGGATCAGCGGATTGAGCGAGGACATCGGGTCCTGGAAGACCACCGAGAGGCGGTTGGCCAGTGCCGCGCGGCGTGCCCGCCGGCCGGCGGTCGCCAGGTCCACGCCTTGGAACTCCAGCGTCGCCGCCCGCATCCGGGCGGAGGGAGGCAGCAGCCCGGCGAGCGCCAGCGCGGTGACGGACTTGCCGCTTCCCGACTCCCCCACGACCCCGAGAACCTCGCCTGCGCGGATGTCGAGGTCGACGCCGCGGACGGCGGCGACCGTCGAACGACCGTGCCCGAACTCCACCTGCAGCCCGCGGATCCGAGCGACCGCAGGCGCGTTGTCCATCGCCGCCTCAACGCTCTTCTCCGCCGTCGGGGCGTCGTCGTTCGCGGGCGTCCCGCGCGGGGTCCGCTCCTTGCGCCCGGCGGCGATCCGCAGCGCGGGGTTCAGGCTTCGCGCGATCGCCTCCCCCAGCAGGCTGAACATCACACCGGCGAGCGTGATGGCCGCTCCGGGCGTGATCGCCGCGAGCGGTGAGGTGTAGAGCGCCTCCAAACCGGAGTGCAGGACGGCGCCCCAGTCGTAGTCCGGTGCCTGGACACCGACGCCGAGATAGCTGAGCGCCGCTACCGCCACCAGCGACAGGTTGGCGCCCACGCCGATCTGCAGGATCAGCGGCTCGGCGGTGTTGAGCAGCACGTAGCGGGTCAGGAGACGGCGGCGGCTGACGCCGATCACCTTGGCGGCCGCCATGTAGTCGAGTTCGGCGATCGAGGTCGCGAGAGTCTGCGCGGCGCGTGCGAACAGCGGCGAGATGCCGATGCCGACGCCGAGCACCATGCCCAGGTTCCCCGGCCCCGTGACCGCGATCAAGAACAGGGCCACCAGGATGCCCGGGACGGCCAAGGCCAGCCCCACGCCGCGCGCCGTCCACCGCCTCACCCTGGGTCCGGCGAGACCGGCGAGGACCCCGGCGGGCACACCGATCACGGTGGCGACGCAGGTGGCGGCGATGGCCAGCAGCAGGCTCAGGCGGGTGGCGGCCAGGGTGCGGGCCAGCACGTCGCGGCCCAGCGAGTCCGTGCCGAGCAGCGCCCTTGCCGACGGCCCCTGGTAGGCCAGGTCGGGACGGACCTTCACGGCGGCGTCGCCCCACACGCCGGGGCCGATGACACCGATGACGACGAACGCGGCCACCAGGAGCAACGCCAGCGGCGCGGTCGGGGAGGACAGCACGGCGGCCGGCAGCCCCCGCAGGCGTCTACGCATTGTCTAGTACTCCTTCAGCGCCGTCATGCGCGGGTTGAGCGCTACCAGCACCACGTCGACGAGCGCGTTGACCAGCAGGATGATGAGGCCGAGCACGAGGATGCAGGCCTGGACCACCGGATAGTCGTGCCCAGTGATCGCGGGGACGATGGCGGTGCCGATGCCCGGCCAGGCGAAGATGTTCTCGATGACCACGCTGCCGCCCACCAGGCCGCCCAGCGCCAGCCCCGCCACTGTCAGCGACTGCGCGAGCACGTTGGGAGCCACGTGCCGGACGAACAGCCGCACCGTGGGCAGCTGGTTCGCCTTGGCGGTCCGGATGTAGTCCTGTTCCAGCACTTTCACGGTCTCGATCCGCACCACGCGGGCCAGGAAGAAGGCCGGGGGCAGGGCGAGCGCCAGCGCGGGCAGCACCATCGACTGCGGTCCTTGCCTTCCCGAGGCCGGGAACCAGTGCGTCCCCAGCGCGAAGACCACGACGAGCAGGGTGCCGGTGAGGAAGTCCGGGACGGCGGTGACGGTCCCCGAGACCAGGTTGAAGCCGAGTTCGGTACGCCGCCTTCGCCCGCCCGCGGTGAGCCACCCGAAGCACATCCCGAGCAGCAGCGAGATGACGAGCACCAGCGCCATCGCGGCGACCGCCAGCTGCACCGTGGCCGTCAGCCGGTTGCGGATGAGCTGGTCCACCGGTTCACCGGTCTGGATCGAGGTGCCGAACTTGAAATGCGCCAGGTCGCGGACGTAGTACCAGAACTGGACCCACAGGGGCCGGTCGAGATGGAGCTGTGCGCGCCGGGCCGCGACCACCTCCGGTGAGACGTTGAGGCCGAGGCTGGCCCGGACCGGGTCGCCCGGCACCAGATGGATCATCAGGAAGGTGATGACCAGGAGGAAGACCAGCCCGCCGGCGATCGTCGCGAGTCGTCGCAGGACGAACGCGCGCCAGCGGCCGGACCGTGCCGCGGCCGGGGCATCGGCCTCCGTCCCGGCCGCGGTGTCGATCGTGGTGCTGGTCATTTCTTGAACCCGAGCCCGTCGGGGTAGACGGCCGAGAGCAGGTAGGGCGAGAACTGCACGTCGTGGCCGAACCACGTGACGTTCACCGCGCCCCAGGGGATGATGTCCGCCTGCTCGTAGAGGGCCTGCTCCGCCGCGGACCAGTCGTCGCACGCGCTGGTCGTGATCTGCGCGGAGGCCTTGTCGGCTCGCTTGAGGAACTCGGCGTTGTGGACCGAGCCGTTGTTGCGGCCCTGGGGCGGGGCCTGGGAACCGAACGTCGCCAGCAGCTGGCTGGGCGAGTTGTTGAATCCGCCCGCCACGTAGACGTCCCAGTCGCTCTTGGGCGTGGACACGATCCGCACGGTGTCGGCGCCGGGCTTGACCACCGGCTTCACCGCGACGCCCAGCTTGCCCCAGCTGGAGATGAGGAAGTCGGCGATGTTCGGCCCGAACAGGCTGGGGATCAGCACCGTGATGGAGACCTGCTTCCCGTCCTTCATCAGCTTCCCGCCGGAGGAGGTGTAGCCACCCGCCTCCGCGTAGCGCCGCGCGGCGTTCAGGTCGTAGGCGGGCATCGCGGTGCCGACCTTGTCGGGCTGGTAGCACAGCCCGCGCGGAAGGACGAGGGTCTTGGGGACGGTGGCACCCGGACCGATCACGCTGGTCGCCAGGCTCGCCCTGTCCAGCCCGGCGAACAGCGCCCTGCGCAGATTGACGTCGGAGGTCACGCGCCCCGAGCCCTCGTTCAGGTACATGGTGTAGTTGTCGACCTGCGAGGTCTTCTTCTGCGTGGCGTTCGGGCTGTTCTTCAGGCGTGTCGCCGTCTGGCCCTGCGCGTCGGTGAGGTCGAGGCCACCGGTCTCGAAGGAGTTCACCGCGGTGGCGTCGTCGGCGATCACGTGCAGGACGAGCTTGGCGGGGGGCTTCACCGATCCGCCGGCGGCGGCGCCCGGCCCCCAGGTGTAGCCGGCGCGGCGCTCGAGGGTGTAGTGGTCGCCGGGGACGCTCTGCGCGAGCCGGTAGGGTCCGGTGCCGTCGGTGGTCTTGGCCAGCGACGAGGGATCGTCCAGCCCCTTGCGGCAGATGATGAACATCTGGCTCATGCCCTGCAGCAGGTCGCCGTAGGGCTGGCTCACCTTCACGCTCACGGTGCTCGCCGCCTCATCGGCGGCCACCGTGAAGTCCTTGACGTTCCCGAAGACGTTCATGCGCGAGGTCACGGTCGGCGACTTCAGCCGCTTGATGCTGTCGGCGACGTCCTTAACGGTGAGCTTGGATCCGTCCGAGCACGTGACGTCCTTGCGGATCGTCATCTCGATGCTCGTGGTCGCCACCTTCCACGACGAGGCCACCGACGGAACGATCTTCCCCTCCCGCAGCGCCACCGGGGTGTCGTAGAGGTAGTTCGCCACCCCCAGGCTGCCGACGTTGCTCGCCGACTGCGGGTCCAGGGTCGTCGGGTCGGCGATGAGCCTGACGTCCATGGTCCGGTCGCCGCCCGATCCCGAGGACGACCCCCCTCCGCAGGCCGCCGCACCGAGCGTCACCACGGCCGTCAACGCGGCCGCGCCTGCGCCGCGGGTTCTGAGTCTCATCCCAGTCGCTCCCAGGTCTTTCGATGCCAAGGCGGCGGGCACCGCCAGGTGGCATCGGGCTGTCGCTTGTCTCACGCCGGACGCACATCCGCCACACCGGGCGGTCGACCCACGGGTCCGGCGAACCCTGTGAGCCACCTCACGCGAACGAAGCTAAACTCGCCTAACGGACATGTCAAGAGTTTGACGACTACGTCAAAGACGAAAGCTTCGTGCCCTGATCGGCGTTTCCCCGAGCGGTTCGTGTGACAGGGGCCCATCCGGACGCGCGGCGGCGATCACCAGCCGCGCACGCCGGGCTGCAGGCAGAGGATCAGGCGAAGTCCGGGCCGGAGCTTTCGGCGCGGGGGTCCAGCAGCCGCTCGAGCACGTCGACGTCTCGGCGGATGAGCTTGATCAGCCCTTGTGGCCCCCGGTCGGCGGAGGGCGTACCGGGCTCGGCGAGAACGGCGGCCAACGCCATCTCGGTGACCTGATCGGCGATCCGGCCCTCGTCGCGTTCGCCCCCCGGGCGGTACCACCAGGCCACCCAGTTGCACATACCGATGATCGTGAACGCGGCGACCCGCTCATCCAGAGGGTGGAACACGCCCTCGGTGATCCCGTCCGCGAGCACCTCGCTCAGGCCGCGCACCACCATCCGCTTCGCGGCGAGATGCTTGGCCGCCAGACCGGCGGGAAGCTCGCTCTCACAGCGGTCGAGCAGGCGGAAACGCTCTGGTTCCCTGGCCCTGCGCAGCGCCATGCCATGGACGAGCCGCCGCAGGCGTTCCGCGGCCGGCTCGGTGCTGCTCTCGATCTCCCGCGCGGCCTGGGCCCCGGTTTCGGTGATCTCCTCCACCAGGCGGTTGAGCAGGTCGTCCTTGGTCTTGACGTAGTAGTAGAGCTTCGGCCTGCTCGTCCCCATCGAATCCGCGATGTCCTGGAGGCTCGTCGAGGCGAAGCCCTTGTCGGCGAACAACTTCAGCGCATGCTCGTAGATCTGCTGCTCGACCAGGTCCCGGCGTGTCCTCGCCTTCGCCGGCGAACGTCCGCCCCGCTGTTCCACCACGCCGACCGCCTTTCGGGATGCCCGAGACGGTACCGACAGTAGCCAGTTCACTCGACCCCGCCCCGGCGGCGCCGGCGTCCCGGTACCGCGTTCGGAGTCTGATCCCAGCAGTTGAGCACAGCACGATGGATCTGTTCATCCCACGCCGATCCGGTGCCCTGACGGCCCCCGAGCCCGCCAGGGCACCGATCGGATCTTCAGACGCCCGGCTCCCGCCGATGCCCGGTCAGCGGTCCTCGAACCAGAGGCGCGTCACGAAGGGGGACTTCTTGGTGTGGAGCGTGTTCATGCCTCTCGTGTCGCCCTTGAGATAGCGGTTGAAGAAGGCGGTGGAGTACGCCTTGTAGATGTCAGCCTTCTGAGCGAAGTCGCGATGGTCGTCGGCCGGGAAGATTCCCTTGAGCGCCGGGGGAAGCGCCTCGATCATGTCGGTGACGACGAAATGGTCGGTGTCCTTGACCTCCACGAAGTATTTCGGGCCGACCGCGTGGTTGTAGGTCGTGTACTGCGTCCCGAACGACGCCTCGAACTTCGGATCGTCGCCGTTGATGAACATGAGGGGTGTACGGATCTGTGCGGCGCTCCGCGCGATCTGCGAGTCCTTGATGAAGCAGGGCGCGGCGAGCGGAACGACCGCCTTGATCCGGGGATCCTGCAGGGCGAAGGGGCCTTTCATGGCCTTGACCTCCGACATCGCGCACGGGTTCACGTCGGTGATGACCGAGTGCTCCACGTCGCTCTCCTTGGCCGTGAGCGGGTAGTCGCAGTAGATCGGCATTCCCCCCTTGAGAAGGGTGTAGGCGGCGCCGAGCGAGTGTCCCGTCATGCCGATGTCGTTCGTGTTGATCATTCGGTGGAACGGTGACTTCGGGTCGGCGTTTCGCCGCACGGCCTGGTCGATGGTGAAGCTGATCTCCGCCGGGCGGTAGGTCATGCCGAACTGGGTTTTCTTGAACCAGTCGCTGAACAGGTTGAAGACCGAGTCGCTGGAATTGTTCGCGACCAGCGCTTGGAGCGCCCGCGCGACCGACCTGACGGTATAGAGGCCGGTTCCCATGCCGGGCAGAGCGGTCAGTGCATCGAGGTGGTCGATGCTGATGACGACATAGCCTTGGCTGGCCAGGTTCTGCGTGTAGAAGTAGTAGCCGTCGCCGGGGGCGCCGAGTCCCGGCGAGAAGAGGATGAGAGGGTATGGGCCGCCCGAGCGGTCGAGCGGAGCGTCCTTGACGGCGGTGCCGACCACGTGCTCCGGGGTCTCGTAGGGCTTCGCGCCCACCGCGGGATTGGCCGGATACCAGGTCGTCAACTGCAACTGGCGGTCCTGGAAGCGGTACGACTGGACGTTCACCCCTACCTTGTGGGGCCCGTCGGGCGGTGCGGTGGCGAAGGTGTGGTCGACCGCATCAAGGAACTTGCCTACCGGCGTAAGACTTTGTGCCGCATCAGCGGCGGTGGGCGTTCCTGCAGTGATGCCCGCCCACAACAGCGAGGTGATCACTAAGACGAGACTTACCGGTCTGATCTGCTTCTTTAGGGCGCCTGAGCCCGTCATTGGAGGTCCTTTGGAAGCTGGGGAGCAGTTCGCGGCCACAGCGGAGCGCGACTGCATGGAAAAGGTGCCCGGCAGCACGGGCGGAGATATCGAAGAGTGCGCAGGCGGGCACGGGCTCCGGTTCGCGTGGTCACTACGCGGCGCGGTGCCGGGACGGACGCACCTCAAGGGGTGTGACGACGTTCGTCCAGGGAAATGCCTGTTTGGAGGCGAGCAGTTCACGGCCGCCATGTCAACGGTCGTGAGCTGCGTTGATCAGGAGAGGGTGTCGGCCCAGTCGGTCAGGGTGCTGACGAAGAGGGCCGGGTCTTCCATGTGCATGGCATGGCCCATGCGCGGGAAAGAGCGGTAGTCGACCTTTTGGCCTGCGTTGGTGATGAGTTCCCTGGTGCGGGTGGCCTGGAGGTCGGACAGCGCGCCGATCAGGCGGCCGGTGTGCTCGTCGACCATGCGGAAGTGGTGGGTGAGCAGGACCGGAACCTTGACCGAGGCGAGCATGCGGGCGTGGTCGCAGCTCGCGGCGACGGTTCCGGTCCAGAAGGCGCGGGCCCATTCGGGGTCGTATTCCTTGAGGTTCTGGGGTGGTTCGTCGCCGGTGGCCTGGTCGTTGAAGAGGGCGGCGAGCGGGCCGGGGAGTTCGCGTGGAGCGGCTTCGCGCATGCCTTTCCAGTCGCCGATGCTCCATTGGTCGCCGAGGTATTTGCTCCAGAGCGCGAACATCGGGCCGACGCCCTGGCGCAGCGACTGCCCGCAGGAGGTGTCGACCTCGGAGTGGAACAGGGGCGGGTCCTCGTAGTGGGCGCCGCGGATACTGCCGGGCACGCCGTAGGCCGACAGCCACGCCGACATCACGCCACCGGAGGACAGGCCGCTGACGATGACGGGGCGCTGGATGCGGCCCGCGATGAAGCGGACGAGGTCGGCGCCGAAGTTGTCGAGCGTGTAGCGGCCGGGGGTGCGAGTGGAGCGTCCTTGCCCGCGCAGGTCGACGGCGAACACCTCGAAGTCCTGTTCGAGCAGGTGCATCGCCTGTTCGTATCCCCACCAGGACTCGGACTGGCCGGGGATGAGCAGAAGGGCGGGGAGGTCGGGTGTGCCGGCGACGGCGTAGTTGAGGTGGACTTCGCCGGTGTCGAACAGGTGCTCGTCGTAGGCGTGCGGGACGTAGGTCGCGTCCGGGTTGTGCGGTCCGTACTGCGAAGTTGCCATGGCTCTCCTCGGGCGGGGAAGTCCGGCCCCGGATCCGGCGCGCTGGATCCGGGGCCGGAGCTGTGGGGTCAGTTGGTGACGGCGCGGAGCGGGACGGTCAGGTAGCTGGGGTTGCTCGGGTCGCGGTGGACGGTGGCGATGCCGAACCGTTCCGGGCTCTGCAGGGAGGGCATGATGTGCGGGGTGTCGGAGCCGGAGACGGTGAGGCGGAGCCGGTGTCCGGGCTTGAGGATCCAGTCGGTGGCCAGGATCTCGATGTGCATGGTGGCCTGCTGCCCGGGGCTGACGGGCTGTGCCCTGTCGGGCGTGTAGTAGTGGTAGGGCTCGATGGGGTCGCCGTTGGCGGCGTAGACGGTTTTAGCGGGGTCGTAGGAGCGGCGGCTGGTGAGCAGGACTCCCTGGGTCATCGGTGTGGAGTGGCCGTCGGGTGCGACGTCGGAGAGCCGCCCGACCCAGCTGGCGTCCTTGGCCGTGCTCGATCCGCGCAGCGTGAGGCCGACCGAACCGGCGATCTGGGTGGCGGTGGTGAACGGCTGGGTGGTGTAGGTGAAGGAGTGCTTCTCCTCGGGACGGTTGTCGGTGTTGCAGGGGACGCCTTCGGGGATCGCTCCGCCGAGGAATTGGGTGGTGGAGCGGGAGCACAGGCCGCCGAGCAGGTTGAACTGGCCGGTGTCGGCTCCGCCGGTGGTGGGCGGTGCGGCGGCGAGCGTGCCGTCGTTGAGCGAGGTGGCGGTGCCGCTCTTGGTGCCGTTCAGATAGAGGCGCCGGTAGTCGGTGGCGGTGGAGGGCCAGTCCTTGTACTGGGTCCAGCGGTCGGCGCCCTGGTCGTAGAGGGTGACCGGACCGACCTTGTCGATCCCGTTGTTCCGGCCCTTGAGCCAGTGGTCGAACCAGGCGACCGCCAGCTGCATCTTGGTCGGCGACGGGGTCTCTTCCGGCTTGACGGACTTGTTGAGGGTGTAGTGGGTCCAGGGGCCGATGACGAGCTGCTTGCGGCCAGGCTGGAGCTTCATGTCGCGGTACTGGCGTGGCGAGGAACGGAAGAACAGGTCCTCCCAGCCGGTGTAGACCAGGGTGGCTGCTTTGATCTTGGTGACGTCCAGGGAGCGCTCGCGCCAGTCGGCGTTGTCCCAGTTGTTCTGGCCGTTGAACAGCTTGATGAGCTGGTCGAACCGCCACGGGATTCCGTTGCCGTCGGCAGCGAGGCGCTTGCGCAGGATCTCCAGGGCCTTGGCCGGGTCGTCCAGGGACGGGCTCGGGAGCGTGCCGGTGAGTTCCAGCAGGAACCACAGGAAGGACGGTGAGGCCCAGTGTCCGCCGTCGGCCATGAACTCGCGGTAGATGTCGACCGGTGACGCGCCGGCGACGACTGCCTTGAGGGCCGGTGGCGCGATCTCGGCGGTCCGGTTCGCAGATGCGCCGTAGTAGGAGAATCCGGCCGCGCCGACCTTTCCGGTGGACCAGGGCTGCTTGGCCGCCCATTGGACGATCTCGTAGGAGTCCTTGCGCTCGCGGGAGTCCAGCGCGCGGAAGCTGCCGTCGGAGTTTCCGGTGCCGCGCACGTCCACGATGACCTCGACATACCCGTACCTGGCGTAATCGGAGTCGGTGAGCAGCGCGACCGGCTTTCCGTAGCAGCCCTGGACGACCACGACCGGGAACCGTCCAGGGGCGGGACTGCCGTCGGCGAGCGCCGGCCGGGTGACATCGGCCCGCAGGACGACCCCGTCGTCCATCGGGATCTCCACGTCGACGGTGCGGGCCTCGCGCGGGTAGGACGGCTTGGGGACGGTGTAGTTCGCCCAGGCGTCCGGACCTGAGGGCGCCTTCGCCTGCGGACGGATAGAGGCCTTGGCCGGGGCGGCCTCGGCGATGGGCATCGCGCCGAGGACGCAGGTCAGGGCGGTCGCCGATGCGGCCGCCAGCGTGATGGAGCCGAGCCGGTTCATTCTCATCTCCTTGGATCGCACGCCGAAGCGGCGCCCCCGAGGACAGACGATGTTGTGGATCGGTTTTCTCAGTCGTGCAGGGCCTTTGCGAGGCGGGGGAGCTGGCGCAGGGCGTTGCTCCGTTCGACCTGGCGGCGCTGGGCGCTGGTGAAGGTGTCGCTGAGCTGGGGTTGAGGGTCGCCCTTGCCCTGCAGGGTGAGCTCGCTGAAGGGCCAGTCGCTGCCGAAGACGACGTGGTCGCGGCCGGTGACCTCCAGCACGCTCTTCATCGCCGAGGCGGCGGGGCTGAGCGCGGTGTCGTAGTAGAAGCCGCGGATGTGGGCGGGGATGTCCGGGAGCACCTTGTTGACCGGGTCTGGGAGCGAGAAGCCGTTGATGAGCGCGAGGCGCTTGGCCAGGAACGGGACGGTGCCGCCGGCGTGGGCGAGCTGGAACCGGATGGTCGGGTACCGCTTGATCGTCCCGGTGTACATCAGATTGGTGGCGGCGCGGGTGGTGTCGAAGGTGAACTCGTAAAGGAAGTCGGGCAGTGGCAGTTCGGGCTTGTTGCTCGCCGGCACCGCGGCGGGGTGGACGAAGACGTAGGCGTTGCGGCGGGCCAGTTCCGCCATGAGGGGTTCGAAACGCAGGTCGCCGAGGTAGACGCCGTTGTAGGACGAGAGCAGGACGACTCCGTCGAGCTTCAGGTGGTCCAGCGCGTACTTCAGCTCGGCGATGGAGGCCGTGACGTCGGGCATCGGCAGTACGGCGAGACCGCCGAAGGTGGTGGGCTTGTCGGCGATGAGGCTGGCGGCGTACTCGTTGCAGTACTGGGCCAGCTGCCGGGCCTGGTCTCCGGACAGAAACGACACCCCGGGATCGGATATCGAAAGGACCTGCGCCTGGATCCCGTAGCGGCCCATGAACTCCTGCGCGCGCTCTGGCGACCATTGCGGTGTCGGGTAGCCGCCGATCGTGACGTATCCGTGCGCCAGCAGCGCGTTGCGGTAATCGGGCGGCAGGAAATGCGCATGCATGTCGATGCGGTACGGGGCGCCGTTGGACGATGCGGCGGCATGGGCGGCAGTGAGTGGTGCGAGCGTCGCCGACGTCGCGATGGCCGCGCCCAACAGGGTGCGCCGCGTGACGGGGGCCCGGCTCGCGGCGAGCGATGGTGGAGTGGGGCCGGTGTCTGCCATGGTGATCGCTCCTTGGGGGTGGTGTGAGCGGAAGGCGGCGTGCCGGTCTGCCGGCGGAGGCAGGTCTATCCCTGTACGTCCCGGGTCGGGGGCGGGCGCGGCCGTCGTTCGGCCTGGCGGGTCAGGAGGCCAGGCGGGTGTAGCGGCCGGAGTGGAAGATCAGCGGACCGCGGTCTTGGGCGATGGACCAGCAAGTCGCGCGGGCGATGACGAGCTCGTGGTCGCCCGCGGGATGGATGGCCTCGATCTCGCAGTCGAGCCAGGCGAGGCCGTCGGGCAGCAGTGGATGGCCCGCTGGCGTCTGCGCCCAGTCCCGTCCGGCGAACCGGTCGGTGTCGCGGGCGGCGAAGGTGCGGCAGACGTCCTCGTGCTCGTCGCCCAGGATGGTGACCGCGAACCCGCCGGCGGCGCGGACGGCCGGCCAGGTGGTGGACGTCCGCGCCGCGCACAGGGCGATGAGCGGCGGGTCCAGGGACACCGAGGTGAAGGAGTTGGCCGCCATCCCGGCCGGACCGGTCGGAGTTTTCGCGGTGACCAGGACGACGCCGGTGGTGAAGCGGCCCAGTACGTCGCGGAAGGAGCGCTGGGCCGCCTCCTTGTCTGCCGAGTGCACGGTCTCTCCTAGATGCGGCCGGTGAGGAAGGCGCCGACGACGAAGGCGAACCGTTCGGGCTGCTCGATCTGCGCCCAGTGGCCGGCGTTCGGCATGACGTACAGCTGCGCGTCGGGGATGTGCTCGGCGAAGTAGTGCCCGGCCGCCAGGGGCATGATCCGGTCCTCGCGCCCGTGCACGACGAGGGTCGGGTTGCGCAGCCCGGCGAGCTGCTCCGGTTCGTAGAGGCCGGGCAGGTTGTGCGCGAACGTCGCCAGGTGCGAGCGGCGGACCTCGGGACGCTGGATGCGCTCCATCCGGCTTTCGGCGATCTTTTCCAGGTCCTCCCCCAGCTGGGACGGGTCGTGGGTCATCGCGCGCATCAGATCGGCGAGGGCCTCGACGGTCGGATCGTCGTAGTAGGTGACGAGCTTGAGCAGGTCCTCGGTGGGCGGGACGGGGGCGCCGCCGCTGCCCATCAGCACGATCCGCCCGATCCGGTCGGGGTGCTGGAGCGCCATGCCCAGGCCGATGATGCCGCCCATGGAGTTGCCGACCAGGTGAGCGCGGGCGATGCCGAGCTCGTCCAGTAGCCCGATCAGGGTGTCGATGCGCAGTTGCGTGAAGTCCGCTGCGGTCGGCGGGGGCGGGTCGGGGTGGCTGGAGTCGCCGAACCCGATCACGTCCGGCGCGATGTTGTGCAGGTCCCCGGACAGGTCGCCGATGACCCGCTCCCAGTTGGACAGGGCGGTCGCGCCGGGGCCCGAGCCGTGCAGCCACAGCACCGCCTCGCTCGACGAGTCGCCGGTCTCGTGGACGTGGAAGCGGTGGTCGCCGACGGGGACGTCGGCCGTGGTGATGGTGCTCATTGGTCGTCTCCGGGGAAGGGGCGGGCGATGCCGGGCAGCAGCGGTTCGGCGGGCGGGTGGTGACCCCAGATGCTGAAGGAGTCGTAGGCGCGCGGCGTGGTCGCGGTGTCGTCGACCTGGAGCCCACCGTGGCCGTACTCGATCTCGAACCCGGACGGGGTGCGGACGTAGAAGGAGGTCATCAGGTCGTTGACGTGCCGGCCGAGCGTCATGGCGAGGGGGATCTCGCGTTTGAGGACCTCGTCGTAGGCGGTGCCGACGTCGTCCAGCGACGCCGTCTCCAGCATCAGGTGGTGGTAGCCGACGACGCCGGGGACCTCGGCCAGCGCCAGGGAGTGGTGGCGGGTGTTGCAGTGGTAGAACCGGATCGTCATGCCCTGCGCGTTGATCTGGTCGGACAGCCGGAAGCCCATCACCTCGCAGTAGAAGGCCTCCGCGTCGGCCAAGCTCGGGACGACCAGGACCGCGTGCCCGAGGCCCTGCGCCCCGGTGACGAAGCCCGACATCGGGCGGCCGGGACGGAACGACGCGGGGACGGTCCGCTGCCCCCAGCTCAGCTCGTGCCGGAACCCGAACAGGTCCACGAACCATGCAAGCTCGACGACCGCGCGCTCGGTCGTGAGTTCCGAGTCGCCCTGCTGGACTGTGACGCCGAGGTCGGAGAGCCGGGCCTTCGCCTCGGCCAGGGCGCGGGGGCCGTCGACCGCCCAGCCCAGGTAGGCCAGGTCGTCGTGGTCGCCGGGGTGAATGCTGATGCGGTGCGCGGCCTCATCGACCCGCAGCCGCACCGACCCGTCCGGGCCCGGTCCGGCCAGCTCGGCGCCGAGGATCTCCGGGCCGAACGTCTCCCACTCCTTGGCGGCCGGTGAGATGAAGCCGATGTAGCTCAATGCCTGGATCATCGTGGGCGCTCCTGTTCGGGAGGTCAGGCGGTCAGGACCTGCGGGCCCGCGCCCAGCAGGTGGCCGGCGTAGTTGCGCGCGTGCCCTTCGGGCGTGAGGTAGGCGTGGCCCAGCGCGGTCTGGACGTCTTGGAACAGCCGGTGCAGCGGGTGATCGGTGTAGGCGGTGCGTCCCGTGGTCGCGTGGTACAGGCCATGGACGGCGGCGCCGACCACTTCGCAGCCGTGGTTGACGTCCCAGCGGATCCGCGCGAGATAGTCATCGGACGGGTGCTCGCCCTGCTCGGCCATCGCCTGCATCTCGATGACGGCGCGGCGCAGCTTGGAGGCCGCCGCGTCCCACGTCCACTCCGCCTCCGCCAGCCGGATCTGGGTGAGCGGGTCATCCCGCTGAGCGACCTTGGGGGGCACGACCCGGTTCGCGGTCACTTCGGTCCACGCGTCCAGGAAGCCTCGTGCCATGCCGAACACTGACGCCGCCAGCACCAGGTTGAACACCGCCGACCACGACAGCCGGTACAGCGGGCCGTCGTTGCGCTCCTGCCCCGGCAGCGGGTTCCACGCCGCGTAGTCCAGGTGCGACTGCACCCGGTGATCCGGGACGAAGGCCCCGGTAACCACGATGTCCTTGGAGCCGGTGCCGCGCAGGCCGGCCGTGTGCCAGTTGTCGTCGATCTCGTACTCGCCCGGCAGCACCAGCAGTGACCGGTAGTCCGGGATCTTCACGCCCTCACCGAGGTCGAGAACGTCGACGATCGCACCCAGGTTGACGCCGTTGCCGTGGTCGCAGCCCGAGGAGAACGACCAGCGGCCCTCCAGCCGGTACCCGCCGTCCACCCGCGTCGCCTTGCCCGTCGGCATGTACGACGACGAATGGATCCGTGTCGGGTCCTCGCCCCACATCTCCTGCTGCGCGCGCTCGTCGAACAGCGCCAGTTGCCAGGGGTGCACGCCCATCACGCCCATCACCCAGCCCGCCGACGGGTTGGCCCGCGACACCTCGATCACCGCGTCCATGAACTCGCTCAGCGGGACCTCGCCGCCACCCCAGCGGGCCGGCTGCAACGCCCGCACCAGCCCCGAGTCGACCAGCAGCTTCCACGTCGCGTCCGGCAGCCGGCGCAGCCGGTCCCCCTCGTCCACGGCCGCCGCCAGCTCCGGCGCGAGCCGCCGCGCCGTCTCCACCACCGTCATCCAGTACCTCCTCAACCGCCAGCGGAACGATCGGTCCAGTCCGGAACGATTGGTCCAGAGCGTAAGCGGCCACTGAGCACCCCGTCAACGGAGGTGGCGGATTTCCTTCACTCCCGTAGAGCCCAGCGGAAGCCGGTGCGTTCGTCGCCCATCCACAGCCGCGCCGCCGCTCTCGGCAACGCGACGATCTTCAGGCCCCAGCAGCCGGCATCACGAGTAGAGCGGTCGCCGACGGCCGTTAGTGCGGCCGAACATGCGGTCCAGTCCATGGAAGGAGCGACCCCACCGAGGATGAAAGTCTCTGCCCCTTACGGGGGGACCGAGGCTGCCAGCGCCGGCCTGCGCCCGCAGCAGAGCTGCGAACGTTCCAGCGCGACCACCTTGCCCGACGTCGGCTTCGGGCCGTCGCTCAGACGGTCAACCGATCCCAGGCTGCGTCGACCACGATGGCGAGCAACTCGAACTGGCCGAGCAGGTCGAAGGTGTCCGGGGCGAGCTGATAGGCCAAAAAGAGCCCGTCGGCGGCCGCGAGCATGAAGGCGGCGAGCTTGCGCGCGACCGCTTCGCGTTCAGCGGCCGACACGTCGGCCAGCATGGTCTGGAATTCCCGCGTGGCGAACGCGAGCACCTCGTTACGGATGCCCACGAACAACTCGCGCGCCTTGGCCTCGACCGGACGGCGCTCGAGAGTCAGCATCATGCCGAGCCGTAGAAACTCCGGCTGGTCGAGCAGGCTGGCGGCGATGGCTGCGGTGATCTCGCGCAACGCGCCAGCGCGGTCCAGATCCGGAGTCCGCGCCGATCCCGCTGCGATCAGGCGTTCTCGCCAGAGGTGGTAGCTGCGCTCGATCACAGCCGCGAGCAGGTCGTCCTTGTCGCGGAAGTGCCAGTAGATCGAGCTGCGCGGCAGCCCGGACCGCTCGCTGACCAGGGCGATGCTGGTGCCCTCGTAGCCGCGCTCGGCAGCGATCTCCACGGTCGCGTCGAGGATCCGCCGGCGCGATTCCTCGCCGTGCTGCTGTCGCCGCTCGGTCCTGGGGCCCATCCCTGTCCTTCCCGACCTGCCCTCCGCTGCGGGCACGTATCTCTCTCCAGTTTCCCAGGCCGAAGAACGTCGGCCGACAGAGCCTGTTCCCGATGGCCGAAAGATCCTGGCCTCCTGTTTGACGCCGCGTCTCACAATCACCTACTGTCTGGAACAATCGTTCCTGACTGTACCAATCGTTCCATTCCGACACCGCAGGGAGGCGGGCCGCTGTGTCCGAAAGTCCTCACTACGACGTGGCCGTGATCGGGTACGGCCCGACCGGCGTGACCGCCGCGAACCTGCTCGGCGCGCTGGGCGTCTCGGTGGTGATCATTGAGCGCAAAGCGTCCGTCTACAGCCGGGCGCGGGCGATCTCGACCGACGAGGAGGTGATGCGCGTCTGGCAGCAGGCCGGGCTCGCCGAGCGGTTGAAGCAGGACATGCTGCCCGACAGGCCGATCGACTTCGTCGACGCCGCCGGTCGGTCCTTCATCAGCGCCGTCCCCACGCCCCGTGAGCAGGGGCATCCGCCCCAGATGTTCATCTACCAGCCCGCCATGGAGGACGTGCTGCGCGAAGGCGTGCAGCGGTATCCGAATGTGGAGGTGCTGCTAGAGCACGAATGCCTCCGGGTGCGGCAGGACGACCAGGGCGTCGAACTGCTGGTCGCCCAGTTGGGGCGGGACCGGCTGACCCGTGTGCGCGCGTCGTACGTCATCGCGGCCGACGGTGGTTCCAGCCCCACACGGGGACAACTCGGCGTCGGCTTCGAGGGACGCACCTACGAGGACCGCTGGCTGGTCATCGACACCAAACTGCTCAATGAGTGGCCGGGGTACGACCGGCTGCGCTTCCACTGCGACCCGGACCGCCCGGCGGTGGACTGCCCGACGCCGCTGGGCCATCACCGCTGGGAGTTCCCGGTCCTGCCAGGCGAGGACGGACAAGAGTTGGTGACAGAGGCGGCCATCTGGCGGCTGCTCGGCCGGCAGGGCATCACCGGCGAGAACGTCTCGATCCTGCGTGCGGTGATCTACAGCCACCACGTCCGCTTCGCCGACCGCTGGCGAATCGGGCGGATCTTCCTGGCCGGCGACGCCGCGCACGTCATGCCGCCCTGGATCGGGCAGGGCATGGCCGCCGGCGTCCGCGACGCCGCGAACCTGTGCTGGAAACTGGCCGCCGTCCTGTCCGGCGCCCTGCCGGACTCGGTCCTGGACAGCTACCAGGCCGAACGCGCCCCGCACGTGCGGAACATGACCAGGCGGGCCGTCCTGGTCGGACGGATCATCACCGAACGGCGCCCTTGGATCACCGCGCTGCGCGACCCGGCCTTCCGCGGGCTGGGCAGGCTGGGCCGTCTCAACCGGGCTCTCCAGGCCGCCTCGTGGATCCCGGCCTGCCGTTACCGCGACGGCTTCTTCCGCACCATCGAAGGCACGGCCGCGCCGGGCCGCAAGGTGCCGCAGCCCTGGGTCCTGGACGAGTCGAACGCGCGGGTGCGGCTCGACGACGTCCTCGGCGCGGGCTGGTCGCTGCTCCACCTCGGCTCCTCCCCCGACGAAACGTGGCAGGCCGCAGCGGATACCGTCCTGCAGGTGCTCCCCGCTGGGGCGGCCCCCAGGCCAGGAGCGGTCGTGGACACCGACGGCACGCTGACCGACTGGATGCGGGAGATGCGGGCGGTGGCTCTCGTGCTGCGGCCGGACCGCATCGTCTACACCGCCGCGACCGCGACCAGCCCCCTGACCTCCCCTCCTCCCTTCCTCAACCGCCAGACCACTTCGCGAGAGAAGGCGGCATGACCTCCTCGACGCTGTCCGAGAAGACCGTGCGCGTGAACGGGCAGGACCTGTTCGTCGCCGAAGCCGGGAGCGGCCCTGCCGTGGTTCTGCTGCACGGCGGAGGCCCGGGGGCGTCCGGCGTGTCCAACTACGTCCGCAACATCGACGCCCTGACCGTGCACCACCGCGTCATCGTCCCGGACCTGCCCGGCTACGGACGCTCCAGCAAGCACGTCGACCAGAGCGACCCGTTCGGCCACCTCGCCGGCGCGGTGCGCGGGCTGCTCGACGAGCTCGGGCTCGGCTCGGCGCACCTGATCGGCAACTCCTACGGCGGTGCCGCCGCGCTACGCCTGGCCCTGGACTCCCCCGGCCGCGTCGATCGTATGGTCCTCATGGGACCCGGTGGCATCGGCACCACCCGATCATTGCCCACGCCGGGCCTGCGGAGTCTCCTGTCCTATTACGGTGGGCGCGGTCCGTCGCGCGACAAGCTCGCCACATTCATCCGCCACTACCTCGTCCATGACGGATCCGCCGTCCCCGACGAGGTCATCGACGACCGCTACCAGGCCAGCGTCGATCCCGACGTCATCGCCGACCCGCCGCTACGGCGCCCGTCCGGGACGTCCGCGCTGCGCACGCTCTGGCGCATGGACTTCACCCGCGACCGCCGCCTGACCAAGCTCAGGACGCCGACGCTGGTCATCTGGGGCGCGGCGGACAAGGTCAACCACCCGCGCGGGGGCCTCGCCCTGGCCACGACCATGCCGGACTGCGATCTGCTGATGATCTCGCGAACCGGCCACTGGGTGCAGTGGGAGCGCGCCGAGCTGTTCAACCGCTCTGTCCGGGAGTTCCTCGATGAGCACTGAGTCGGTCTTCGGCCGCGTCCACCTCGGCCACGTCGTCATCGAGACGCGCAAGTTCACCGACTGGCACCGCTTCGGCGCCGAGGGCGTCGGCCTCCACGCCGACACCCTCGACGCCGACACCATGCGCTTCCGCCTGGACGACCACCGGTGCCGCTTCCTGCTGCAACGCGGACCGGCCGAGGACGTCACCGCCGTCGGCTGGCACGTCGACGACCACGCCGCGTTCGAGCGGATCCTCGCCCGCGTCCGCGACCGCGGCGTCCCACTCCGGGAGGGCACCGCGGAGCAGGCGGACCTGCGCGGCGTCGAACGCCTCTGGCGCTTTCCCGGCCCCAAGGGCATCACCCAGGAGATCTACACCGGCCCGCGTCTCGCGGCCGAGCCACCGCTCCTGCGCACCGGCGGGTTCGTCACCGGCCAGGACGGCATGGGCCACATCGCCCTCACCTCCACCCGGCCCGCCCAACTGCGCGGCTACTACGCCACGCTCTTCGACGCCCGCCTCACCGACTACATCGACGAGACGATCAGCGGCGTCAAACTCAAGATCCGCTTCCTGCGCGTCAACCGCCGCCACCACTCCATCGCCGTCGCCGCCACCCGCGGCCTGCGCCTGGACCCGATCCGCACCCGCGTCCAGCACCTCAACGTCCAGGTCGCCGACCTGGACGACATGACCCGCTCCTACCAGCGCGTCAAGGAACTCGGCTTCCGCATGGCCCTGTCGGTCGGGCAGCACACCAACGACCGGGAACTGTCCTACTACGCGGTGACGCCATCGGGTTTCGAATGGGAGGTCGGCTGGAATCCCATCGTCATCGACGAGACCACCTGGGAGCCGAGCACGCACCGCGGCATCAGCATCTGGGGTCACACGCCGGTCGGGCAGACCGTCGTCGACAAGCTCGCCCAGTTCAAGCAGGCCGCGGCGTCGCTGACCCGCCAGGAGCAGACCGTCCCGGCCCTCAGCGGGAAGGGGATCCCGGACGACTGAGCCCGTCCGCGCGACCCCACGACATCGACCAAGGAGAATGAGCATGGGTCGGATCGACGTTCACCAGCATCTACTGCCCGGCGGGTACGTGGAATGGCTGCGTTCAGAAGGCATCGGCCAAGCAGGCGGGCGAGAACTGCCCGCCTGGAGCGCCGACGGCGCTATCGCGCTGATGGACGACAACTCCATCTCCACCGGCGTGCTTTCGCTGTCCACGCCCGGTACCCACCTCGGCGACGACGCCCGCGCCCTCGACAAGGCCCGCGAGGTCAACGACTTCGGCGCCGAGCTGGCCAAGGACCGTCCCGACCGGTTCGGCTACTTCGCCACCATCCCCCTCCCCTACGTCGACGGCGCCGTCCAGGAAGCCGTCCGGGCCCTGGAGGAACTGGGCGCCGACGGGGTCGTCCTGCTCGCCAACAACCGCGGCACCTACCTCGGCGACCCGGCGTTCGAGCCGCTCATGGCCGAACTCGACCGCCGCTCGGCCGTAGTGTTCGTCCACCCCGCCGAGCTCCCCGCGCCCGCCGTCCCCGGGCTGCCGCCGTTCGCCGCCGACTTCCTGCTCGACACCACCCGCGCCGCCGCCAACCTCGTCCTGCACAACGTCCCCCGCCGCTACCCGAACCTGAAGATCATCCTGTCGCACGCCGGAGGCTTCCTCCCCTACGCCGCCCACCGCATCGCCGTGACCTTCATCGGGCAGGGCCGCGACTCCGGCGAGGTGTTCGAGGACCTGTCGTCCTTCTACTTCGACACCGCTCTGTCCGGCAGCCCGACGGCGCTGCCGAGCCTGCTCGCGTTCGCCCGTCCCGGGCACGTCCTGTTCGGCTCGGACTGGCCCTTCGCGCCCGACCTCGCCGTCAAGTACTTCACCGACGGCCTGGACGCCTACGAGTCCGGCGACACCGACCTGCACCAGGCCATCGACTCGGCCAACGCCCTCGCCCTCTTCCCGCGCCTGGCCTGAAACGTCGGTAGGCCCCGCCTGGTGGCGGGGCCTACCGACGTGCGGACGCGGCCGCTTCGCTCTCGGCGGTCAGCGACCCGACAGCACAGAGACCTCCGCCTCGTCCTGCTCCGGCACCGACCGGGCGGGACGTCGGCCGGGAAGGATCAGGGCCACCAGGACGGTCCCGACCGCCAGGATGATGCCGCCGACCAGGCTGGCCTGCGCGACCGCGTGGGCGAAGGCGCTGTCGGCGGCCATGACGAGGGCGTGGGCCTGCTCGGGACCGCCCGCCGGGTTCCGTCCGACCTGCTCCGCCACGCCCAGCGCGCCGCCGATGGAGTCCTTGGCGGCGTCCAAGACGGCGGGCGGCAGGTGCCCGGCGAGCGCACCGCCCAGCCTGTCCTTGTACGCGGTGGCCAGGACGGAGCCGAGAACGGCGATGCCAAGCGAGCCTCCGAATTCCAGGGCCGTGTCGTTGATGCCGCCGCCGACGCCGAGTTCGGCTTCAGGGAAGGCGCCCATGATGGTGTCGGTGCAGGGCGACGTACTCAGCCCGATGGCCGCGCCCAGCAGGAGCAGGGTCGGCAGGAAGTCGGTGTAGGTGGAGCCCGCGTCGACCCGCGTGAGCAGGAAGATCGCGACGGTGCCGAGCACCATCCCGGCCACCACGACGGGCTTCATGCCGAGCCGCGGCGTCAGGCGTCCCGTCACCGCCGCGCCGGCGAAGACCGCACCCGCCAGCGGCAGCAACCGCACACCGGTCTCCAGTGGGCCGTAGCCGAGGACGAACTGCAGATGCTGACTGCTGTAGTAGATGGTGCCGAAGGCGCCCAGGAAGAAAAGCAGCACGGCGATCACCGCTCCGCTGAACGCCCGGTCACGGAACCTTCCCAGGTTCAGCAGCGGACGCGGGTGACGCCGTTCCCACGCCACGAATGCGGCCAGCCCGGCGGCCGCGACCACGGCCGCGGTGATGGCGGCGATGCCCCATCCGTAGTGCGGCCCCTCAATGATCATGTAGACGAGGGAGCCGACGGTGACCACCGACAGCAGCCCGCCGACCAGGTCGAGTCGTCCCATCGCCGCGGCGCGCGACGGCGGCACCAGCGCCAGCACGGCAACAGCGGCGACCACGGCGATCGGCACGTTGATCAGGAACGTCGAGCCCCAGCCGTGGTCGCCCAGCAGCCATCCGGCCAGCAGCGGACCGGCGGCGATGGCCAGCCCGGACGTCGCCGACCAGGCCGTGATCGCCCGAGCTCGCTCCCCGCGCGGGAACATCCCCACCAGCAGCGACAGCGTCGCCGGCATCACCACCGCCGCACCGACTCCCATCGCCGCCCGCGCGGCGATGACCGCCGCCGCGCTGTGCGCCAGACTGCCGGCCACCGAGGCGCCCGCGAAGACCACAAGTCCGGTGACCAGCGCGCCGCGGCGGCTGTACTTGTCGCCCACCGCGCCCAGCACCAGCATCAACGCCGCGTACGGGACCGTGTAGCCGTCGATCACCCATTGCAGGTCGCTGCCGCTCAACCCGAGATCCCGCGTCATGTCCGGCGCCGCGACCAGCAAGGACGTGTTGGCCATCAGCACCATCAGCAGGCTGAGGCACAGCACCGCGAGCGCCCACCACCTGCGGGCGTAGGGCGTTTCCATCCGCTCCACCGGCGTCGAGGCGATCCCTCGCATCGTTCTTCCCTCCCACAAAACTTGCTCATCCATGTGCAAATTTAGATACATGCACATCGATGTGCAAGTATTGAAGGCATGGCGAACCTCACAGAAGGCACCCCGCAGCGCAGTCACGCACGCTCCAACCGCGCCCGCATCCTGGCCGCCGCCCGCCAGGAGCTGAGCCGCGATCCGGAAGCGAGCATTGAGGACATCACCCGCGCCGCCGGAGTCGTTCGCCGCACCCTCTACGGGCACTTCAAGAACCGCCAGGCGCTGATCGCCGCACTGGCCGAGGAGGCCCGCCATGCGCTGGAACAGGCGTTCACCCGGGCCCGCCGGCCGGACGCCGACCCGGCGACCGCCATGGCGCGGATGACCCTCGCCGTCTGGGAGGTCGGCGACCGCTACCGGATGCTGATCTCCCTCGCCCGCCGCGACCTAGGCGAGGAGGGCGTCCGCGCCGTCCTCAGCCCCGCCCGCGAGGAAACGATCTCGATCCTGAACCGCGGCCAGCAGGAAGGCCTCTTCGCCGACCACCTGCCCGCCCCCGTCCTAGCCCAGGCGCTGGAGGCGTTCCTGCTGACCCTCGTCGAGACCAACGACTCCCCAGGCTGGACCGACGCCACTGGCGAAGCCGCCGCGACCGCCGCCCTCATCGCCACCGGCATCCCACCCGCCGACGCCGCCGACCGCGTCCACGCGATCACCGACCAAGGCGGCGCCACCACACTCTGAAGCTCCTGCCCGCCACCAGCCCGGTCGCAGCGGTCGTTTCCGACCACGTTCTGCCCTTCCGGCGAGCGAACGGCTTGATCTTGTCGGAGCGGCTGTGGACGCCGGTCTGGGTGTGGGCGCCGCTGCTGGCTCGCTGGTGGTCGGCTCGCGGCAGGAAGCCGGTGCTACCGCGGCAGAACCGCGAGCAAAGACTGGCATGCAGACGCTGTGGTCGCATGGGGTGGGCCGGACCGCGTGTGCGACGCGGCCACCGCCGCACCATCGAACCGCGCCCGCCGATGGGCTGGGGCCCCGGGCGGGTGGGTCACGCCGACCGGCTCGTGGGCTGGTCGTGTGCTCGTCAGGCCGACCGGCCGATGACCCTGATCACCGGCAGCGAGGCGGTGCGTGCCTGGTCGGCTGGGCACGCCGTGATCGCTGGGCGTGGCTGCAGACCCGTTTGGGCGCCGAGTGCGGTCAGTGTTCGCGCCACGCCGGCCTGGGTGAGGGGGTGGTCGCCGGACGAATCGGTTGGCGGGATCGTCGCCAGCAACGGGCCTCGCAGTCCACGGGGGTGCTGATGCAGCCGTTCGGCACGGCAGGCCAGATAGGCGCGCATCGCCTCTTGGGCCGGTGGCGGGATGCTCAACAGCGGCACATCCGGGTGGTCGCGGCCCAGCCGTCGTGTGAGGGGGTGTCAGTGTCGGCGACTCCGATGGTCTCGGCCAGGTCGGCGGCCAGCAATACCGGTACGGCAACGGTGGTGTAGTAGAGCGCGGTGACAAGTGCGGCGTCTCGCCAGGCGCTCTCGGAGCCGAGCCGCTCGGCGCGCCCCAGGGCGTGTTCGACCAGCACGGCGCTGGCGGCGAGGCTGTAGGGAGCAACGGGTCGACGGGCTCTCACCGGGCCTTTGCCCAGACGGATGTCGGCGGCCGGGTTGTGGTCGCTGGCCCCATGTTCGATCAGGAAGTTGTACCAGGAAGACAGCAGACCCCGCCGGGCGGCCAGAGTGCTGGCGGCGACGCCGAGGCGGCTTCGGCCGGGGCCCTGGTTGGGCAGATACTCCAACCAGATTTCGGTGGTCTCGCGGTCGGGCACATGCGGGTAGTAGGTCCTTGACAGCCACTGTTGCAGAGTGCGCAGGTAGCTCGCGCGGCTGCTCGGCTTCTTGGTCAGCAACCAGGCGACAGTCAACTCCTCCCACGTCGGGGTCGGCGGCCGAAGGCAGTGTTCGCACTGGTCGTCATGTCCGCACTGGTCATGGTGGGCCGGGCGGTGGCCGCCGCCGTCGGACGATGCGGCGGGCCGGCTCGACAGCTGGGCTTGTGCCAGTTGCTCCATCTGATCGCCCAGGATGGTGTGCATTTGCGCGCGTATTGCTTCGGCCTCGTCAGGTGCGTACGGCACCAGACCGCCGATGGTGACATGAGCACGGGAGCCGACCGGGGCGCGGGAGGCGCGGTCTTGGGGTTCGGAATCGGGGAAATCGGAGTCTGGCAGGGCGGGGTCGGTCATTGCGAGGCCCTTGTCGGTGAGGCTTGTCAGTAGGGCTTGGCGGTAGGGCGTTACCACTCGGGTCCGGCGGGCCGAGGAGGCTGCCGCACCGTGGCCGTTCCGGCCGGCTGGTCGGCGGGCTGGTCGGTCAGGCGCAACGCGAACAGCATGTCGGTGTGGGGGATCAGCCGCACGGGCCGGCCCGCGGTCTCGTGGTGGGCGGGTGCCTGTGCGGCTCCCCGCCAGATGAGAGGCTCTGCGGTGCTCCAGGGCACCAGGGGCGGCCCGGCGTGCGCACCTACCGCATGGGCGCGAATGGCGACCAGCAGAAGGGGCGTGTGGTCAGCTGACAACGACCGCACCTGCCCCATCAGCTCGCAGAGCCGATCGGTATAGCGGTTCAGGTCCGTGCGATCGCACGTGATCAGCTCCAGTCGGCCGTGAGCGTGCCGCACCGTCATCACATTGCCCAGGCGAAGCATCTGCCCTATCAGCTCCAACACGGCGTCCAACTCGTTGGCGCGCAGCTGGAGGGCGGTCATCACCGTTGCTTCGGTCAGCGCACCGTAGGTCAGCAGCGCCGCCAGTACGGCACGGGCGGTGTCCCAGCTGACGTGTCCGAATTCCGGGGCGGGGCTTGGCACGCCCGGGTCTTGTTCGCTGGTGCCCGTCCCGGCAGCGGGATCGTCGGCGATCAGCAGATCGTCGACGGCCAGCCCGAGAAGGTCGGCGATCGCCACGAGCTCGGCCGCGGTGAGGTCGTGCAGCCCGTGCAAATGCTGCCGCAAATTCCACCCGTCCAGGTGGAGTCCGGCACGCATGGCCAGCGTGCTCGGAAGCAGATCGCGTTCGGCAGCGCGTTGCCAAAGGCGGTCGAGGTCAAGTCGGCGCGGCATAGCTGCCCTGTTCCAGCCCCGGGACGGTATGGATGTTGGGATGCGGCGGATCGGCCACCCAGTGCACGGCGATGTCGGCGTACCAGGGCAGGCCCGGGCTCCGTGGCAGCGGGAACTGATCGGTCGGCAGTCCACATGCGCTCGCCGCCTCCCACACCAGGCCTGCGCGGACCCCGATCCCCTCGGCCAGCAGCCGACCGTAGGACGGGGGGTCGCTCAGCTCAGCGTATGACCGGCCAGCAGGTGGCGGGCGCACCATGGCACGGGCACCATGATCTGCCCACCGGAGCGCCCAGCAGGGTCGTCGACGACCAAGGTGGAGACATCGTCGGCCAGGTCACGGACCGACACCATGCCCAGCCGGGAGAAGGTCAAAGCGGTCATCAGGTGCACCGCAGCGCCGCCGAGGCCGCAGGTTCGACCACGCTGGATCTGATTTGCTCGACCAGATCGGCGGTGAACGGCGGACTCATGAAGCCTGGACCTGGTGCACGGCCAGGGTCGGGGGGCAGCGTCAGCAGCAGCCCGTGCCGCAAGAACCCCGCCTGCGCACCGCGCAGCAACGCGATGGAGTGGTCCGCAGACGGGCTGGTCGACACCAGCGACAGCAGATAGGTGCGCACATCGTCGTCAACGAGCCACCGGAACGGATACAGCCGCACCGCCGGTGACCCCGCCGGTGTCCCCGCTGGCTCCGGCCCGGTTCCGCCCAGCGCCTGTGCCCCGCTGAGGTCCTGGACAGAACCCGTTTGCGAACCTGTTTCCAGAGCCGGTAACGCTGCCGGCTCCTTCGGCTCGTAGCGGGGGTGGTTGGTCAAGAATGCGCACGCCGAATCCATCCCGGTCGCGTACAGGGCGTCGACGAGGGCGAACTCACGGCGCGGCAGCCGCCGGAACACCTCGGCCCGGAACCGCGGGAGCTGGAGATCGGGCAGTCGCGGCAGCGGCAGCGGCTGCGCCGGCGCCTCCACCAGCGCCTCCGCTTGGGCCTCGGTGGCATCCGCGCAGCCGGCCTGCGCACCGACCGGCGAGCAGTACATGGCCGCCGGCGTGGGCGGGGACAGTGTCGGGCGGCGGTCCCGCGCCACCGCGAACGCCCGCTGAATGTCGGGCAGGACTGCAAGCGGCGCGGCCGGCAGCACCGCATGCCAGTCGGCGGGCGGTGCCGCATGCCACACCAGCGTCAGCGCCGCGCCGGTGTCGGCGGCCAACTCAAACAGCCGGGCCAGCGCGGTCGGCTCCAGCAGGTGTGCGCGCAGCACGGTCACATCGGTGATCTGATAACCGCAGATCCAGGCCCCGGCCTGCCGCCACACCCGCGCGATGTCCCGCTTCTCCCACCTGGTGTGCGGCTGTTTCCCCAGTACCACCAACAGATCATGGCCCAGGCTCAGCAAACCCTTGGAACTCGCAGTGGGATGCACGGTGATGCGTCCGGCGGCGGCGTCATGCGCCTCCAACGCCTCCCGGTATGCCGGTAGTCATTGTGAGCATCGACCACGATCACCACTGCGGGCACCGCCCCGCCTACGGCGTCCTGTCCCACCCCCTCCTGCCCCGCAGCCCCCTGCCCCGATGCTGCCTGCCCCGATGCTGCCTGCCCCGATGCTGCCTGCGCCACGCTCCACCGGCTCCCCCGATCCGAGGCGTCCGCACCCGAGCTCGCACCCGGGCGCAGGCCTGCGCGTGCTGCCGACGCGCGCCGCAGCGGGCCGCTCATGGCTCACCACCGAGCCTGCTGAACACCCACCCCAGCACCTGCCGATCGACCGTGGCGCGGCCCGACTCCCGCAGCGCGTGGTCGGCCAGCACGGTGATCCGCGCCCACGCCCGGAAGTTGCCGTGAGCCGCGCTCGTATTGGCGAACACGATCACCTCCGGGTCGGCGTCGCGCCAGATCGGATGGTAGGAAGGGATGACCGTCAGCACCTCCTCATCGGACAGCCCCTGCATCTCCTGCCAGACCAGCACACGCGACGACAGCATCGGTTCGCGCCGCAGCACTCGGTAGCAGTCGTAGCACGGCCACCTGGGGTGAGATGGGTCAGTCGGTCGATGGCGAGGTGCGGTGTTGCTCCTCGAAGGCGACCGGGCTCAGCATTCCAAGGCTGGAATGCCTTATGAATGGGTTATACCAGCACTCGATCCATTCAAACACTGCGGCGGCGAGTTCGGCTCTCGTCGACCACTTCTTGGTGTCCAGAAGCTCGAGTTGCATCGTTCCCCAGAATGACTCCATCATTGCATTGTCGAAGCAATCGCCGACCGTGCCCATCGAGCCGAGCAGTCCAGCATCCCGCAGGCGCTTCCCGAATGCCCAGGACGTGTATTGCGTCCCGTGGTCGGAGTGCAGAACCGTGGAGGCGGCCGGTGGTTTGCGGCGGGTCACCGACGCGGCCATCGCGTCGATGACCAGTTCGCTGGTTTGCCGGATATCGATGGAATGGCCGACGATGCGGCGGGAGAAGCAGTCAAGAACCGCTGCGCAGTAGAGTTTCCCCTCGGCGGTCGGGTGTTCGGTGATATCGGTGACCCAGAGACGGTCCGGGGCCTCGGCGTCGAACGCGCGCTGCACCAGGTCCTCCTCGGTGGGCTCGTTGACCGGGTTGCGGCGGCCCTTGCGCCGGTAGATCCCCTGGATGCCCGCCTCGCGCATGAGCCGCTCCACCCGTTTGTGGTTCACCCGCTCACCCAGCCCGAGTGTCAGTTCGGCGTGGACGCGAGGTGCACCGTAGCTGAGCCGGGATTCGGCGTGGACGGCGCGGATGAGCTTGAGTAATTCGGCGTTGCTCTGTTTGCGGATCGAGGTGGGCCGGCCGAGCCAGTCTTTGTAGCCGGAGCGGGAGACGCCCAGGACTCGGCAGGCCACCGCGACGGGAATGTCGTAATCGGCAATTTCACGGACCAGCGAGTACCTTATTTTGGGAGCACGTTCTCGCGGGCGAAGTACGCCGCCGCCCGTTTGAGGATCTCGTCCTCCAATTCCAGCTGTTTGGCCTTGCGGCGCAGTTCGACCAGTTCCTTCTTCTCGGCGCTGGTCAGGCCGTCCCCGCGGCCCTCGTCGGCCTCTGCCTGTCGAATCCAATTGCTCAGGCACGACTGGCTGATGCCCAAGCTCTTGGCCAGCGCCGTGACCGGTTTGTCGCCGGTCCGGGCCAGCTCGACAGCACGGCGCCGGAACTCCGGCGGATGAGGTGGCGGCACGAGACACTTCCTTCCCCGTTGGCCCACGGCCAACTCAGGTCACGTGGCCGTGGAACGGGGGGAAGCTCACCATCAGGCGCGACGGCTTGGCGATCGGGGACAGCGTGGGCTGTGGAGCGTGGCGATCGCCGTACGGCACTCGGGTGGAGACGGCGATGCCCCGCAACCGCATACCTGACCCGGCCGACGCGAACCGTGGATCGTCGGGCGTCCTGGTGGTACCCATCGAGGTCAAGGGTCAGGTACATGAATCTCGCGTTGGCCCGGAGCGCGAGCAGGCTGCCCTGTACCGATCACCGTGGCCATCGAGAACGTGGCTACTCCGGTCGCTTGGAAGTCCGGGAGTGGCCGCCGGCACCACAGGAAGCCGCCCGCCCTCGAACCGCCGGGAGGGCGGGCGGTCTTCTTGTAGGCCGTTCATCCAACTCAACAGCTGTCACTGAGTGCCGTCGAAATTCTCACGGCTCTGATTTTTGGGATCTTTTGGCCACGCTTTTCATGCTGGATGGCTCCACTCTTCTTTCGACCTCTTGGCTCTTATATTTGGCCGCCCCGAGAGAGGACAGCGGTTTCAGGACCATTACCGGCCACCCCAGGAGCCCAGGGTCCTTCATTTCGACGAGCATCCCCATAAGGATGCCCGGCCAGGGGTCATGGAGGGCTGAATAATGGCGATCGCCTCCCTTTTGGCCCCTTTTGATGCGCCTTGACCGTCACCACGGAAGTCAGACCCGTGACGATCCCCCGGAAACGGTCAACGCCGGTAGTAGTAAGCCTTATTGCTTTGCAGATCGGCTCTCAGGCTGACATTGCTGCAGTTGTTCTGGGTGAACTTTCCCACGAGGCCCTGGTTGGCGCCGCGGAAGGTGATGATCCAGCCGGGAGAGTCCCAGGTCACCTTGGACACGACGGCGATGTGACCGTTAGGGGCGATGACGTTGTTCCTCCACACCGCCACATCGCCGACGTTGGGATCGATCCCGTAGCCGACGTATGCGAAGCCGTTCCGCTGCAGGACCGGCCCCATGTCAGTGGCATTGGCCATGGCTCCGGTGAGCCTTTCGTAGCGCTGCACGAAGGTCACGCATTGGCAGAAGTCCGCTGCCGATGCGGGACGCTGAAGGATCGGAGCGCTTACCACCGCGCAAACGAGCGCCAGTGCGGTGGCCAGGCGAACGGCGAGTCGGGCGTACGAGGGACGCGCATCCCGTGAGGGGGATTTCTCCAAAATACTTCCTCAGGTAAGGCCCCACCACGTACCAAGGCAGGGCGAGATTGATCACCTACATTGATCATTCTCCCCCTTTCGATGATTCTGGTCAATAGATTCGATAGCACAATATCGTTCACGGTCATCGAGGCCCGGCAATCCCTCGCCGAGGAGGGTGCAGAGTTGGGAGCGACGTAGTACCTCTTCCTCATTATCCGAGGACAGGTCGATCAGCCAGTTCTCCGAGTGGACGACATCTTCGCCCTGCCCCCAGTGCGGTGAGGGGAGGCTTTCCAATCGCGGCGGAGTTAGGACTCGTCGAACCTGCGCCTCGGTCGTTACGACCCGCTTGGCGATGTCGACATAAACGGTCGGGGCATGACCAGGTGCTCGGCCAATTGGTCGGGGTAGCGGTCGTTGGCGTCTGGAGTGCTGCCCATGCCGTCGGTGATGGAGTCGCCGAAGGCGACGGTGGCGGAGCGTTGCGGCGGGACGCCGGTCAGATCCAGCCCCGCTCAGGTAGTACCAGGACTGGGTCGTCTCGGTGAACGCGGCGGCGCCGGCGTCGGCCTGGTGGTCGCCTTCGGCTCGGTAGCCGGTGGCTTGGGCCAGTGCGTGGTAGGTCGGTCCGGCCAGGACCAGGGCGACTGTCACCGAGTCCGGCGGCACCAGCTTGAGCTGCACCGGGTTGCTGGCGAGTTCGGCGCCGGCCGGGATGGCGAAGGTGCGCGCCCGTTTGAGGGTGAGGTGCCGGAGGGTGCCCTTCCGGACGGCTGCTCCGCTCGCGGCGCGGGCGATGGTCGCTCCGGTGACCGTCAGCGGGGCGGTGCCGTAGAGGTTCGACAGCCTGATCCGGGCCAATGTGCCGCCGGTAGTAACGCGGACGATTTGGCGGATGGTCTGGTGAGCGAAGCCTTCTTCGGACCAGTTCGGGGTGAAGCTCGGGCCCGGACGCTGCGGTGCGGCGGTCCAGGCGGCGGTCCAGGCGTGCGAGGCCGTAGTGGTGGCCGGTCCGCGCGTGGTCGCGGACGCCGGCCCGGTTGCGATCGGCCAGGCCGCGGGGGTGAGGGCGGTGGTCGACGACAGCCAGCGTGGAATGGAACGCATTTTCGGTGGTTCTTAAATTCGCTTGTCTGGATGGTGTGCTTCCGGCGGCTCGGTAGGGGCGGGTCAGCTGTGAAGGGCCTCGATCAGCCATCGGCCGTCATTCCGGCAGAGTGTCCACGTGGCCGATTCGCCCTGCTCGTCCGTAGCCCCGGTCTGGCCCGAAAGCATCGTGGCGCTCCTGGTGATGACGACCGCCACGTCCTGGCGGAGGAACCGGACGCTTCGCACGGCATGGACGCGCTGCGAGCCCTTCAGGCAGGTAGCGAACGCCGCCGCCATCGCGGTTCGGACCTCGATCCGGTCCCGCAGGAGGACGCCCGGCAGGATCACCGTCGCCTGTTCGGCGTACCGACGGGTGAAGGCACCCGCGTCGCCGTCGGCCCACGCCTGCGAAATGTCCTCGAACACGGCGGCCACGGTCTGTTCTCCGGCCTCGGTGCTCAGGCCGCCACCGGGCCTCACAGCATGCGTACGACCACTCTTCACAATGTGCTCCCGATGTCAGAGGGTGTCTCTTGCCGGCCCGGGTGTCGGGCCGAGCAGGCCCCTACGGCGCCGCGGGCCGGAGATCCCGGCTCAAGTGAGCATTACCGATCACCCTTTAGGGGTTCGGGGTGCCGGTCCGGCGGCCGCCAGCGGGTGATGACGATTCCGCAGTCGGTGGGGGTGGCGTCCAGGAGGGTGAGGCGTCCGGTGGCGAGGGTGTCGCCGAAGATCTGTGGGCCGTGCCCGGCGATGCCGGGGTTGATGTAGAGCTGCAGTTCGTCGACGAGGCCATGGTCGAGCAGTGCCGCAACGAAGCCGGCGCCGCCGAAGCAGACCAGGTCGCCGCCGGTGGCCTGCTTGGCCTGCTGCACTGCTTCCGTGAAATCGCCGGTGATCACCGTCGTGCCCGGCCATTGGGTGGTCAGCGCGTGCCGGGTGACGACGACCTTCGCAAGCTGGCCGATCCGGGCCGCGAAGGCGTAGTCGGGATCGTCGCGATGCTGCTGGGCGGTGCCGCGCCAGTGGTCCAGGTAGCCTTCGCTGATCATCGGCCGGCTGAGCAGGATCCCCGAGGCGGACGCGAACACCTCGTTGAACCGCGCGCGGACGTCGGGAGTCCAGGGCCAGTCCGGCCCCCAGTCCCACAGCTGCCACCGTGCCCCGGCGACATCACTGCCCACGCAGCCGTCGACCGACATCTGCATCGAGACGACAAGGCGGCTCACCGTTTCACCTCCCCATCAGCGTTCATCGGGTTCTCTCTTCGGACGGATGGATGGTTCGGCACGCCCTCGTCTCCCGCCGCCACGACTTTCCACGGCCCGGTGCCATCAGCCCGCGCCGAAGGCGGCCAAGACGGGAGCGGGCGTGCGCTCGGCGAACCGTTCCCGGAAATCGAGCACACCGACCCAGGCCGGTCGCAAGACGATGCGCACCATGCGCAGCCCCGGGCGGTCGATCGCCTCGACATAGGTCGCGCCGGCTTGCGCCCCCATCATCTTGCGCTGCATCTCGCCATATTCGGGAAGAACACCCTCGACCTCGGTCAGCGTGACCCGCCCTCGAAGCATGAGGACCTGTGGGGGCGCCTCGGTGGTGTCGATGCACGCGGCGATGTCGGGGCGTGCGTGCAGGTCCCGGACCTTGTAGGCGCCGGCGAACGCTGCGATGACCAGTTCGTCGCCAGTCCACAGGAAGTTGACCGGGTTCAGCCGTGGCGTCCCGTCCTTGCCGATGTAGGCCAGCCGCGCCACCAGGGCCGTGGTCAGCAGGTGTCGCGCCGCAGGCGTGTGCAGCAGCCGCAGATCGCCTTGCGGCAGGCCCGCGGCTCCGGTCTCGAGAAAGCTCATGACGCCCCAACATACAAGAGATACTCCTAAAAAAATAGGCAGTGATCCTAAATTAGGATTAAGCTCTATCATCGAGGCATGAGTCGTAGCTATGGCGATCTGTGCGGGGTGGCCCGCGGGCTGGACGTCATCGTGACCGGCGGGCTCTGCTGGTGAACCGGGAGCTCCTGCTCGGCCCCAAACGCTTCAGCGACCTGCTCGGCGGTCTGCCCGTGCACGCCGGGGCCTCAAGATAACGGCCGCAAACGCAGCATCGTGGTCGACACCCTCGGCCTCTTGCTGGCCGTCCTGGTCACCGCCGCCTCGGTCCAAGACTCGGTCCAAGACTCGGTCGCCGGCACCACTCTGATCAACCAGATCGCCGGCCGGCAGCCCGCCCTCCGCACCATCTGGGTGGACGGCGGCTACCGCCAACACCCGGTCGAACACGCTGCCGCGCTCGGCATCGACATGCAGATCGTCCAACGCCCGCCAGGCGCCCGGGGCTTCACCCCGCTACCACGCCGTTGGGTGGTCGAACGCACCCTCGGCTGGCTCATGCTGCACCGCCGCCTGGTCCGCGACTACGAGACCCTCCCGGCCAGGGTCACGTCCAGCGGAGTGGTGTAAGAGTTGATCTCCGCGTGATCCTGTTTCTGCAGGTTAAGCGGTGAGTTTCTGCTGCTCGGTAGCGGGGTCGGGTGTGGTGCCGTCGATTACTCGCAGGCGGGCTTTGGCGAGGAATTCCAGGCCCATGTAGCGGCGGGCTTCGGTCCATTCGTCGGTCTGTTCCATCAGGACGGCGCCGACCAGGCGGACGATCGCGGCCCGGTCGGGGAAGATCCCGACCACGTCGGTGCGCCGGCGGATCTCCTTGTTGAGGCGTTCTTGGGGGTTGTTGGACCAGATCTGCCGCCAGAGCTGCCGCGGGAAGCCGGTGAAGGCGAGCAGGTCGGGTTTGGCCTGGTCCAGGTGCTCGGCGGCGTCGGGGTGCTTGGCCTCCAGCGAGGCGACGACACGGGCGTGCTGAGCGTGGACCTCCTCGGCGGCGGGCTGGTCGAAGATGGTGCGCACCAGCGTCGCCACCCACGGCTGCGCCGACTTGGGCACGCGGGTGAGCAAGTTGCGCAGGTAGTGGGTGCGGCACCGCTGCCACGCGGCCCCGGGAAGTGTCGCCCCGATCGCCTCGACCAGACCGGCGTGGGCGTCGGAGATGACCAGTTGGACGCCGGTCAGGCCGCGGGCGACCAGCCCGCGCAGGAACGCCACCCAGCCCGCGCCGTCCTCGGCCGAGGTGACCTCGACACCGAGGATCTCGCGGTGCCCGTCGGCGTTCACACCGGTGGCCACCAGCACATGCACGTTGACGATCCGGCCGCCCTCACGGACCTTCTGCGTCAGGGCGTCGACCCACAGGAACGCATACGGCCCGCCCTCCAACGGCCGGTTGCGGAACGCCGCCACCTGAGCGTCCAGCACCTTGGACATTTCGCTGACCTGGCTTTTTTGGAGATGCCCTTGATGCCCATCTGCTCGACCAGCTTGTCCACCCGCCGCGTCGACACCCCCAGGAGATAGGAGGTGGCGACGACGCTGACCAGGGCCTGCTCGGCCCGGCGACGCCGCTCCAGCAGCCACTCGGGGAAGTAGGACCCCGACCGCAGCTTGGGAATGGCCAGCTCGACGGTGCCGGCGCGGGTGTCCCAGTCCCGGGACCGGTAGCCGTTGCGGCGGTTGACCCGCTCGTCCGAGCGCTGCCCGTAACCGGCGCCGCACACCGCATCGGCCTCGGCCGACATCAGCGCCTCGGCCATCGTCTTGACCATCGACCGCAACACATCAGGCTCACACACCCCGATCTGCTCGGCCAACCAGCCTCCAGGGTCCACACTGTTGTCCACGGCCATCGCGTTTCCTCTCCTTCTGATCTTGGTCGATTCGAAGGATCACGCGATGGCCGTCTCACGTCACGACGCCACGCCCTCTGACCAGGTCAAACTCATACACCACCTCCGTGGACGCAACCCCCGGCCAGTTCCACCGCCACGATCCACCTCGCAATGATCGACCTCATGAACCGCCGCCTCACCGGCGAATCCACTCCCACATGGCGAGGCACCTGACCCGGAATCAAACGAAACTCGCAGGATGAAACGCCCAGTAAGTCCAGAACGTCCTCGGGCCCGTTCACCACGTTGGCGCCCAACTTGCTCCGTCGGTTCGGCCAAGCCGTTCGGCTTCGGCGTTCAAAGGCTCACCCGCCCACGTCAGCGCCCTTCCGGGCCCAGCGGCATGGCTGGCATCCGGCCGGTTCCCTGTGACGGTCGCCTGGAGGAGCAACCGCGCTGTCACGAGTCCCGTTGCTTTTCGGCCGCGGCGTCCGCTTCTTGGGCATCCTGTCCCGCCGAGGGATTCCGCGCCTCTTGCGACCGGCCTACCGAACCAACTCCGGTCCGGGCCTCGACGAGGTTCCACGTTCCGCGCATGCGAGATGCGGGCGGAAAGAACGCCCTTTGAACCCCAAGGCCAGCGGTGTTCTCACGTCCAGCTAAAGGGGGGCCGGACGCCGCTTGCCGCCTCTTCCAGCGGCCAGGCCCTACCGCCCTGGTTCTCGTCCCGCCTTTAGAGCGTTCCTTGACGAGGCCTCATCCAAGGGTTCACTTGCGTTCACCCGCCCGGTCTTCCCCTTGCCCGGTAGCTCCGCCGGACGGAACAGGGGCCTTGGGCGTCTTCCCCGAGCTCCACACCCTCTCAAACGGTTATGCCCGCGGCGCCTGGGCGATGTCGGGTCGGGGTATGGAGGCGAGCAGGCGCTCGACGGCGGTCACGTCGCCGGCCACGGTGATGTCTCCGGCCTGCACGGCCTCCTCGATGGTGCGCTTTCTGGTCAGTACAGCAGCGAATGCCCGGGTGTCGGTGGTGACGGTCGCGTCGGGCGTTGAAGGGTCGTCGCGGGTGATGTCGATGCGGCCGTCGCTGACGCGCACGGTGACGTGGTCGTCTCCGAAGACCAGCGCGCAGGTGGCGGTAAGGCCGTCGCTCGCCTCCGGGTCGAAGTCCCCGTAGAGCGCCAGCATGAGGGCGTCGACGCTGATGTCGGCGTCGAGGTCCCGGAACGGGGAGAGCCGGCCCCAGCGGCCGAGGTGGATGAGGACCGGCTGGAGTTGCCGGCCCCAGTCGGTCAGCTCGTACACCCAGGATCGGGCGGGCGGGCCGAGTTTGCGGCGGCGCACGATGCCGGACAGTTCGAGGTCGCGCAGCCGCTGCGACAGGCGGTTGGGGCCGGCGTGCGGCAACCCGGCCCGCAGGTCACTGAAGCGCTTGGGCCCGAGCAGCAGCTCCCGGACGACCAGCAGCGCCCACCGCTCGCCGACCAGATCGAGGGCGTGCGCGGCGGCGCAGGCGTCGTTGTAGCTGCGCGTGCTTGCCATGGCAGTGAGTCTAGTCGACCCCGTACCGAAACGAACGTCCTTGGTTCCATAATTGTACTTTTTAGTTCCGATGTGTAATCTGAGTCGCTCCGTCCCCGAGGAAAGCAGGAGCGATGATTCTCGTGACAGGAGCGAACGGGCGCCCTGGATCGGCGGTCGTAGCCGAGTTCGCGCGCCACGGCGAGCCGGTCCGCGCGCTCGTCCGGGATCCGGCCAAGGCGGAAGGTCTTCGGGAGCTGCCAGGCGTCGAGATCGTCCACGGCGACATGCTCTGGCCCGAGACACTGGAATCCGCACTGGCCGGAGTGGACCGCGTGCTGATGATCTCCAGCGCCGGCCCGCAGATGCTCGAGACCCAGTGCACCTTCATCGACGCCGCGAGCAAGGCCGGCGTCGGCCACATCGTGAAGTTCTCCGGACAGGAATCGACCGACGGGTTCGATCCGGAGAGGTTCCGTTCCACCCGCAGCCACGAGCAGATCCAGCGATACCTGATCGCCTCCGGTACACCATGGACGCTGCTGCGCCCGAGCCAGTTCATGCACGTGTACTTCGAGGAAGTGCCCGACATCGTCGGCTCCGGCGAACTCCGCCTCCCGCTCGGCGACACCACCCTCGCCCCGATCGACATCGACGACATCGCCAGGATCGCCTACGCCGTGCTCACCACACCCGGCCACGAAGGCGAGACCTACGCCATGACCGGGCCCGAGGCCCTCACCATGGCCGAAGCCGCCCGGCACATCGCCGACGCCATCGGCAAACCCGTCCGCTACGTCGACGTGTCCAGTGAGGACAAGCAGCGCGCCTGGCTGGAGGCCGGGTACCCGCCGCCGCGCGCCGCCGCATTCGCGCAGCTCTTCGAAGAACGCCGCAGCCTCGGCACCTCCACCGTCGACCTGTCCACCCACCGGCGGTTCGGGATCGAACCGACGAGCTTCGCCCAATTCGCCCGCCGCAACGCCGACGTGTTCCGCGGCGACGCCCCCTACACCGTCACCCCCGCCTGAACAGACCGGAGACAACAGTGAACCGCGAAACACAGCCGACGGCTCCCACTAACCAGGCCGCGAAGATATTCGTCCTCGTCCACGGGGGGTCGCACGGCGCCTGGGCGTTCGAGCGGCTCGCGGCCCTCCTCACCCAGGAGGGCCACTACGTGGTCGCGCAGGACCTACCCGGGCACGGACTGGCCGCACGATTCCCCCGCTCATACGCCGCGCGGCCTCTGAACCCGCACGAGTTCGCGACCGAGCCCTCTCCCATCGCGCACCTGACCCTGCGCAACTACAGCGACCAGGTCACCGCCACCGTCCGCGGGCTCGCCGACCGCCTGCCCCGCCACCAGATCATCCTGCTCGGACACAGCATGGCCGGCCTCGTGCTCAACCAGGTGGGCGAGGCCATCCCCGAACTCATCGGCCGCCTGGTCTACCTGTCCGCCTGGATGACCGCTGACGGGACGTCGTTCAGCGACTACATGGCCGCACCGGAGTTCTCGACCGGCCTGATCCCCTCCATCCTCCTCGCCGACCCGGCCGTCGCCGGCGCGTTGCGCATGGACTTCCGCTCCGGCGACCCGGACTACCGCGCCCGCGTCAAGGCCGCGTTCGCCGCCGATGTGGACGACCACGACTGGGACGCGATCACCAACCTGCTGACCCCCGATACTCCCGCAGGCCCGCTCGGCGAACCGGTGACCATCACCCCCGGCCGATGGGGCCGGATCCCCCGCACCTACATCAGCTGCACCGAAGACCAGGCCGTTCCGCCCGCAGCCCAACACCGCTTCATCAACGAAGCCGACAAGCACACCCCCGGCAACCCCACCGACGTGCGAGAAATGCACACCAGCCACTCCCCATTCGTCTCAAAGCCGCGTGAGCTCGCCGAAACCTTGCTGCAGCTCTGACCGTCCGATTCCGACAACAGGCCGTCGTCGGAATCGGATCGCCCGGGCCGCCGCCGCCCCTGCTGCAAGCCGCCACGGGCAAGGATCAGCAGGCATTGACGCCCCTGCCGCCGACGGCCTTCTACAGGTGCCCGCCGACGGCGGGGGGTGAGCGCGGTGAACATCCGGCGCCGCCGCGACCAGCGACGATCGCGGGACTCCTGCCCATCTGCCAGAAACCCTTCTTGCGTCACGTGAATGCAGTCCGGTCGGTGGAGAACTCGAAGCCGATGTTGGCCTGGCTACGCGGTGAGCGGTTCCGAATCGGACAGTGGTGAGCCGCAGCTGTTGCACTCGGTCACGGGATGGACGCTGGCGCATGGAGCCGAGCTTTCAACGATGTCGGACGAACCGCTCCGCCGGTTGACTCAAGGGCATGACGACCACCACGACGAACTCTAGGTACGTATCCAAGGCGGGCGGCGAAGATCCTGGTGAAGCGGGACGGCGCCGTGGACGGCGAAGCGGCCCGGTCCTGGATGCGCACCGGCTTGTCGTTTCGAGGGGCCTCCAAGAGCCGGGGCCCAGGACTGGGCCCCGGCTCCCGGATGTTTCTGATCACAACCCCGTGACTCTGGATGCGGCTCCGGAGATGACCCGGTTCATCCGTTGTTCCGGCGAACGCGGCCTTCTGCGGGGCTGGGACGGAGGAAGGCGTTCATGGCGTCCAGCCACTCGCCTGAGGCTTCACCGAAGGGTGCGTGGCCGGTGCCGATTTCGGCGCGCGCCGCCCCGGGAATGGCGGCGGCGAGCCCCCGTTGCAGGTCCGGGGAGACGAGCCGGTCACCGATGGTGACGACGATCAGGGTCGGGACGCGGATCGAGGTGTCCAGCCCTTCGGCGGCGGCGACCAGTTGGTCCGCGTGCGCGGGCGCGTTCAGGGTGCCTCGGACCGGGGCGTCGTCCGGAGCCCGGCAGATCGACTCCGACGACGGTGCGGTGGGCCGCGAGGCCGTCGAGGACCGGGCCGAACTGGCGCTCGATGCTCCCGTTAGCACCGTGGGAGAGCACCAGACCCGGGCCGGAGCCCGCGGACGGTGCGTGCCGGCACCGGCTCGGGAAGGGATGCCGCCCGAGCGGTCATTCGCCGGCCGCCGCGTCCTGGCCGTCGGTCCCGAAACCGAAACGGTACGACCCCACGAGGGAGGCGGCATTGCGGGCACGGGTTGCCGGGGACCTGGCGCTCAACAAACTTTCGTTGAATCGCCTTGAACGCGGCGGATCGCCCCAGCGGGTCCGCCGCTTCCTCGCTGATCACCACGTGCGGGAAGGTCACCCCGTCGTCGAGGCGGAACGCGGCGTAGCGCAATCCCTCGGGCGGTCATGTGCGAGTTCGGCCATGAACCCGTCCTGCTCCACCTCGGACGCTGGGGAACCGACGCGCCGCCCCCGCCCGAAGGCGTGCACGGCATCGACTCCCTGCTCCTCGGCATCAAGGCGACCCAACCTTCGACCCGGCACGGGCAGCCGGGCTGCGCGGCGCCTACGAGTTCCGCGTCGGCACCGACACCTACGCCGCCGAGGTCACCAGCACTGCGGTGCGCATCGCTCGGCTGCCTGCGACCGGACGGCCCGACGCGGTTCTCACCACGGACGCGGACACCCTCCGCGCGGTGTGCGCCCACAAGATCGACATCTCCGAAGCCGCCCGATCCGGTCTCCTGCACCTCACTGGCGAGGAAGACGCCCGCCAGCGCCTCATCGACCTTCTCCTGGCGCCGTTCGCCCAGAGCCGCGTCGCGCCCGGTGCCGACTCCTGACGCATGACCGGGTGACCAGCGGACCGTCGACGCCCGTCGCGGACGCCCGCCCGCTACACATGCAGCGTCTCGATCACGCCCTCGCCGTCACGGGCTTCTACTGCAGCCCGCCCCGGCTTTGGCGCCGCCCGAGAGGTGCCGCCCGCGACAGTGGCGCGGACCTGCTCGTGCTGCCCGATGGGCCCCAGCCTGGAAGGTCTTTCTTCCGGGCAATGTGAGCAGCGCGATCAAAGTGGAAAAGGCCCAGCGATGGGTGGCTCTCACATGTGCCTGGGACGGGTCCACACTGGCCGATCCTGAAACGGCTACTGGCCGAGGAGGGCCTTGGCGTTGCGCCTGGCGAAGTCGGCGAAGCTCGTCGGGGTGACTCCGAATGTGCGGTGGGCGTCCAGCCAGAGGTGGGATTCGGTGTGACGACCGCGTTCGGCGATGAGTTCGTCCATGATCTGGACGCCCGCTGCCGGAAGGCCACGCTCGCGGTACTCGCGAAGCCTGTCCTCTCGTGACACCTCGACGTAGGTGTGACGGACGCCGGTCGCCTCCGTCATGCGCTCGACGACGTCCTGCATGCTCAGGGCCTCGGGCCCGGTCATCTCATAGATCTTGCCCTCGTGGCCTTCGCTGGTCATGACGGCCACCGCGATCTTGGCGATGTCCTCGATGTCGATCGGCGACAGCCTGGTGCGGGGGTTGGGGATGCGCAGTTCATGCCGGACCGGGTCGATGCCGTAGTTGCCGCCGGGCAGGTAGAGCTGCATGAACTGGCTGGGGCGCAGGTGGGTCCAGGCCACGCCGGACTTCTCCAGGTACTGCTCGATCTCCAGGTGTTCGCGGGTTCCTTGGAAGCCCTGAAGGTCGAAGCCGACACCGGCCTCCTTGCCCGAGAGCTTGACGATGTGCGGTACGCCGGCGGCCTTGGCCGCGTCGATGAACGCCGCCTGCGTCGCCCCCATGCGCTCCTTGGCGGAGGAGATCAGCAGAACGCGCTCGACGCCCTCGAACGCCTCCACCAGGGTCTCCGGACGGAGCATGTCGCCCTGGACGGGCTCCACCCCGGGCAGCGACCGCAGTTGCCCGGCCCGGTCAGGATTCCTGAACAGCGCACGCACAGGGACACCCTGGCGAGAGAGCTCTTCGACGATGAGTGAGCCGCTGAGGCCGGTGGCTCCGGTGACGAGGATCATGGTTGTACTTTAGTAGTAACTAGTCCTAAAAAACAACCATAGGCAGGTCACCTCATGGCGGTAGCCGGCACCCGTGTCGGTGTGAGCGAGCGGATCAACCTGAGCACTGCCTTTTCGTCGCCTTCGAACTCCAGGGCACCGTCCCTGACCGCCGCGGCGAACTCGTACTGGCCCTTGAGCACCGACCTCATCGTCTGCAGGTTCGCCCCCAGGCGGGCGTCCGCGGTCTCCACGGTTCCGCGCTCCACCGACAGGCTGCCGCCGCCGACCCGCACAACGAAGCCGTCGTCATCGATCCGCATGACATAGACCGCTCTCAAATCCGGCTCAACCCGGCCATCGAAGGCGGCACGCTGCCACAGCATCAGGGAATCGGCGCTGCGGTAGGGGGCGTCCGTCGCCTGCGGGGCCCCGGTGGCCCACGAACCCAGGTGAAGGAGCACAGGCTCCAGGCGCATGCCCCACTCGGTCAGCTCGTACACCTGCGCCCTTGCGGGAGGGCCGATTTTGGCGCGCCGCACCACGCCGGCGTCTTCCAGTTCTCGAAGACGCTGGGCCAGGACATTGGGACTCACCAGAGGCATGCCGGCGCGAAGGTCGGTGAACCGCTTCGGCCCCAGGAGCAGTTCGCGCACTACGATGAGCGCCCACCGCTCACCGACCAGATCAAGCGCCACGGCCATCCCGCAGCCGTCCCCGTAACTCCGCTTCGCTGACACCGCAGCCCTCCCTCGCCAAAAGTCCTGAAAACATACTAAGTTATCGCTCTCTCTAATTATGAGAAGTGGTCTCCGAAGAAGAAGCCGACCGCACTGAACAGGTCGTCCTCATTCTTGGTGGAGTCGATGACCGGCCAGATCAGCGGCTGCACGAAGTAGGGCCGCGGCGGTCATCAGCACCAGTCGGGTGACCGGGCGTCCGAGACGACTGGCGGGCGCGCTCACAGCGCCCCCCTCCGTTGGCCGGCGCGCAGGAACACGAACGAGAACGCGAAGGTGACCAGGGCGACGGCGATCGCCGCGGCGTAACCGGGTTGGGCGTCGGCGAACGCTTTGGAGTAGGCATAGACGTCGGGCGTGTAGTCGGCCGAGACGCTGTTGGACAGCGGCCGCGCCTGGATGAGAAAGCCGTTGCCACTCGGCGGGCCCTCAACGGCTCTTCACGGACTCGTCCTGGTGGAGACGGCGCCGGAGACATCGCCCAGCGACATCGCCGCCCGAACCAAAGCCCCCCTTCACACCCCTAACCTCGCCCGGATCCGCTGACAGCGATAGACCTCGCCCGCCCCTCTCGTCGGGGTCGATGCTGGCGTTGATGATCGGGTGGGCTTTCAGCGTCTCGGCCGGGGCTCTGAAGAAGAACGAAAACAGCCGACCTCGCCACCCGCACCCGAGACAACAAGATCACCCCGGGATAGGGAACTCGAGCTGAGCGGTCGGGAGGGCGGTGCGGGCCGCGCCCAGCAGTCCGGCGGAACGTCCGAGCTCGAACGGTTCGACGGTCAGCCGCCGGACGTAATCGAGGGTGAGGAAGCCTTCCAGGTGCCTGCGCAGCGGCGCGAAGAGCACTTCACCGGCGGCCGAGAGGCCACCGCCGATCACGACGCGGTCCAGGTCGCAGACCGTGGCCGTGGCGGCGATGCCGCGGGCCAGCGCTCGGGTGCCGCGGTCGAACGCGGCGAGCGCGATCGGGTCGCCTTGAGCGGCATCGACGGAGAGGGCGCGGGCGTCGGGCCCCGTCCACCCTTGGCCTTGAGCCCACCTGACCATCGACGGTCCGCTCGCGTAGGCCTCGACGCATCCGACGCCGCCACACGAGCACGGTGGACCTGCCGGGTCGGCGACGACGTGCCCGATGTGGCCGGCGTTGCCGCTCGGACCGAGGTACACCTCGCCGTCGAGGACGAGACCGCCGCCGATGCCCGTGGACACCACGATCCCGAGCATCGCCGCGACCCCGCGCCCCGCGCCGAGCCAGTGCTCGCCCAACGCCGCCGCGATGCCGTCGCCGACCAGGACGGACGGGACGCCGGAGATGATCGTGCCGACCAGGTCGAGCAGCGGGAACTCCCGCCAGGCCGGGATGTTCACCGGGCTCACGCGGCCGCTTGAGAGGTCGATCGGACCCGCCGAGGCCAACCCGATCGCGCGTGGCGACGCGCCCTCGGCCACCGAGCCGAGCAGCTCGCGCATCGCCTCCTCGAGCAGAGGCTCGGTGGCGGGGGTGGCGATTTCGGACTGGCGGAGCAGCCGCCCGTCGGCGCCCACGAGAGCGGCGCTGATCTTGGTGCCGCCGATGTCCGCCGCGAGCACGACGTCATGGTCCATGAAGAAATCCTTGGTCTGCGAGGCGTTGGGTGAGCGGCTTGCGGACGGCGGAGGCGACGAACGGCTCCGGTCAGTCCTCCAGGAGCGCCGACAGCTGCGGCGAATAGGTGGCGTGCAGGACGAGCGAGGCCGCGCCGACGACGGCGGCGTCCGGGCCGAGCGGCGACACCGCGACGTCCGCGACCCGGATGTGCCGTGACAGCGGTCTGGTCGCCAGGGCCTCGGCGACGGCGTCACGGTAGAGGGCCTCGATGTGCCTGATGCCGTGACCGCCCAGCACGATCAGGTCGACGTCGGTGATGTTCGCGACGTTGACCGCGACGGACGCGACGCGTTCGGCGGCCTCGCGGGTGACCGCGGTGGCGAGTGGGTCCCCCTCGGCGGCGGCGTGCCGCACCGCCGCGTGGTCGACGGTGCCGGGGTCGCGCTTGAAGAGCGTCTCCAGCGTGCTGCCCGTTCCGCCCTCGGCGAGCCTGCGGTGCGTCTCGGCGGTGATGGCGGCGGGGCTGATCAGGCTCTCGGCGTTTCATCCAGGTCCTGCTCGGCACGAACGAGCCCTGCCCACCCTGCCCACCCTGCCCACCCTGCCCACCCTGCCCACCCTGCCCATCGTCCAAGGCTAGGCGCAGGTTTGGCTGTAACCCTCCGGCGCCCGCGCCTCTCAGCGACCAACTGGAAAGACTGACCCCGGCACCGTGGTTTGCCTGCGTGCGTACATAATTCGAGGCTGCGATCAGAACGGACTGCTCGCCATCTCAAGCGGTACGAAAATTGGTGCGCACACAGCCGTTAACAGAGTCCGACTCAAACGGCGCACACCTGGACGGCAGCGGGCCGCGCACACTAACCATTTGCTCTCAATTCGCAAACCAGGAGTGTTGGCTTCGTCTTTCTCGTTCGTCTGGGGGTGGTCACGAAGGGGGGGTGGGTTTTCTTGCGGTGAAGCGGAATTGGTGTTGGTTGGGGCGGTGGACGGTGATGTCTGCGAATCCGGCGGCGTGCAGGCGGTCTTCGAGGGTGTCGGGGTCGACGGGTACGTAGGTGTCGTCGCGGTGTCCCCGCCGGATCATTTCGCTGTCGACGGAGTCGACTCCGAGCAGAGCGGCGCCGGGCCTCAGGAGGGCGTGGAGCCGGACGAACAACTCGTCCTGGGCCTGGGGTGACTCCATGTGGTGAAGCATTGAGAAGCAGGTCCCGGCGGTGAACCGGCCCACGGCGAGTTCGACGGTGCGGGCGTCCCCGTGGATGACCGTCACGTTCTGTCCGTGGAGGCGTTCGCGAAGGCCGGTTGCCAGGTCGTGGTCCACTTCGACCGCGGTCACCTTGCCGGCCACTTCGAGGAGCAGGTCGGTGGTGAGACCGGGGCCAGGGCCGATCTCCAGGACGTCATCACCGAGGTCGGCCGTGCGCTGTAGCCACGGAAGCAGGTCGGTGCGCAGCGTCTGGGCCCAGGCGGGGCTCGCCAGGTACGACAGGTGGGATTCGTTCATGCAACATTGGTACCGTTCGGGCATGGCAGCCCGCTCTGCGGAAACGGCCGTTCTCGCGCCCTCAGCGGCCAATGACAGGCGGGTGATGCCCGGTCCGTACGGAGGGATGGCCGCCGGGTCGTACGCATTTGAAGGCGATCTGCGCGATCTGCCGGCGGACATGCCGTGGCATTCGCATGATCTGCATCAACTTGAATACGCCTTCGAAGGCGTGGTGCTGGTGGAGACCGCGGTGGCGCGCTACCGCCTCCCGCCGCGGCAGGCGGTGTGGATTCCGGCGGGCCTGGCGCACAAGAGCACCTTCGCGCAGGCCAGGACCGTGTCGGTGTTCTTCGAGCCGTCCCTGGTCCCTGACCGGGCGGGCCGCGCCCGCGTCCTGCCGGTGGAACCGGTCCTCCGCGAAATGATGATCTATGCGTTGCGCTGGCGCATCGGCAGGACGTCCAGCGATCCGGTGGCCGACAGCTACTTCGAGACCCTGGCCCATCTGGTGTCCGATGGGCTGCGGTACGAGCTGCCGTTCTTCCTGCCCACCAGCACCGACCCGCTCGTCGCCGCCGTGATGCGCCATACCGACGACCATCTGGACACCGTGGATCTGCGGCAGGTCTGCGAAACGGTCCGCGTCTCGGAGCGGACGCTGCGCCGCCGTTTCCACGCCTCGACCGGAATGACCTGGCGGCAGTACACCCTGCACAGCAGAATCCTGCATGCCATGACGTTGCTCGTCGATCAGGAAGCCACGATCATGAGTGTCGCCACCGCCGTCGGGTTCGACAGCGCCAGCGCGTTCAGCCGCGCATTCCAAAGTTATACCGGGCGTACACCTACCGCGTTCCGGCAGAAGCGCGGCGCCTCAGAGGTCGCTTGATCCAGTGCAGTGCAGGCGTTACGCGCCACCTTGGTCGAGTAGGAGGTGTGACAACCCGGGATAGCCGCACTGCAAGGACGTACGCCGTCGAAGATGTTGGCGGCTACGACGAGGGGATCTGACGCACTCAAAGAAGTCGATGAGGCAAGCTCCTGCTCGCCGGCGGGCGTCGACCCGGACGATCGCTCCAGTGACCTCGCGGGAGAGCCGGTCACACGTGAACCAGAACCGGTCCTGGCGCTGACCAGCATCGTCCTCCCCACACCGAATCCCGCCCGCGCAGCCATCCGACCTGCAGCGAGTCCATCAATTCCGGCTGAACTCAGGGCTCGGCTCGTCGGCCTCGGCCTCCAGATCCTCCGGTCTTGCCCCGTCACGTCGCAGTTGGGAGCCGTATTCACATGCGAAGAACTCGCCAAAGCCTGCGCCACCACCCAGGCGCTCTTGCCGGTCCTGTCCGCACGCAAGACCGACGTCCTCGCCTGCATCACGCTCGGCTGGACGAACCTCCTAGTGAGCCGCTCGCTCGCCTGCTGGGCGAATGGGCCGCCACTGCGCTTGTGGAGAGCTTCAGCCCGCCGCCCCCAACGCTGACGACTTGCACGGACATGGTGTTTTCGGGAGGCCACAGGGTCGTCCCTGCCCGCCTCCGCCTCGATCCGCAAAGCCGATCACGGGCGGCGGACGCGTGCGCTAGGGCGGTCACAGGGATCTCGCGATCAGCTCCTTCATGAGTTCGTTGGCGCCGCCGTAGATCCGTTGTGCTCGCGCGTCGGCGTACATGCGGGCGATCGGGTACTCGCGCATGTAGCCGTAGCCGCCGAACAGCTGCAGGCAGCGGTCGACGACCTGGCACTGCATGTCGGTAAGCCAGTACTTGGCCATCGCTGCCGTGGCGCCGTCGAGCCGGCCGGCCAGGTGCCGCTGGACGCAGTCGTCGAGGAAGGCCCGGCCGACCCTGGTGAGGGCCGCGCACTCGGCGAGCTCGAAGCGGGTGTTCTGGAAGGTGAAGGACGGCCTGCCGAAGAGCGTCCGGTCCTTGACGTAGTCGACGGTGAGGTCGACGGCCCGTTCAGCGCTGGAGACGGCGCCCACGGCGATCAGCAGGCGTTCCTGCGGCAGTTGCCGCAGGAGCAGGTCGAGTCCCTCGCCCTCGCCGCCGAGGAGGTTGCCGGCGGGGACGCGGACATCGTCGAAGAACAGCTCGGCCGTGTCGGCGGCATGCTGGCCGATCTTGTCGAGGGTGCGGCCCCGCCGGAAGCCGGCGCGGTCGCGGGTGTCGACGACGAGGAGGGAGAGTTCGCCGGGCCCGGAGGCGGGCGTCTTGGCGGCGACGATGACGAGGTCGGCGGTGCCTCCGTTGGAGATGAAGGTCTTCGTGCCGTTGAGGACGTAGTGGTCACCGTCGCGGACCGCGGTACTGCGGATGCCCTTGAGGTCGCTGCCCGCCGATGGTTCGGTCATGGCGATCGCGGCGATGGTCGTGCCGGAGACCATGCCGGGCAACCAGCGCTTCTTCTGCTCCTCCGTGCCGTGGTCGAGCAGGTACGACGCCACCATCCCGCTGTGCACGGGATTTCCCCAGCCCTTGTCGAGCACCCGGTTCTGCTCCTCGGTGATGACGATCTGGTGGAGCAGTGTCCCGCCGGGTCCGCCGTATTCGGCCGGCACGGTGGGGCAGAGCAGACCGACCCGTCCCGCGAGCCGCCAGAAGGCCCGGTCGACGTGCCGCTGCCGCTCCCACCGCTCGGAGTGCGGCAGTGCCTCGCGGACGAAGAAGTCCCGGGCGGTTCGCCGCAGCAGCGCGAGTTCGTCGGTCATCCATGGGGGGTCGTCCAGTGTCATGCCGGTTCTCCGGCGTAGCGGTCAGCGCGCTCGGCGCCGGTGAGCAGCGACGGCGGCGGCAGGAACCGGTCGCCGTAGGCGTCCGCCAGTTGCCTGGCGCGGGCGGCGAAGCCGGCCGGTCCGCCGTCGTATCCGTCGATGTACTGCAGGACGCCGCCGGTCCAGCGTGGATAGCCGATGCCGAGCAGCGAGCCGACGTTGGCGTCGGCGGCGGATTCGATGACGCGCTCGTCGAGGCAGCGCACCGCCTCGATCGCCTCGATGAACAGCAGGCGTTCCACGAGGTCCTGAAAGGGCACGTCGGTCCGGTCCCCGCCGAAGGCGTCGGGCAGGCCCGGCCACAGGCGGGCGCGCCGGCCGCTGGCGTAGTCGTAGAAGCCGGCTCCGGCCGTCCGGCCGCCCCTGCCGTACTCGTCGAGCATGCGGACGACGACCTGCTCCGCGACTCCGGGGGCCTCGCCCTCGGCCCGCCCGACGGCCCGGATGCGGCGCATGAGCGCGAAGTTGAGCTCGTCGGACAGTTGCAGGACGGGCGTGGGATAGCCGGCCTGCCGGCACGCCTGCTCGATCGAGGGCGCCGGGACGCCCTCGGCCAGCATCCGCAGCCCCTCGTCGTTGAAGGTGCGGATGACGCGGCTGGTGAAGAAGCCGCGGCTGTCGTTCACGACGATCGCCGTCTTCTTCAGCAGCCGTACGACGTCGAGCGCGCGGTGCAGGGTCTCGTCGCTGGTCGCCTTGCCGCGGATGACCTCGACCAGCGGCATCTTGTGGACGGGGCTGAAGAAGTGCAGCCCGACGAAGCCGGACGGGTCGGACGTGCCTTCGGCCAGGCCGGTGATGGGGAGGGTGGAGGTGTTGGAGGCGATCAGCGCGTCCTCGGCGAGGTGGGGTTCGACTGCGGCGAGCGCGTCCGCCTTGACGGCCGGGTCCTCGAACACCGCCTCGATGACGAGCCGGGCAACCGAGGCCTGGGCGGCATCGGCGGCGGGGGTGATCCGGCTCAGGATACGGTCGCGGTCGCCGGTGCCGAGGCGGCCCCTGGCGACGGCGTCGGCGAGGACGCCGGCCACCCGCTCCTTGCCGCGCTCGGCCGCTGCCATGGAGGTGTCGGTGAGGACGACGTGCATGCCGGCGGCCGCGCAGGCGTGGGCGATCCCGGCGCCCATCATCCCCGCGCCGAGCACGACCGCCCGGTCCGGGGCGAACGTCGCCGGCCCGGGCGGCCGGCCGCGCGGCCCCCGCACCCGGCGCATGTCGACGAAGAACGCCTTGATCATGTTCTTGGCGGTCGGCCCGGTGACCAGGTCGGCGAAGTACCGCGCTTCGATCTCCAGGGCGGTCTCGAAGTCGACCTGAGCGCCCTCGACGGCGGCGGCGAGGATGTGGTGCGGCGCCGGAAGGTTCGCGCCGCCGAGCCGCTTGCGCAGGTTCGCGGTCAGCCGCGGCAGCCCGGCCGCGAACGCCGGGTCGGCGGGGTCGCCGCCCGGCAGCCGGTGGCCGGGACGGTCCCAGGGCTGGACGGGGGCGGGGTTGGCCGCGATCCACTCTTTCGCCGCCGGCAGCAGGCCTGCTGCCGAGGGGACCAGCGCGTCGACCAGCCCCAGGTCTCTGGCCTGCGCGGGGGTGAAGCGGGTGCCGGGCAGCAGGACGCGGTCGAGCGCGGCGGTGATGCCGAGCATGCGGACGGTGCGCACGACGCCGCCCCCGCCCGGCAGCAGGCCGAGCGTGACCTCGGGCAGCCCGAGCGGGATGGCGGGATCGTCGACGACGACCCGGTGGTGGGCGGCGAGCGCTAGTTCCAGGCCGCCGCCCAGCGCGGCGCCGCCGATCGCGGCCACCACCGGCCGGCCGAGGGTCTCCAGGCGGCGCAGGTGGCCCTTGACGATCCGGCCGTAGTCCGGGTTCTTCGCGACGTCGTCGCGAGTGGTGCGGAGGATGTCGCGAAGGTCGCCTCCGGCGAAGAAGACCTTCTTCGCCGAGGTGATGACGACCCCGCGAATGGCGTCGCGTTCGGCTTCGAGCCGGTCGACGGTGGTGCCGAGCGCGGCGCGGAAGGAGTCGGTCATCGTGTTGGCCGACTGGGTCGGGTCGTCGAGTGTCAACACGACGATGCCGTCGTCGTGTGCCCATCGGATCGGGCTGTCGGTCGTCATCTGGTTCCTCACACTCGTTGGACGACGGTGGCGATGCCCATGCCGCTGCCGACGCACAGGGTGCACAGGCCGTAGCGTCCGCCGGTGCGTTCGAGATCGTCGATGAGGGTGCCCAGAAGCATGCCCCCCGTGGCGCCGAGCGGGTGGCCGAGCGCGATCGCGCCGCCGCTCACGTTCACCCTGTCCGGATCGAGGTCGAGGTCGCGGATGAAGCGGAGCACGACCGCCGAGAACGCCTCGTTGATCTCGACCAGGTCCAGGTCGCCGGCGCCGAGGCCGGCGCGCGCGAGGGCCGTGCGGGCCGCCGGGGCCGGGCCGGCGAGCATCAGCGTGGGGTCGGTGCCGGTGACCGCGGTCGCGAGGATCCGTGCCCGGGGGGTCAGGCCGTGCCCGTCTCCGGCCTCCTCGGTGCCGAGGACCAGCAGGGAGGCGCCGTCGACGACGCCGGAGGAGTTGCCGGCGGTGTGGACGTGCTCGATCCGTTCGATCCAGTGGTACTTCTGCAGGGCGACCGCGTCGAAACCGCCTGCTCCCCCGGCGTCGGCGAAGGAGGGCGCCAGCCGGGCGAGCCCCTCGGGGGTGGTGCCCGGACGGGGATGCTCGTCGCGGTCGAGGACGATCCGGCCGGTGAGGTCGCGGACCGGGACGAGCGACCGGGCGAAGCGGCCCTCCCGCTGCGCGGCCTGCGCGAGGCGCTGCGACCGGGCTGCGTAGCCGTCGACGTCGGCGCGGCTGAAGCCCTCGATCGTCGCCAGCAGGTCGGCGGCGACACCGGGCGGGATGTAGGGCGTGGCGTAGGCGGTCTCGGGGTCGCGCGCCATCGCGCCGCCGTCGGAGCCCATCGGCACCCGGGACATCGACTCGACGCCGCCGGCGAGGACGAGGTCCTCCCATCCGGAGGCGATCTTCTGGGCGGCGAGGTTGACCGCCTCCAGGCCGGAGGCGCAGAAGCGGTTGACCTGGACGCCCGGGACCGTGTGCGGGAGCCCGGCCTTCAGCACGGCCGTGCGGGCGATGTTCGCGCCCTGGTCGCCGACCGGTGTGGCCACGCCCAGGACGACGTCGTTGATCAGGTCGGGGCGCAGCCCGGGATTGCGGTGCACGATCTCGCGCATCAGGCCCGCGACGAGGTCGACGGGTTTGGTGGCGTGGAGCGCCCCGCGGCGCCCGCCCTTGCCGCGCGGGGTGCGGACGGAGTCGAAGACGTGGACGTCGCGGCGGCTCACTGCGGCCCCGCCGTGTCCTTGGCGGCCCGGGCGACGGGGGGCGCGGTCCTCCAGTCGGCGATCCCGTCGTCGGCCGTGGCCATCGGGACGCCGCCGCCGTGAAGTTCCGCCCAGTGCCCGTGCACGACGTGGTGCAGGGAGAAGGCGGCGTTCAACGCCGTGACGAACCCCTGCGCGTCCACGCTCTGGTTGACCGATTCCTTGACCATGAGCGAGGCCACCGTGGGCAGTTCCGCGATGCGGCGGGCGAAACGCAGGGTCCGCTCGCTCAGCTCGCCGCCCGGGAAGACCTTGTTGACCATCCCGAGCCGGTAGGCGTCCTCGGCGTCGATGGCGTCTCCGGTGAGGAGCAGTTCCTTGGCCTTGCGCGGGCCGAACTCCCATGGATGCGCGAAGTACTCGACGCCCGCGCCGCCGAGGCGGGGGCCGACCGGGTCGGCGAAGAGGGTGTCCTCCGCGGCGACGATGAGGTCGCACGCCCACATGAGCATCAGGCCCGCGGCATAGACCGAGCCGTGGACCTCGGCGATCGTCACCTTGCGCAGGTTGCGCCACCGCAGCGTGTTTTGGAAGAAGTAGTGCCACTCCTGGAGCATGCGGCGCTCGACCGACTGCCGGGTCCCGCCGTTGAAGGTGTAGGTCGGGTGCTGGTCCGGCCCGGGGGCGCGCTCGGTCAGCGCCTGCCGCGAGCCGAGGTCGTGGCCGGAGGAGAACGCCGCGCCGGCACCGGCGAGGATCACCACGCGGACGTCGTCGTCGCGCTCGGCGCGGGTGAAGGCGTCGTCGAGTTCGACCAGCAGCCCGCGGTTCTGGGCGTTGCGGGTCTCGGGGCGGTCGAGCGTGATGCGGACGATGGTGCCGTCGTCGTGCGGCTCGTAGCGCAGGTAGGTGTACGAACCCGGGCGGGCGGCCTGGTCGTCGTTCACTGGCTGTCCTCTGTGAGTCGGGCCTCTGTGAGTCGGGCCGTCTCCTCGGCCTGGACGGCGCCGCGGCGGAGTTTGCCGGCGTCGTCGCGGAGTGCTTCGGTGACGAAGCGGAACGAGCGGGGGACCTTGTAGCGGACGAGGCGCTGTTCGACGAACGCGCGCAGGTCCTCGATGGTGAGATCGGCGGCGGGATCGGTCTGGACGACCGCGTGGGGACGCTGGCCCAAGTCGTCGTCGGGGAGCCCGACCACCGCACACGACAAGACGGAAGGGTGTTCGGAGATGGCGGCCTCGACCTCGGCCGGATACACGTTCGCTCCACCCACCAACAGCATGTCGGTGTCGCGATCGGCCAGATACAGGTAGCCGTCCTCGTCCAGCCACCCCATGTCGCCCAGCGACTCCCAGCCGCCCTCGTACCGGCGCGCCTCGGCGCCGATGTACCGATAGGCCGGGCCCGAGCCGGCGGACCGGCGCATCACGACCCGCCCCACCTCGCCGGGCGGGGCCTCGTCGTCCCCGTCGCGGCCGATCACCTTGATCTCTCCGACGACCGGTCTGCCGACCGAGCCCGGATGGGCGGCCCACTCCGATCCAGAGATGACGGTGAACGCCTGCCCCTCCGTGCCGCCGTAGGCCTCGAAGAGGTGCTCGGGGCCGACGAGGTCGATCCAGCGCCGTTTCAGCCAGGGCGGGCAGGGCGCAGCGGTGTGCAGCACCGCGTCAAGCGAGCTCACGTCGTACCCGCCGGGCTCCGCGTCGAGGATCCGCAGGATGCGCAGCATCATGGTGGGCACGAGGGCGAGGTAGGTGACGCGGTGGCGCTCGATCTCCTCCAGCGTCCTCCGCGCGTCGAACTTCGGCAGCACGATCACGTGCTGGCCGAGGAAGGTGCCGCCGAACGCCGACAGGAATGGCGCGTTGTGGTAGAGCGGACCGGGCACCAGCGCGACCTGCCCCCGGCGGAGCATGAACGGGCGCAGGAAGGCGTCGGGATCGACGGCTCCGCCACGGCCGGCCACGATGAGCTTGGGACTTCCGGTGCTACCCCCGGAGGTCGTCGCCTTCCACGCCGGGGCGACGCGCGGGCCGAGAGGCGTGTCGGCGAGCGCCGCGTCGGGCTCGAATCCCGGTGGGACGGCGGGTGTGCCGTCGGCCGCGGCGCCGACGACCAGGGCGGGCCCTGCCAGCTTGATGATCCTGGACAGTTCGGGGCCGGGAAGGCGGGGCGACACCGGCTGCGGCGTGGCGCCCAGCTTCCAGATCGCGTAGCAGACCTCGAAGAACTCGATCCCGTTGGGCAGCGCGACCGTGACGAAGTCACCCCGCCCGACGCCCAGGGCCTCGTACGCGCGGGCCAGCCGGTTGGCGCGGGACTCGAGCTCGCCGTACGTCCGGGTGTGCCCGTCGCAGGTGACCGCCGGGCGATCGGCGTCCGCGGCGTAGGCCGTGAGGAGATCGCCGATCGGCGTCAGGGTGCTCGTGCCCGAAGCGGGCTGCGCTGTCGTCACGCCGGTTCTCCTTCGGTCTCCGCCGCGATCGCGATCTCTTGCCTTCGGACGGCGCCGCGGCGGAGTTTGCCGGCGTCGTCGCGGAGTGCTTCGGTGACGAAGCGGAACGAGCGGGGGACCTTGTAGCGGACGAGGCGCTGTTCGACGAACGCGCGCAGGTCCTCGATGGTGAGATCGGCGGCGGGATCGGTCTGGACGACCGCGTGGGGACGCTGGCCCAAGTCGTCGTCGGGGAGCCCGACCACCGCACACGACAAGACGGAAGGGTGTTCGGAGATGGCGGCCTCGACCTCGGCCGGATACACGTTCGCTCCACCCACCAACAGCATGTCGGTGTCGCGATCGGCCAGATACAGGTAGCCGTCCTCGTCCAGCCACCCCATGTCGCCCAGCGACTCCCAGCCGCCCTCGTA
>NZ_WBMR01000180.1 GCF_008923365.1 Actinomadura montaniterrae
CGGGCAGGCCGGGCTCGGCGGGCTGCCCCGGCCCGGCGTTCTCGCGCGCGTAGCGTCCGAACACCAGCGGCTGCGTGGTGCCGGAGGCGTCCCGCTCAGGCTCGTCCGGCGGCAGCGCCTCGCGGACGCCGACCACCGCGAACCGGCCGAGGGCGAGCGCGGCGAAGAACACGATGACGGTGCCGAGCCCGGCGAAACCGGACAGCTGCTCGGCGAGGTGCCGGCCGTTGCCGGTGCCGAGCGGCGCGCCGACGCCCGGCACGTCCCACAGCGTGGCGAGCGGCCCGCCCACCACGAACCAGGCGCCGCCGAGGACGCCCAGCCACGCGCCGAGCATCGCGACCGCGCGGTGCGCGCTGAACAGCACGATCAGCCCGCCCAGCACGGCGGCGGCCGCCGGGGCGATGCTGAGCTCGAGCCGGTCGGTGTTGTAGACCCAGGTGTCGTCGGGGGCGAACCCGAAGTCGAAGTAGGGGCCGGCGAAGGGGAGCAGGCCGCCCCAGAGGCCCAGCAGCACCAGCAGGATCCCGCTGAACCCGCCCCTGCTGCGCGGTACTCGCATGGTCCCAGTCATGATCATTCCTCCTGACCGGGCGACGTGGTTTCAGTTTTGCACCCCCTTTACCCGCGCCGCCCGCCTCCACACCGCCCATTCAGGCCACGGTCACACCGCCCTTTCAGGCTGGGTCGCACCGCCCTTCAGGCGACGGTGCGGGCCTGCTGCTCGGGGCGCTCGGCGTCGATGTGCCAGCTGATCACGCGGACCGGGCGGATCCGGATCAGGTCGTCGCTGAAGAAGCCCTTGCCGATGTGCATCTCGCCCTTGACCGGCTCGGCCGTCCCGCGGATCTCCACGCCGCGGCCCCAGCCGGGCCGCACCGCGTCCGGGTCGTCCGCCGCCGTCTTGTCGTCCACGAGGAAGGACACGTGCGGGTCCGCGAGGACGTTGCGGTACTTGCGGCTGGCGGCGTTGGCCGGGCCGCCGATGTCGATCGTCCCGTCGGGGTTCAGCCGGAACCCGACGGGCCGCACCTGCGGCCCGCCGTCCGGGCCGATCGTGGACAGCCGCCCGAGGTCCTGCGTGGCCAGGTAGGCGCGCTCCGCCGGGGTGAAAGGGTCGCTCATCGCCGCTCTCCGATCGTCAGTGGTGCTCACGGAGCCGACGCTAGGACCTCAACCGCGATTCAGGTCAACCGGCGCTCTTCAGGTCGGCGGAGGCGTCGGCGGGGGCGGTGGCGAGGCGGCCGTCGAGGGCGTCGCGGACGAACCGGCCGAGCTCGGCGACCGCCGCGCGGGACTCCGGCAGGAGCGGGCCGAACATCTGGAAGACGTGGATCTGCCGGTCCCACACCTGCAGCGTCGCGGGCACGCCCGCCTCGGCGAGCCGCCGCGCCATCAGCTCGGAGTCGCAGTACAGCAGCTCGGTGGAGCCCGCCGTCAGCAGGACGGGCGGCAGCCCGGCCAGGTCGGCGCGGACGGGGGAGACCGCCGGGTCCTTGAGGTCGAGGTGGCCGAGGAAGGCCTCGACCAGCTTCTCCAGCAGCACGCCCGGGTCGGACGGGTCGAGGCCCATGTTGGCGTGCGCGAGCTTGTCGGTCAGGTCCATGTCGAGCATCGGGGACAGCGCGGCGAGCGCCGCCGGCATCGGCAACCCCTCGGCGCGGGCCCGCAGCGCGGTGGCGAACGTGAGGTGCCCGCCCGCCGAGTCGCCCATGATCACGATGTGGGCGGGGTCGACGCCGCGGTCGTCCAGCAGCCACCGGTAGGCGGCGAGGCAGTCCTCGACCTCCCGCTCGAACGGGACGGCGGGGATCATCCGGTAGTCGACCGACAGCGCGGGCACGCCGGCGGCGGCGCTGAACGAGGCGATCATCCGGCGGTGGGTGTTGAGGCCGCAGCAGACCCAGCCGCCGCCGTGCAGGTAGAGGATCACCCGGTCGCGGGCGGACGACGCGCCGGGCCCGCGCACCCATTCCGCGCCGAACCCGTCGAAGCGGACCTTCTCCGTGCGGACGCGGCGCGGCGCCGGCGCCCGCGCGGCGAGCCGGTCGAGGGCCGCCGCGTGCCGCAGCGCGCGGTCGTCGAACGGGAGCGCGGCGGCCTTGGCGAGCCGGGGGCGCAGGAAGCGGCGGATGCCCGCCGAGACGGCGCGGGACCGCAGGCTCGCGGTCCCGTGGCGTTCGATGACCAGGGTCGTCGGGCGTGGCTGCGTCACCGGGTCCTCCTCGCGACGGGGATGTAAGTAGATGGTGACATCCGGCCGCCGCCCGCCCGAAGCCGGGGGGCGATGAGCCGTGGCTGTGGCAAATACCAGAGAGAAGACCCTGAAACGCTTGCATTGTATGGCCATTTGCCCAGATGCGGGTCGAATCTGCGAGGGCTACGATCGTCCTTCGTGACGACGTTCAGGATCAGTGAGGCGGCCGCGCTGCTCGGGGTCAGCGCCGACACCGTCCGGCGCTGGGTCGACGGCGGCCGGCTGCCGGCCGAGCGCGACGAGCACGGCCACCGGCGGGTGCCGGGCGCCGAGCTGGCCGCCTTCGTGCGCGACCAGGCGCGCGGCGGCGCGGCCCCCGAGCAGGGCGAGCGGTTCTCCTCGGCGCGCAACCGGCTGCGCGGGATCGTCACCGAGGTCGTCCGGGACGGCGTGATGGCCCAGGTGGAGATCCAGGCGGGCCCGTTCCGGGTCGTGTCGCTGATGAGCCGCGAGGCGGCCGACGAGCTCGGCCTGCGGGTCGGCGTGGTCGCCGAGGCCGTGGTGAAGTCGACGAACGTCGTCGTCGAGGTGTCCGACCCGGGCTGATCGCACCCGGCGCACCCCCCTTGAGGAGAGACATGTTCAAGCGCACATCGGCGGCCGTGCTCGCGGCGTCCCTGGCACTGGCGGCGGCCGGCTGCGGCGACACCGGCGACGACGCGTCCTCGGGCGGCGGCGGGTCCAAGACCCTCACCGTGTTCGCGGCGGCCTCCCTCACCGAGACCTTCACCGCGCTCGGCAAGACCTTCGAGGCCGCGCATCCGGGGGTGAAGGTCCGGTTCAACTTCGGCGGCAGCGACAGCCTCGCGCAGGGCATCACGCAGGGCGCCCCGGCGGACGTGTTCGCCTCCGCCAGCCCCGCGACCATGAAGACCGTCACCGATGCGGGCGACGCCGACGGGACGCCGCAGGTGTTCACCCGCAACCGGCTGGTCATCGCCGTCCCGCCGAAGGACCCCGGCAAGGTCGCCAAGCTGGCGGACCTCGCGCGGTCCGGGCTGAAGGTCGTGCTGTGCGCGCCGGCGGTGCCGTGCGGCGCGGCGGCGAAGAAGGCGCTGGCGGCGGCGAACGTCGAGGTCAAGCCCGCGTCCGAGGAGAGCGACGTCAAGGCCGTGCTGACCAAGGTGAGCCTCGACGAGGCCGACGCCGGGCTCGTCTACCGCACCGACGCCAAGGCCGCCGCCGGCAAGGTGAAGGCCATCGAGTTCCCCGAGTCGGCGAAGGCGGTCAACGACTACCCGATCGTCGAGGTGAGGAAGGCGCCGCAGGGCGCGCTCGCCAAGCAGTTCGTGCAGCTCGTCCTCGGGGCGCAGGGCCGGGCCGCGCTCACCGCGGCGGGCTTCGAGGCGCCGTGAGCCGGTCCGGCCGGCCGCCCTGGTTCCTGCTGCTGCCCGCGCTGGCCGGGCTGGCGTTCCTGGTGCTGCCGCTGGCCGGGCTGCTCGCCCGCGCGCCGTGGTCCACCCTCGGCACCCGGCTCGGCCAGGGCCAGGTGCTGGAGGCGCTGCGGCTGTCGCTGCTGACCGCGACGATCAGCACCGGCGTGTGCCTGCTGCTCGGCGTGCCGCTGGCCTGGGTGCTGGCGCGGGCGTCGTTCCCCGGCCTGCGGCTCGTCCGGGCGCTGGTCACGGTGCCGCTGGTGCTGCCCCCGGTCGTCGGCGGCGTGGCGCTGCTGCTGGCGCTCGGCCGGCGCGGGCTGGTCGGCGAGTGGCTGGACGCGGCGTTCGGGATCACGCTGCCGTTCACCACCGCCGGGGTGGTGCTCGCCGAGACCTTCGTCGCGATGCCGTTCCTGGTGATCAGCGTGGAGGGCGCGCTGCGCGCCGCCGACCTGCGCTACGAGGAGGCCGCCGCCACCCTCGGCGCGGGCCGCTGGACGATCTTCCGCCGGGTCACGCTGCCGCTGGTGGCGCCCGGCGTCGCGGCCGGCGCGGTGCTGTGCTGGGCACGGGCCCTCGGCGAGTTCGGCGCGACCATCACCTTCGCGGGCAACTTCCCGGGCCGGACGCAGACGATGCCGCTCGCGGTGTACCTCGCGCTGCAGAACGACCCGCAGGCCGCGATCGTGCTGAGCCTGGTGCTGCTCGCGGTGTCGGTGGCCGTGCTGGCGGCGCTGCGCGACCGCTGGGTGGAGACGTGACCCGGGCCGGCGGGGCCTCGGACGGCGGCGTGAAGGGGCTGGACGCGCGGCTCGTCGTGCGGCGGGCTTCGTTCGAGCTGGACCTCGCGCTCGCCGCCGAGCCGGGCGAGGTCGTGGCGCTGCTCGGGCCGAACGGCGCGGGCAAGAGCACCGCGCTGCGCGCGCTCGCCGGGCTCGTCGCGATGCCGGACGGCCACATCCGGCTGGACGGTACCGACCTGCGTTCGCTGCCCGCCGAGCGCCGCGGCGTCGGCATGGTCTTCCAGGACTACCTGCTGTTCCCGCACCTCAGCGTCCTGGAGAACGTCGCGTTCGGGCCGCGCTGCCAGGGCGCCGGGCGCCGTGCCGCGCGGCGCCGGGCGGCGGACTGGCTGGAGCGGGTGGGTCTCGCCGAGTACGCGTCCGCGCGCCCCCGGGCGCTGTCGGGCGGGCAGGCGCAGCGGGTCGCGCTGGCGCGCGCTGGCGGTCGAGCCGGGCCTGCTGCTGCTGGACGAGCCGCTCGCGGCGCTCGACGCGCACACCCGGCTGGAGATCCGCGCCGCGCTGCGCCGGCATCTGGCCGGGTTCGAGGGCGCGGCCGTGCTCGTCACCCACGACCCGCTGGACGCGATGGTGCTGGCGGACCGGATCGCCGTGGTGGAGGACGGCCGGCTGGTCCAGGAGGGCACGCCCGCGGAGGTCGCGCGGCGGCCGCGCACCGACTACGTCGCGAGGCTCGTCGGGCTGAACCTGTACCGGGGGTCGGCCGAGGGAGGCACCGTAGTCATCGGCGGCACCGAAGGCGAGCACACGCTGGACACAGTCGACTCGCTTCGGGGTGAGGTCTTCCTGGCCTTCGCGCCATCGTCGGTCGCGCTGTACCGCACTCGCCCCGACGGCAGCCCGCGCAACCTGTGGCGTGCGCGTGTCGCCGCCGTCGAACGGCATGGAGACCGGGTGCGGGTGCGGTTGTCCGGGCCGCCATTCGACGCCGTCGCGGACATCACTCCGGCCTCGGTCGCGGAACTTGATTTGTCCGAGGGCAGCACGATTTGGGCGGCCGTGAAGGCCACCGAAACCCACGTTTACCCAGCTTGAGCGGGTCGAAGCCGAGGGAGGCGGCGCGCCGCCGTCGGCGCCCGTGCTTCAGTGATATCAATCACAAAACTGCGCGGGAAGGCCCAGAAGGCGACGGGATTGGTCCAGACCAAATGGCAAAAACGTCGGGTCTTGTTCATCATGCAAACATCCTGCGAACAGCTGAAGGAGTTGCCCGTGTCCAACCAGGTCCCCGGCCTCGACCAGGCCCCTACCGGCCACACCGAACTCGTGGAGTGGGTACGCGGGATCGCCGAGCTGACCAAGCCCGACCGCGTCGAGTGGTGCGACGGCTCGGACGAAGAGTGGGAGCGCCTGACCGGCCTCCTCGTCGAGCAGGGCACCCTCACGCGCCTCGACCCGGCCAAACGGCCCAACAGCTTCCACGCCGCGTCCGACCCCACCGACGTGGCCCGCGTCGAGGACCGGACCTTCATCTGCTCCGAGAAGGAGGAGGACGCGGGCCCGACCAACAACTGGATCGCGCCGGCCGAGATGCGGCAGACCCTGAACGGGCTCTTCGACGGCTGCATGAAGGGCCGCACCATGTACGTGGTGCCGTTCTGCATGGGCCCGCTCGGCGGCACCATCTCCCAGCTCGGCGTCGAGATCACCGACTCCGCCTACGTCGCGGTCTCGATGAAGATCATGACGCGGATGGGCACGGGCGCCCTGCGGCTGATCGAGGAGCGCGGCGGCTACGTCAAGGCGGTCCACTCGGTGGGCGCGCCGCTGGAGCCGGGGCAGGCGGACGTCAAGTGGCCGTGCAACTCCACCAAGTACATCACCCACTTCCCCGAGACCCGGGAGATCTGGTCGTTCGGGTCCGGCTACGGCGGCAACGCCCTGCTGGGCAAGAAGTGCTACGCGCTGCGCATCGCCTCGACGATGGCGCGCGACGAGGGCTGGATGGCCGAGCACATGCTCGTCCTCAAGCTCACCCCGCCGGAGGGCGAGACCCGCTACGTCGCCGCCGCGTTCCCGTCGGCGTGCGGTAAGACCAACCTCGCCATGCTCGAGCCGACCATCCCGGGCTGGAAGGTCGAGACGATCGGCGACGACATCGCCTGGATGCGGTTCGGCGACGACGGCCGGCTCTACGCCATCAACCCCGAGGCCGGCTTCTTCGGCGTCGCGCCCGGCACCGGCGAGAGCACCAACGCCAACGCGGTGAAGACGCTGTGGGGCAACAGCATCTTCACCAACGTCGCGCTCACCGACGACGGCGACGTGTGGTGGGAGGGCCTCACCGACGAGCCGCCCGCGCACCTGACCGACTGGAAGGGCAACGACTGGACGCCCGCGTCCGAGACGCCCGCCGCGCACCCGAACGCCCGCTTCACCACCCCGGCCGGGCAGTGCCCGATCGCGGCGGACGAGTGGGAGGACCCGAAGGGCGTGCCGATCTCGGCGATCCTGTTCGGCGGCCGCCGCGCGTCCGCGGTGCCGCTGGTCACCGAGTCCTTCGACTGGCAGCAGGGCGTGTTCCTCGGCGCCAACATCGCGTCCGAGAAGACCGCCGCCGCCGAGGGCACGGTCGGCGAGCTACGCCGCGACCCGTTCGCCATGCTGCCGTTCTGCGGCTACAACATGGGCGACTACTTCGGCCACTGGCTGGAGATCGGCAAGGCCACCGACGCCGAGAAGCTGCCGCGCATCTACTACGTCAACTGGTTCCGCAAGAACGCCGACGGCAAGTTCATCTGGCCCGGCTTCGGCGAGAACAGCCGGGTGCTGAAGTGGATCGTCGAGCGGCTGAACGGCAAGGCCGACGCCGCCAAGTCGCCGATCGGGCACCTGCCGACCAAGGAGGCCCTCGACACCGACGGCCTGCGGATCGACGACGCCGACCTGGAGACGCTGCTGTCGGTCGACAGCGAGGTGTGGAAGCAGGAGGCCGCCCTCGTGCCGGAGTTCTTCGAGAAGTTCGGCGACCACATGCCGAAGGCGCTGTGGGACGAGTACCACGACCTGGTCCGCCGCCTGGAGGCCTGATCCGCGCCGCCCGTCCCGCCGATCGCGCGGGACGGGCCCGATCCGCCCCGTCCGCGCCCGTTCGCTGAGATCCTTCGGCGAGCGGGCGCGAACCTCATGGGGAATCGGAGCGGAACATGTGGCATGACCTGTTCGGGATGGGCGTCCCGGTGGCCGACAAGGTGATCCGGTCGGCGGCGGTGTTCCTGGTGGTCATCGTGCTGCTGCGGGTCGCCGGGAAGCGGGAGCTGGCGCAGCTCAACGGCTTCGACTTCGTGGTCATGCTGCTGCTGTCGAACGTCGTGCAGAACGCGGTCATCGGCCCGGACGACTCGCTGACCGGGGGAGTGCTCGGCGCCGTGGTGCTGCTGGCGCTGAACGCCGCGCTGGTCCGGGCGGCGCTGTTCCTGCCGTGGCTGGCCGGGCTGGTGCACGGCCGGGCGAGCGTCCTCGCGCGGGACGGCGCGTACCGGCGGCGGACGCTGCTGCGGCTCGGGCTGCGGCCCGGCGACGTCGACGAGGCGATCCAGGAGCAGGGCGGCGACGACGTCGCCGACACCCGGCTGGTCACCCTCGAGCCGGGCGGCGCGGTCGTGGTCCGGCTGCGGGACGAGGAGCAGTCCGCCACCGCCCGGGACGTCGCGGACCTGCGCGCGCGGCTGGAGCGCATCGAACGGCACCTGGAGCGGCTCGCCGGCAGCACTGACCACGCGGCGCTGACCGTGCAGGACTTTGCCCATTTTGGGGCAGTTGTTGGCGGTTTTGTCGGTGGGGGTGGGCTGCAATGGGGGGAAGTCCACCGCCCCAGGGGAGGCCGCGATGTTCGACCTGATGACGCGCCACTGGTGGGTGCTCGCGCTGCGCGGCGCGTTCGCGATCCTGTTCGGCGTGGTCGCGTGGGTGTGGCCGCACATCACGCTGTGGGTCCTGGTCGTGCTGTTCGGCGCGTACGCGCTGGTGGACGGCGTGACCGCGGTGGCGCAGGCGGTCCGCGGCACGACCGGCGGGCCGCGCGGGCTGCTCGCGGTGTCCGGCGCCGCCGGCATCGTGCTCGGCATCGTCGCGATGGCCTGGCCGGGCGTGACCGCGCTCGCGCTGCTGATGCTGATCGCCGCGTGGGCGGTCGTCACCGGGGTGCTGGAGATCGTCGCGGCGGTGTCGCTGCGCCGGGAGTTGCGCGGCGAGTGGATGTACGCGGTGACCGGCGCGATCTCGATCGTGTTCGGGATCCTGCTGTTCGCCTGGCCGGTGTCGGGCGCGCTCGCCGTCGTCTGGCTGATCGGCCTGTTCGCGATCCTGTTCGGCGCCACGCTGGTCGGTGCGGCGTTCCGGCTGCGCGGCCTCGGCAAGCGGGCCGAGGGGCGCGGCGCCGGGATGGGCGCGGCGAGCCCGCACTGGCGCTGACCGCCCGGTAACCTCAAGTCCGCTTGAGGTCGCATAGGATGCGCGGCATGACGCGCCTCGAGCACCGCAAGCACGAACTGACCGTCGGGCAGCTCGCCGAGCGCAGCGGCGTGGCCGTCTCGGCGCTGCACTTCTACGAGGCCAAAGGCTTGATCAGCAGCCGCCGCACCGCCGGGAACCAGCGCCGCTTCAGCCGCGACACGCTGCGCCGCGTCTCGTTCATCAAGGTCTCGCAGCGGGTCGGGATCCCGCTCGCCGACATCCGGGACGCCCTCGCCACGCTGCCCGAGGAGCGCACGCCGACCGTCGCGGACTGGGCGCGGCTGTCCGACCTGTGGCGCGCCGACCTCGACGCCCGCATCCGGCAGCTGGAGCGGCTCCGCGACGACCTGACCGAGTGCATCGGCTGCGGCTGCCTGTCGATCAGCAAGTGCGCGCTCGCCAACCCCTACGACCGGCTCGGCGACGAGGGGCCCGGCCCGCGCCGCCTCCTCGTCGACGACCGCCCCGAGCCCGCCCGGACGGCCCCGGACGACGGCGGCGCGGCCGAGGAGGACTGCGACCCGGCGTCCTGCGCCGCCCGCTCCTGACCCCGGGCTCCTGACCCCGGGCTCCTGACCCCGGTCTCCTGAGCCCGGGCGCCCGGCCGTGGCCGGAACCGGCCGGTGCCGGACCGGTCAGGAGTCGACCGGACGCGGCTCCCTGCTGTGCGGGTCGATGCGCCGCGGCGCCGGCTCCCGCCCGGCCGGCTGCGTCGGCGCCGGACGGGCCGCGACCTGCTCGATCGGCAGCTCCACCGGCTCGTCCCCGAGCTCGAACTCCTCGCCGTGGTGCCACAGCGTGATGGCCGGGCCGTCCAGCAGCTCGTAGGTGGCCGACTCCCCGGTCACCTCGACCCGCACCCGGCTGCCCCGGTACCGCATCCGGAACGCCAGCCGGCTGATGCCGCCCGGCAGCCGCGGCGCGAACCGCAGCCGCCCGCCGCCCGCCCGCATCCCGCCGAACCCGGCGACGAGCCCGCTCCACGCGCCCGCCATCGACGCCACGTGCAGCCCGTCGCGGGTGTTGCGGTTCAGGTCGTGCAGGTCCATCAGCGAGGTCTCGCCGAGGTAGTCGTGCGCGAGCTCCAGATGCCCGACCTCGGCCGCCACCACCGCCTGCGTCTGCGCCGACAGCGACGAGTCCCGCACCGTCAGGCCCTCGTAGTACTCGAAGTTGCGGGCCTTCTGCTCGTCGGTGAACTCCTCCCCGCACAGGTGCAGGGCCAGGACCAGGTCCGCCTGCTTCACCACCTGCTTGCGGTACAGGTCGAAGTACGGGAAGTTCAGCAGCAGCGGGTAGTGGTCCGGCTTGGTCGACGCGAAGTCCCAGCGGGCGTGGTTGGTGAAGTTCTCGCTCTGCGGATGGACGCCCAGCCGCTCGTCGTAGGGGATCACCATCGCCGACGCCGCGTCCCGCCACGACGCGGCCTCCTCGGCGTCCACGCCGAGCCGGTCGCACATGTCCGGATGGCGCATCGCCGTCTCCGCCGCCTCCAGCAGGTTCCGGCGCGCCATCAGGTTGGTGTAGACGTTGTTGTCCACGACCGCGCTGTACTCGTCCGGGCCGGTGACGCCGTCGATGCGGAACACCCCGCCGACGTCGTGGTGGCCGAGGCTGCGCCACAGCCGCGCCGTCTGCACCAGGATCTCCAGCCCGATCTCCCGCTCGAACCGCTCGTCCTGCGTGGCGTCCACGTACCGGACGACGGCGTCGGAGATGTCGGCATTGATGTGGAACGCCGCGGTCCCGGCGGGCCAGTAGCCGGAGCATTCGTGGCCGCGGATCGTCCGCCACGGGAACGCGGCGCCGGTCAGCCCGAGCTGGGCGGCCCGCTCGCACGCCAGCGGCAGCGTCATGTGCCGCCAGGCGAGCGCGTCGGCGGCCGCGTCGGGCGCGGTGTAGGTCAGCACCGGCAGCACGAACGTCTCGGTGTCCCAGAACGTGTGCCCGTCGTAGCCAGGGCCCGTCAGCCCCTTCGCCGGGATCATGCGCCGTTCGGCGCGCGCCCCCGCCTGCAGCGTGTGGAACAGCCCGAACCGGACCGCCTGCTGGATCTCGGCGTCCCCGTCGACCTCCACGTCCGCGCCGCACCAGAAGTCGTCCAGGAAGTGCCGCTGCTCGGCCAGCAGCCCGTCCCAGCCTGTCTGCCGCGCGCCCGCCAGCGCCCCGACCACCTGGTCGTGCAGCGCCGGCCGGGACCGCTGGCTCGACCACCCGTACGCCAGGTACTTGATGATCCGCAGCCGCTGCCCCGGCTCCAGCCGCGTCGCGACCGTCAGCCGGCCCACGTCCGGCGAGCTCTCGGTCTCCACCGCCATCGACTCGGGGCCCTCGATGTGGTGCGACATGCCCGCCGCCATCCGCAGCCCGCTCTGCCGCGTCCGGTGCAGCAGCAGCACCTTCGTGCCGTTGGCGACGTGCTCCTCGCTGATCAGCGGGTGGTCGAGGATCGCCGACGCCCGCGGGTCCTTGTCGCCGTCCGGCAGCGCCTCGTTGGCGACCAGCTCCGACTGCGCGACCACCCGCATGGACTGGTGCACCGGCTCCACGTCGTAGCAGATCGCCGCGACCGCCCGCTGCGTCAGCGACACCATCCGCGTGGACGTCACCCGGATGCGCTGGTCGGCGGGCGACGTCCACTCCACGTGCCGGGTGAGGGTGCCCGCCCGCATGTCCAGGATCCGCTCGTGGTGGTGGACGCGCCCGTACCGCACGTCCAGCGGCTCGTCGTCCACCAGCAGCCGGATCACCTTGCCGTTGGTGACGTTGATGACCGTCTGCCCCGACTCGGGGTAGCCGTAGGCGGTCTCCGCCTGCGGCAGCGGCCGCTGCTCGTAGAAGGAGTTCAGGTAGGTGCCCGGCAGGCCGTGCGGCTCTCCCTCGTCGAGGTTGCCGCGCAGGCCGAGATGGCCGTTCGACAGCGCGAACACCGACTCGCTCTGCGCCAGCCGGTCCAGCCGCAGCTCCGGTTCGCGAACGCACCACGGCTCCACGGTGAACACGGGCCGCTCGGTGCTGGTCTGTCCCTCCGGGTCCGTCACTTGTCCTCCAGCAGTTCGGACAGGTCGTTCACCACCACGTCGGCGCCGTGCGCGGCGAGCTCCTTCGCGTGCTCGCCGTCGACCCGGTTGACGCCCACCACGTACGCGAACCCGCCGGCCCGGCCCGCCTCCACGCCGGCGAGCGCGTCCTCGAACACCACGGCCCGGTCCGCCGGCACGTCCAGCTCCTTCGCCCCTGCGAGGAACATGTCGGGCGCGGGCTTGCCGGGCAGGTTCCGCTCCGCCGCGACGACGCCGTCCACGCGCGCGTCGAACAGGCCGGTGATCCCGACCGAGCGCAGCACCTGCACCGTGTTGGCGCTGGAGGACACCACCGCCGTCCGCAGCCCGGCCTCGCGGGCGGCGCGGACGAAGTCGATCGACCCGTCGAAGGTCTCCACGCCCTTCTCCTCGATGAGCTTGAGGACCAGGGCGTTCTTGCGGTTCCCGAGGCCGCGGACGGTCGCGTTCTCCGGCGGGTCGTCCGGGGCGCCCTCGGGCAGCGTGATGCCGCGCGACTCCAGGAACGAGCGCGTCCCGTCCTCGCGCTTCTTGCCGTCGACGTAGCGCCCGTAGTCCTTCACCGGGTCGAAGGGGACGAACGGCTCGCCCGTCTCCCGCGCGCGTTCGCGCAGGTAGCCGTCGAACATCTCCTTCCACGCCGCGGCGTGCACGGCCGCGGTGCGGGTAAGCACCCCGTCGAGATCGAACAGACACGCCGCCGCCGCGTCCGGCAGTCCCAGCATCCGCACCCCCTGGATGACACGATCGGAATCGTTCTCAAGTGCGTCCCGTTCCCGTGCCGGAACAGGACATGCGGGGCCGGCGTTCGAACGGGGGGGATCATGATCGTCGTACAACCCCTTGGCCAGGGTGGCACACGAAGAGGAGAGAACCAATGGAAACGGCGCGCATAGGCGTCACGGGGCTCGCGGTGATGGGCCGTAACCTGGCTCGCAACCTCGCCCGGCACGGTCATCCGGTCGCCGTGCACAACCGCACCGCCGCCCGCACGAAGGCGCTGGTGGAGGAGTTCGGCGACGAGGGCACCTTCCTGCCGGCCGAGACGGCGGAGCAGTTCGTCGCGTCGCTGGAGCGGCCCCGGCGGCTGGTGGTCATGGTGAAGGCGGGCGCGCCGACCGACGCGGTCATCGACGAGTTCGCGCCGCTGCTGGAGCCCGGCGACATGATCGTGGACGGCGGCAACGCGCACTTCGCCGACACGCGCCGCCGCGAGGCCGCGCTGCGCGAGCGCGGGATCCACTTCGTCGGCACCGGCATCTCCGGCGGCGAGGAGGGCGCGCTGCACGGCCCGAGCATCATGCCGGGCGGCTCCGCCGAGTCCTACGAGGCGCTCGGCCCGCTGCTGGAGGACATCGCCGCGAACGTCGACGGCACCCCCTGCTGCACCCACGTCGGCCCGGACGGCGCCGGGCACTTCGTGAAGATGGTGCACAACGGCATCGAGTACTCCGACATGCAGCTGATCGCCGAGTCCTACGACCTGCTGCGGCACGCCGCCGGGCTCGCGCCCGCCGAGATCGCCGAGGTGTTCCGCACCTGGAACACCGGCCGGCTGGAGTCCTACCTCATCGAGATCACCGCCGAGGTGCTCGCGCACACCGACGCCGCCACCGGCAGGCCGTTCGTGGACGTGGTGCTCGACCAGGCCGAGCAGAAGGGCACCGGCCGCTGGACCGTCCAGACGGCCCTGGACCTCGGCGTCCCGGTCGGCGGCATCGCCGAGGCGGTGTTCGCCCGGTCCGTCTCCGGCCACGCCGGGCTGCGCGAGGCGTCCCGGAACCTGCCGGGGCCGTCCCGCTCCGCCGTCGCCGGGTCCGGCTTCGCGGACAAGGTCGAGAAGGCGCTGTACGCATCGAAGATCGTCGCCTACGCGCAGGGCTTCCACGAGATCCAGGCGGGCAGCGCCGAGTACGGCTGGAACATCGACGCCGGCGCGATGGCGACCATCTGGCGCGGCGGCTGCATCATCCGGGCCCGGTTCCTCGACCGGATCCGCGCCGCCTACGAGGCCGACCCGTCCACGCCGACGCTGCTCACCGACGACCACTTCGCCGAGGCCCTCGGCGACGCCCAGGACGCCTGGCGCGACGTCGTCGCCACCGCCGCCCGGATCGGCGTCCCCGCGCCGGGCTTCTCGACCGCGCTCGCCTACTACGACTCGCTGCGCGCCGACCGCCTGCCGGCCGCGCTCACCCAGGGGCAGCGCGACTTCTTCGGCGCGCACACCTACCGCCGCGTCGACCGCGACGGCTCCTTCCACACCCTCTGGGGCGGCGACCGCACCGAGGTCTCCGCCTAACCGGCGCCTGTGTGCTGGGCGTCCCGCCTCGTCCGGGGCGGGACGCTCAGCCTTCGCGCCAGGCCGGACGAGGACGCCGAGGACGCCGAGCCCGCCCAGCCCGCCGGGCGGCTCGTCCACGGCCTCGACCGCCCGGCCGGTCGTAGCCGTTCACGACCCGTCGTCGTCCTTCTCGACGCCGGCGATCGGGTTGCCGTCCCGCACCCCGCTGCCCTCCCGGGACTCGTAGCCCTCCGCGGCGCTGCCGTTGCCGGGCACGATCCGCTCGCGCGGCAGCTCCTCGCGTCCCGAGCTGGCCCCGGGGCCCCGGTCGGCGGGGTCGTTCTTCGTCTTCTTCGCCATCGCTCTTCCCCTCGTCTCGCTGGTTCGTCCAGCACGTTGTAACCGAACGGCCGCCCCCTAACCGGCCGCTGGGTAGGGTCGGGCCCGTGCGGATACCGGGGGACGGCGAGATTCGGGCGTTGCACGAGCGGCTGGCGCCGAGCCGGAAGGCGTTCGACCTGGTCTGGACGCACTGCGTGATCGTGTGCCGGATCGCCGAGCGGCTGATGGACGCGGGCGGCCTGGACGTCGACAAGGAACTCGTGCGGGCCGGATGCCTGCTGCACGACGTCGGCGTGTACCGGCTGTACGACATCACCGGGGAGTTCGACCACCGGCAGTACGTCCGGCACGGGGTGCTCGGGCACGAGCTGCTCGCGGAGGAGGGCTTCTCCGAGGCCCTCTGCCGGTTCTGCTCGCACCACACCGGGATGGGGCTGACCAGGGACGACATCGAGCGGCAGAACCTGCCCCTGCCGCCCGCCGACTACCTGGCCGAGACGGGCGAGGAGCGGCTCGTCATGTACGCGGACAAGTTCCACAGCAAGACCGACCCGCCCTCGTTCGTCAACGCCTCGTCCTACGCGGTGCACGTGCGGCGGTTCGGCGGCGACAAGGTCGCCGCGTTCAAGGAGATGCGCGACCTTTACGGCGAGCCCGATCTCGAACCCCTGGCAACCGAATACGGCCACACCCTCGTGTGACCCCGGCCCCGGCCCGGACGGGCCGCGCGGCGGCCGGTGACGCGGGCAGTGGGCGATCCGGGGCAGGATGGAGGGGTGAGTCTTATCGATGAGCTTCCTTCCGGTACCGACGCTGATCCCGATTCGCTGTTCGAGGCGTTCGAGCGGTGGGTGTCCGGGCGCGGGATCACGCTGTATCCCGCGCAGGAGGAGGCGCTCATCGAGGTCGTCTCGGGCGCCAACGTGATCCTTTCGACGCCGACGGGGTCCGGCAAGAGCCTGGTGGCGGCGGGGGCGCTGTTCGCGGCGCTCGGCAAGGACCAGGTCGGGTTCTACACCGCGCCGATCAAGGCGCTGGTGTCGGAGAAGTTCTTCGACCTGTGCGAGATGTTCGGGCGCGAGAACGTCGGGATGATGACCGGCGACGCCAGCGTCAACGCGGACGCGCCGATCGTGTGCTGCACCGCCGAGGTGCTGGCGAACATCGCGCTGCGGGACGGCGCCGACGCCGACATCGGCGTGGTCGTGATGGACGAGTTCCACTTCTACGCCGAGCCGGAGCGGGGCTGGGCGTGGCAGATCCCGCTGCTGGAGCTGCCGCAGACGCAGTTCCTGCTGATGTCGGCGACGCTCGGCGACGTCGGGTTCTTCCAGAAGGACCTGACGCGCCGCACCGGCCGCCCGACGGCGCTGGTGACGTCGGCGGAGCGGCCCGTCCCGCTGATCTACGACTACCGGGTCACGCCGCTGCACGAGACGATCGAGGAGCTGCTGGCCGAGCAGAAGGCGCCGATCTACCTGGTGCACTTCACGCAGGCGGCGGCGATCGAGCGGGCGCAGTCGCTGATGAGCATCAACGTGTGCACGAAGGCGGAGAAGGCGCGGATCGCCGAGCTGATCGGCGGGTTCCGGTTCACGACGAAGTTCGGGCGGAACCTGTCGCGGTTCGTCCGGCACGGGATCGGGGTGCACCACGCGGGGATGCTGCCGAAGTACCGGCGGCTGGTCGAGCGGCTCGCGCAGGCCGGGCTGCTGAAGGTCATCTGCGGCACCGACACGCTCGGCGTCGGGGTGAACGTGCCGATCAGGACGGTGGTGTTCACCGCGCTGAGCAAGTACGACGGGCACCGGGTGCGGCGGCTGCGGGCGCGGGAGTTCCACCAGATCGCCGGGCGGGCGGGGCGCGCCGGGTTCGACACGGTCGGGTTCGTCGTCGCGCAGGCCCCCGAGCACGTGGTGGAGAACGAGAAGGCCCTCGCGAAGGCGGGCGACGATCCGAAGAAGCGGCGGAAGGTGCAGCGCAAGAAGCCGCCGGAGGGGTTCGTCGGCTGGGACGAGGAGGTCTTCAAGAAGCTGCAGGACGCCGAGCCGGAGATGCTCCGGTCCCGGTTCCAGGTGTCGCACGCGATGCTGCTGTCGGTGATCGCGCGTCCGGGGAACGCGTTCCAGGCGATGAAGCGGCTGCTGACCGACAACCACGAGGAGCCGTCGGCGCAGCGCCGGCACATCTCCCGGGCCATCGCGATCTACCGGTCGCTGCTGGCCGGAGGGGTGGTGGAGGTGCTGCCGGAGCCGGACGACCTCGGCCGGTACGCGCGGATCACCGTGGACCTGCAGGAGGACTTCGCGCTCAACCAGCCGCTGTCGACGTTCGCGCTGGCCGCGTTCGAGGTGCTGGACCCGGGGTCGCCGTCGTACGCGCTGGACGTCCTGTCGGTGATCGAGGCGACGCTGGACGACCCGCGGCAGATCCTCGCCGCGCAGGTCAACAAGGCGCGCGGCGAGGCCGTCCAGGAGATGAAGGCGGAGGGGATCGAGTACGAGGAGCGGATGGAGCTGCTCCAGGACGTCGACCACCCGAAGCCCCTGGAGGAGGAGCTCGACGCCGCGTACGAGATCTACCGGGCCGGGCACCCGTGGGTGGGCGACCATCCGCTGCGGCCGAAGTCGGTCGTCCGGGACATGTACGAGCGGGCGATGACGTTCACCGAGTACATCGGGTACTACGAGCTGGCGCGGGCGGAGGGGCTCGTGCTGCGGTACCTGTCGGGCGCGTACAAGGCGCTGCAGCAGACCGTCCCCGAGTCGATCAAGACCGATGACCTCATCGACCTGATCGAGTGGCTCGGGGAGCTGGTCCGGCAGGTGGACTCCAGCCTGCTGGACGAGTGGGAGCAGCTCGCCAACCCCGCCGACGAGGACGTCAGCGAGCCGATCGAGGACCGGGTCACGAAGGTGACCGCGAACGCGCGGGCGTTCCGGGTGCTGGTCCGCAACGCGCTGTTCCGCCGGGTGGAGCTGGCGGCGCTGGAGCGGTACCGGGAGCTCGGCGAGATGGACCCGGACTTCGGCGAGGACGCCTGGCGCGAGGCGATGGACGCCTACTTCGAGGAGCACGACGAGCTGCTCACCGGCCCGGACGCGCGCGGCCCGAAGTTGCTGCAGATCGAGGAGGTGCCGGACGACGCGCTGTGGCGGGTCCGGCAGGTGTTCGACGACCCGGCGGGCGACCACGACTGGGGGATCTCCGCCGAGGTCGACCTGGCGGGCTCGGACCAGGAGGGCGCGGCGGTCGTCCGGGTCACCGCCGTGGACCGCATGTGAGCCGAGAACGGATGTGACGGAGGGCCGAGGAATGGTGCAGGTCGCGGTCGCGCAGTTCGCGCCCGGCGAGGACAAGGACGCCAACCTGGCGGCGATCGGGAAGCTCGCCGCGGAGGCGGCCGGGCGCGGCGCGCGCGTCGTCGTGTTCCCGGAGTTCGCGATGTTCACCGCGCCGCGGCTGGACCGGCGGTTCATCGACACGGCGGAGCCGCTGGACGGCCCGTTCGCGTCCGGGCTCGGCGAGCTGGCCCGCCGGTACGGCGTCCACGTGGTGGCGGGCGTGAACGAGCGGCTGGACGAGCCGGACCGGATCTCCAACACCCTCCTCGCGATCGGCCCGGACGGCGCCGTCGCGGCGACGTACCGCAAGACGCACCTGTACGACGCGTTCGGGTACAAGGAGTCGGACGTCGTCCGGCACGGCCCGATCGGCGACCCGGAGACGTTCGCCGTGGACGGCGTGCGGTTCGGCATGCAGACCTGCTACGACGTCCGGTTCCCGGAGGTGACGCGGCGGATCGTGGACGCGGGCGCGGAGGTGCTCGCGCTGCCCGCCGAGTGGGTGCCCGGGCCGCTCAAGGAGGACCACTGGCGGACGCTGGTGCGGGCCCGCGCGATCGAGAACACGATCTACGTGGCGGCCGCCGGCCAGTGCGCCCCGACCGGCGCCGGCAACAGCATGATCGTCGACCCGATGGGCGTCGTCGTCGCGGCGCTGGGGGAGACGGCGGGCACGGCGGCGGCGGACGTGTCGCCCGAGCGCGTCGCGGCCGTGCGGGAGAAGAACCCGGCGCTGTCGCTGCGCCGCTTCACCACCGTCCCCCTGCCCTGACCCGCGCCGCCGCCATGCGGAGCGGTTCGACGACGTGGAGCTGTGCACGCGGTCCACGTCGTCGGCGACGAGGTGCCCGGATGGCTCGCCCCGCGGCTCGGGGTGGTCGGGGTGGACGGCGCGGCGATGGCGTCCGCCGGGTGGCGCTGAGCCCGCCTCCTCGGGCCGCGGGGTCCGGGACTGTATCGAGCGGGCAACGGTCTCCGGCATTCTCCGTGTGCGAGCGTGCGCGGACCGTGACGATCGGATCGTGCCCGAATCCCGCGACCTCCCCCCGGCCGGATACACCCGCGCCACGCCCCGGCCGCCGCTCCGCGCCCGCCTGCTCGGCGCCCGCACTCTGCCCGCCCGGGCCCTCCACGCCCGGCCCCGCGTCCGCTCGCCCTTCCCGGCCGTCGCGCTCGCCCTCGTCCTGGCGGCCGGGATCGTCGGCCTGATCGGCTACGGGACGAGGCACGAGCCCCCGGCCAGGAGCCTCACCCCGGACGCGGCGAGCCCGACCGCGCCCGCCATGCCCACCGCGCCCGCCATGCCCACCGCGCCCGCCGCGCCGACCGCACCCGGCGCGCCG
>NZ_WBMR01000181.1 GCF_008923365.1 Actinomadura montaniterrae
CCCGGGCGCGCCGCCCGCGGACGTGGAGCGCGTCGCCGAGGCCATGGCCGCCGCGATCCGCCTGCCCGGCTACGGCCACGCGGCCGCGTCGATGGCCGCCACCGACCACGGGGACGCGTTCGCCCGGATCACCGCTCCGACCCTCGTGCTCGTGGGCGAGCACGACGCGGTCTGCCCACCGGCGGAGAGCCGTCTCATCGCGGCCTCCGTGCCCGGGGCCCGGTACGCCGAGGTCCCGGGGGCCGGCCACCTCGCCCACGTGGAGCGGCCCGAGGCGTTCGCCGGCGCCGTGCGCGACTTCCTTCTTCCCCGTTCACAAGCAGAGGAGAACCCATCATGACCGAGAAGACCGCCACCGACCTGGACCAGCTCATCGACTCCTGCATCGCGAGCCGGGAGAGCCGCTACGAGGACTGGGACACGCTCGCGTTCCAGGCCAAGGCCGGCGACGAGTTCCGCCGCGCCCAGATCCGCTACATCGGTTCCGGCGCGACGGGGAACCACGAGACCGACGCGCGGATCCTGCCGTCCGAGCACTTCACGTTCTCGAACATGCGGCTCCCGGTCGGCGGCGTCGGGCCGGAGCACACCCACCACGACGTCGAGGAGGTCTTCTTCGTCCTGGAGGGCGAGCTGGAGGTCTCCGTCCACGACGTCGAGGACGGCACCCGGACGGCCAGCCGCGTGCTCGGCTACCGCGACCTCATCCGGGTCCCGGCCGGGGTGCCGCGGAGCCTGCGCAACGTCGGCGAGGGGGAGGCGCTGTTCTGCGTGATCATCGGCACGCGGAAGCCGCAGCTCCCGACCTACCCGCCGACCTCCCCGATGCACGGCGTCACGCGCGGTTGAGCGTCAGGCCAGGTCCCGGTCCCGGAAGCGTCCGGGACCGGGACCTTTCCTTTGGCGGCGCCCGCCGAGGAACGAGGAACGGCGCCGGGACCGAAACCGGTCCCGGCGCCGTCGTGTCGCGGGAGTGTCAGGGGCCGCTGGGCGCGCGCCTCACGGAACGAGGACGAACTTGCACCCGGCGCCCGCCATGGCCTGCGCGTAGGCGTCGGCGGCCTGCGCCAGCGGGACGGCGGTGGCGCGGACGGCGTCCGCGATGCCGACCCCGCCGAGCAGGACGGCGGCGGCGAGCTCTTCCTGGTAGCGCCGGACGGGCGTCGCGCCGGAGCTGAGCGTGATGGCCTTGGACCAGATGCCGCCGAGCCAGACTCCCAGGGGCGGCCGCGCACCGGGGGCGCCCGCCGGGTACACGCCCGCGACGGAGATGGCGCCGCCGTGCCGTACCACCCCGATGATGTCGTTGAGCGCCGCCGCGGCGGGCGTCCGGCCGTCCGCTCCGGCCGCCGCGACCGTCGCGTCGGAGACGCCGACGCAGTCGATGCCCGCGTCCACGTACGGGACGCCGGCGGTCTCGGCGACGATCTCGGGCAGTTCCCCGGACGCCAGGTCCGCGGCGGCGAACCCGGCGGCGCGGGCGTGCGCGAGCCGCTCGGCGTTGAGGTCGCCGACGATCACGGCGGCGCCGAGCATCCGGCACGCGACCGCCGAGGCGAGGCCGACCGGCCCGGCCCCCGCGACGTAGACGGTGGAGCCGGGGCCGACGCCCGCCGAGCGGGCCGCGTGGTAGCCGGTGGGCAGGATGTCGCCGATCATCGCGACGTCCAGCAGCCGCTCGCGGGCGAGGTCGGGGTCGGCGAAGACGTGCAGGTTGAAGTCCGCGTACGGGACGAGCGCGTATTCGGCCTGCATGCCGGCCCACCCGCCGAAGCCCTCGCCCATCCCGTAGGTGGCGCCGGGCCGGGCCGGGTTCGTGCGCAGGCAGTGCCCGGTCCGCCCGGCCCGGCAGTTCGCGCACCGCCCGCAGGCGACGTTGAACGGCACCGAGCACACGTCCCCGACCCGCACGCGCTCCACGTCCCGGCCCGTCTCGACGACGACGCCGGTCAGCTCGTGCCCGAGCACCATGCCCTCGGCGGCGCCGGGCCCGTGCAGTGTGTGCAGGTCCGAGCCGCAGACGCAGGTGGCGAGGGTCCGCACGATGACGCCGTGGTCGCAGCGGCGCGGCAGCACGCCCGGCGCCGCGCGGGTCTCCAGTGCGGGCATCGGCGCCTCGCCCACCACGGCGCGTCCGGGCCCGGCGTACACGACGGCGCGCTGCGTCCCGTTCGACGAGGCGCCCCCGCCGGACGGCCCGGGGCCGGTCACAGCGGCGCCGGTCACAGCGAACCCGACGCCTCGTGCGAGCGCCCGCCGCGCTTGCCCGGCAGCAGGACCCGCTCCAGCACCTCCACGAGGACGAACAGCACGAACCCGATCACCGTCAGCCAGGCGATCGACGCGAACACCGTCAGGCTGTCCATGTCGCCGCGGGCGGTGATCAGCAGGACGCCGAGGCCCTTGTCGGCGCCGACGAACTCGGCCACCACCGCGCCGACGACGGCGAGGGTGATGCCGACCTTGACGCCCGCGAAGATGCTCGGCAGCGCCCACGGCCAGCGGATCTTCCAGAACGCCTGCCAGCGGCTCGCGCCCATCGACCGCACGAGCATCAGGCTCTCCGGGCGGGCCGCGCGGAACCCGACGAGCGAGTCGATGACCACGGGGAAGAAGCAGATCAGCGCGACCATCAGCACCTTCGGCAGCTGGCCGAAGCCGAACCAGATGATGAACAGCGGCGCGATCGCCACCTTCGGCACCACCTGCGCGATGATCAGCAGTGGGTAGATCGCGCGCCGCGCGACGCCGCTGTAGACCATGGCGACCGCGATGGGCAGCGCGACCACCACGGCCAGCGCGAACCCGGCGAAGATCGCCACGATGGTCGGCACCGACTGGTCGGCGAACGTGCCGAAGTCGCCGAACATCTTCCGGACGACGTCGCCGGGCGCGGGGAGCACGTACTCCTCCACCGCCCCGGACGAGCAGACGGCCTGCCACACCGCGACGATGATCGCGACCAGGATCAGCGGCAGCACCCAGTCGGCGGCCCGGGACTCCAGGAACCGCTTCCCGGCGGGCCGCCGGGCCCGCACGGCCGGCCGGCCCGGGGCGGGCGGCGTCGCCCCGCCGCCCTCCGGTCCCGGCCCCTGCCCTGTCCCCTTCCGGGCGTGCTTGGACCGCACCGTGCCGCTCACTTGGGCTCCTCCCTCAGGACGCCGAGGTTCTCGAAGACGCCGCGGATCTCGCCGACGAGGTCGGTGAACTCCCGGCCGGTCCGCGCGCTCAGGTGCCGCGGGCGCTCCAGCGGCACCCGGAACTCGGCCGCGATGCGGGCCGGGCGCGGCGAGAACACCAGCACCCGGTCGGCGAGGAAGACGGCCTCGTCGATGCTGTGGGTGACGAAGACGACCGTCTTGCGGCGCTCCATCCACATCCGCTGCAGGTCGATCTGGATCTGGTCGCGGGTGAGGGCGTCGAGCGCGCCGAACGGCTCGTCCATCACCAGGATCTGCGGGTCGTGCAGCAGCGCCCGGCACAGCGCCACGCGCTGCTGCATGCCGCCGGACAGCTCGTCGGGGTAGGAGTCCTCGAACCCGCCGAGGCCGACCTGCCCGAGCAGTTCGCGGGCGCGCCGCTCGGCCTCCTGCCGGGGAGCGCGGCGGATCTCGCTCTGCAGCAGGACGTTCTGCAGCGCCGTCCGCCAGGGCAGCAGCTCGGCGCCCTGGAAGACGAAACCGAGGTCGGTGTAGGGCTTGAGGACCGGTTCGCCCTGCACCCGGACCTGGCCGGTGGACGGCTGCGTCAGCCCGGCGAGGGCCATCAGCAGGGTGCTCTTGCCGCAGCCGCTCGGCCCGACGATGGCGAGGAACTCGCCGCGCTCCAGCTCGAAGGACATCTCGCTGACCGCGGTGACCGCGTCGAAGGACTTGGTGAACCGGTCGAACTCGATGAAGGGGGCGGTCGCGCCGGGCATCGGCTACTTCCCTCCGAACGCGTCGGAGCAGCCGGACAGGAAGGCGTTGCTCGCCGCGTCCGCCGGGGTGATCTTGCCGGGGTCGACGCCGCCGTACTGCTCCATCACCCGGATGGTGCTCTTCCAGTCGTCGGCGGAGGTGCAGCCGAACGGCTGGCCCTTCGTCCGGTCGGTGGTGAGCAGCTTCGCGGACGCGAGCCACTGCTGCTTGACGACCTCCTTGGAGAGGCTGGTCGTCTTGACGAACCTGAAGAAGGACTCCACCGCCGCGTCGGTGTCGGCGTTGGTCGTCTGGACCGCCTCGGCCGTCGCGGCGAGGAACTTGCGGAGCGTGCCGGCGTCACCGTCGGCGAACTTCTTCGAGGTGACGATGCCGGAGCTGAGCACGTCGAGACCGGAGTCGGCGTAGCCGAGGACGGTCAGGTCGCACTTGCACTTGACCTTCATGTTCGGCTCGGTGACGTTGAGGAGCCCGAAGGTGAACTGCGTCTTGCCCTGGACGAACAGGCTGTCGCGGGTGGGCACGTCGACCTTGTTGAGCTTGACCGAGTCCGGGTCGAGGCCGGTGGCCTTGGCGAACGCGGGGAAGACCGTCTCGGGCGCGGACCCGGCGGTGAACCCGGCGGTCTTGCCCGCCAGGTCCTTGGCGCCGGTGATGCCGGAGTCCTTCCGGGCGAAGACGGCCAGCGGCGACTTCTGCACCATCCCGGCGACCATCTTGACCGGCATGTGCTTGCCGACGGCCTGCACCAGCGCGCCGGCGTCGGCGTAGCCGATGTCGTCGGAGCCGTTGGCGACCGTCTGCAGGGTGGTCGCCGACCCCTTCCCCGGGTTGAGCGTGACGTTGAGGCCGTGCTTGGTGTAGATGCCCTTCTCCACGCCCACGATGAGGGGGAGGACGGCTCCGGTGTAGAAGACGTCGGTGCGGACGGTGACCTTCGTGCGTCCGGAGGCGTCCTTCTCCGGCCCCGAGTCCCCGCATGCCGCGAGGGCGAGTGCCGCCGTCAGCGCCAGTGCGGCGCCGGTGAGGGCCCGGCGGCCCCGGCGGCTCCGGCGGGCCGTGCGGACCGCGGCGAAAGGTATGTGCATCGTGACCTCGTGTGAAAGCTGGCTCGGCGGCGCGGACCGGTGGCCGTCCGTGGCGGTGCGCGGCCGTCCGAGCGGTGTTCCGCCGGGGGCTCGGCGGCAGGTGGTTCGTCCCGAAGTATCTGGGACCTAAATTACTTGTGTCAAGATATCTTGGTTCCGCTATTGTTTCGGACGGCTCCCACGGATCCGCTCCACTCTCATCACACGGACGGTGCAATGGACGACGGTGCAATGGACACGGTCGGGAAGGCGTTGGACGACTGGCGCCGGGAGCGTCCGGACCTCGACGCCTCGCCGATCGGCGTCTTCGGCCGCCTCCGCCACGTGGCGGAGCTCTCCCGCCAGGAGCTCGAGGCGTTCCTCGCCCCGTACGACCTGACGCCGAAGTCCTTCGACGTGCTGGCCAACCTGCGCCGCGGCGGGCCGCCCTACCGCAAGACGCCGTCCGAGCTCGCCGAGTCCTCGCTGCTGTCCAGCGGCGCGATGACCGGCCGGCTCGACGCGCTCGAACGGCAGGGCCTCATCCGCCGCAGCCCGCACCCGAACGACCGGCGGGTGATGTTCGCCGAGCTGACGCAGGTCGGCCTCGGCCTCATCGACGACGTGTTCGCCCGCCACCTGGCGAACGAGGAGACCCTGCTCGCCGGCCTGTCGGCGGAGCAGCGGACGCAGGTGATCGACGGCCTGATGCTGCTGCAGCGCTCCATCGAGACCGCCGTCGCCGGGCGTGCCGTCGCCCCGCCGCGCCGCCCGCGCCGCACGTCCCGCAGCTCCTCCTGACGGCCGGGGCGCCGCTCCGCACGACGCCCCGGGCGCCCTCACGACGCCCAGGGGAGGGGCGCCTCCGCCAGGTCCCAGTAGACGCTCTTCTGCCGCGCGTAGGCGAGGATCCCCTCGCGGCCCTTCTCGCGGCCGATGCCGCTGGCCTTCATGCCGCCGAACGGCGTGGAGATGCTGAACTGCTTGTAGGTGTTGATCCAGACCGTGCCCGCGTCGATCCGCCGGGCGACGCGCCAGGCGCGCCGGTAGTCGCGGGTCCAGATGCCGCAGGCCAGCCCGTAGACCGAGTCGTTGGCCTGCGCGATCAGGTCGTCCTCGTCCTCGAACGGCAGCACCGCGAGGACGGGCCCGAAGATCTCCTCCTGGCAGGTGGCCGAGCCGTTCGGGAGCCCCTCCAGGACGGTCGGCAGGTAGTAGGCGCCCGCCGCGAACGCGGCGCCCTCCGGCGCCCGCCCGCCGCACAGCACCCGGGCCCCCTCCCCGCGGGCCCGCTCGACCATCCCGGCCACCCGGTCCCGGTGGGCGTGGGTCACCAGCGGCGCGACCTGCGTCGCCGGATCGGCGCCCGGCCCGACGCGCAGCGCCCCGGCGCGCGCCACGAGCTCGTCCACGACCCGCCGGTACACCGCGGAGTGGACGAAGAGGCGCGAGCCGGCGACGCAGCTCTGCCCGGACGAGGAGAAGACGCCGAACAGCAGCCCGGCGATGGTGCGCTCCAGGTCGGCGTCGGGGAACACGATCGTCGGGGACTTCCCGCCGAGCTCCAGCGAGACCGGCATGATCTTCTCCGCGGCCACCGCGCCGATGGCCCGCCCGGTGGCGGTGCCGCCGGTGAACGACACCTTGCCGACGCCGGGGTGCCGGACGATCGCGTCGCCGGTGACGCCGCCGGGGCCGGGCAGCACCGACAGCAGCCCGGCGGGCAGCCCGGCCTCCTCGATCACCCGGCCGAGGGCGAGCGCCACGAGGGGGGTCCACTCGGCGGGCTTCAGCACGACCGCGTTGCCCGCGGCGAGCGCTGGGGCGATCTTCTGCGCGTCGCTGGCGATCGGCGAGTTCCACGGGGTGATGGCGCCGACCACGCCGATCGGCTCGTGCACGCTCATGGTCAGGTACGGCCCGCGCGGGGGCGTGAGGCCGTCCTCCATCGTCTCCAGGGCGGCCGCGAAGTACCGGAACGTGGCCTGGGCGCTGGCCACCAGCGCCCGCGTCTCGTTGATCGACTTGCCGGTGTCGCGCGTCTGCAGCGCCGCGAGCCGCTCGGCCGCGCCGGCGATCCCGTCGGCGATCCGGACGAGGTACCGGGCGCGCTCGTGCGGCGGCAGGTCGCGCCAGGCGGGGTCGGCCGCGGCGGCGGCGCCGGCCCGGACCGCCTCGTCGACGTCGGCGGCGTCCGCGCCGTGCAGGCGGGCGATCACCGTCCCGTCCAGCGGGCTGCGCGAGGCGAACTCCGCCCCGGAGCCGCGCCGCCAGACCCCGCCGACCAGGATCTCGTCCGCACCGTCCGCGCCCATCGCCCCGTCCTCCCGCGATCGTAGATAGCTTGGAGTAAAGATATCAAGAACCCAGCCTTCTATGGGGTATTGCGCGGGCGCGGTTTATGAATCTAATGTCAGCTTCATTCTCGGTACGGATCGGAGCTGACATGTGCGACGGGCAAGTGGACGGGAGCGGGGCGGCGGGGGCGCGGCCATCGCGGCGGGCGGTCCTCGGGACGGCGGCGGTGGCGGGCATGGCCGCCTTCGGCGCGGTCGGCGCTCCGGGCCGGGCGCTCGCCGCGCCGGCACCCCAGGGCGGCGAACGGACGGACGCGCGGACGCGGCTGGTGCTGCTCGGCACCGCGGGCGGTCCGGTGCCGATCGCGGAGCGGTTCGGGATCTCCAGCGCCGTCGTCGTCGGTGACCGGACGTACCTGTTCGACGCGGGGCGCGGGTCGGCCAGCCAGTACGTGCGGGCGGGGCTGCCGCTGAAGTCGCTCAAGGCCGTCTTCGTGACGCACCTGCACGCCGACCACACCGCCGACCTGTTCAACTACCTGATGCTGGCGCAGGCCAGCCCGGACGGCGACGCCCTGGTGCCGCCGGTGCAGGTGTTCGGGCCGGGCCCGGCCGGGGCGATGGGGCCGCCGTTCGCGGGGCCGCGCCCCGTCCCGGACGTCAACCCGGACAATCCCACGCCGGGCCTGAAGGACCTGATCAACGGCAGCCTGGACGCGAACGCCTACACGTTCAACATCTACGGGCGGGAGGGCGCGACGCCGATCCATCCGGAGTCGATCCTGAGGCTCACCGAGATCGACGTGTCCCGGACCGGCGCGGACCCGCTGAAGAACCGCGCCCCGCGCATCCGCCCGTTCACCGTGTTCGAGGACGACCGGATCCGCGTGCAGGCGACGCTCGGCGCGCACGGCCTGGTGTTCCCGGCGTTCGGGTTCCGCTGCGAGACGCCGGACGGGGTGATCACCTTCTCCGGCGACACCGCCTACCACGAGAACATCATCGAGCTGGCGCACGGCAGCGACGTCCTCGTCCACGAGGCGGTCAGCGTGGACTACTACAAGGACAAGAACCAGAACGCGGCGTTCATCGAGCACCTGAAGGAGGCGCACACCGACGTCACGCAGGTCGGGGACGTGGCGCGGCTGGCGGGCGCGGGGAAGCTGGTGCTGAGCCATCTCGGCCCGGCGAAGCCGAGCATGGTGCCCGACCGCGTCTGGTACCAGGGCGCGCGCAAGTCGTACCGCGGGCCGGTGGTCGTCGGGAACGACCTGGTCACGGTGCCGCTGCGCGGGAAGCGGGGCTGACGTGGTGGAACGATCCATCGAGCAGCTGGCGGACGAGTTCGTCGTCGCCGTCGAGACCGGCGACCTGGACGCGATCCGCACGTCCCTCTACGCCCCGGACGCGGAGATCTGGCACAACACCGACGGCAAGGTGATCGGTGTCGAGGAGAACCTGCGGGTGCTGGGCTGGCTGACCGGGGTCCTGCGCGAGATGCGGTACACCGGGATCCAGCGGCGCCTCACGCCGGACGGCTACGTCCAGCAGCACGTGCTGCGCGGCGTCGTGCCGAACGGCGACGAGCTGACGCTGCGCGCCTGCTTCATCGTGACGGTGAAGGACGACCGCATCACTCGCCTGGACGAGTACCTGGACCCGGCGCAGAGCCGCTGCCTGGATCCCTATCGCCCCAGGTGAGGGGGAGGGTGTCGAGGCCGAGCACCAGGCTGGCGTGCTCGGCCGGGCGGGCGCCGTCGGGGACGCGGTAGTGCGGGATCCGGCGGTGCCACTCCTCCAGGGCGACGCGCAGTTCCAGGCGGGCCAGGTGCGAGCCGAGGCAGCGGTGCGGGCCGGCACCGAAGGCGATGTGCCGGTTGGACGCGCGGTCGAAGTCGACGGTCCGCGGGTCGGGGAACATGCGGGGATCGCGGTTGGCCATCGCGAGGGGCAGCATCACCATGTCGCCGGCGCGCATCGGGCAGCCCTGGGCCGTGACGTCCTTGACGAGCCTGCGGGCGGGCAGCACCAGGGAGTAGGCGCGCAGCAGTTCCTCGACGGCGTCGGGGACGATGCCGGGCTCCGCCGCGATCCGGGCCCGGTCGGCGTCGTGGCGGGCCAGGTGCCAGAACGAGTACGACAGCTGCGCGGCGACGGTGTCGAGGCCGGCGAGGAACAGCAGGGTGCACAGCTGCAGCAGCTCGCCGTCGGTGACGGGCCTGCCGTCCGGCTCGAAGGCGATCGCGGCGCTGACGACGTCGTCGCGCGGGTCCCGGCGCCGCTCGGCGATCAGCTCCTGGAACAGGGCGGTCACCTTGCCCATGGCCTCGACGCGCCCGCCCCGCGCCGGCGGCGCGTGCAGGATCGCGTACTCCCACTCCAGGAACTCCTCCAGCCGGGAGACGGGCAGCCCCATGAACTCCAGGAAGACGGCCGTCGGGTAGCGGCGGGCGAAGTCGGCGACGAAGTCGCACTCGCCCCGGGCGGCGAGCGCGTCGATCAGCTCGGCGCACCGGCGCCGGACGGCGCCCTCCATCGCGGCGGCGCGGGCCGGGGTGAACAGCGGGCGCAGCAGCCGCCGCCACATGGTGTGCTCGGGCGGATCCAGCATGACCGGGATCCACCGGTAGGACGGGTCCGGGTCGATGACGGCGATGGCGCGGCTGGAATGGGCGTCGGTGTCCTGGTAGGCGGCGAGGATGTCGGCGTACCGGGTCAGCACCCAGAATCCGTTCCGGGCGGAGCTGTGGAAGGCGGGGCACTCCTCGCGGAGCTCGTCCAGCATCGCGTGGGTGGTGCCGGGCGGCCGGGGTTCGCCGAAGGGGTCGAAGTCGATCCGAGGATGGCTCATCGCGCTCCCGCCCGCCGCGCGCGGCCCGTCGGCCGCACGTGGCGATCATAGGTTCCCGGAGCGCCTCCGGCTGGGATGCCCCTTTTCGGACGCCCTCAATATCCGGGAGACGCCCTCAATGCCCGGGGCGTCCGGTCGGCATCCAGGGCGGGCGGGTGCGCTCGTGGGCGGCGATGGCCGCGTCGCGGGCGAGGGTCAGGTCGATCTCGTCGAGGCCGTGGACGAGCCGGTGGTGCGCGGACTCGTCCAGCTCGAAGGGCGCGTCGCAGACGCCCGCGCAATGGACGGTCCGCGCGGCGACGTCCACGACGATCTCGGTCGCGGGGTCGGCGGTGACGGCGGCGAGCAGGGCGGACACGACGTCCGGCGCGGCCCGCACCGGGACGAGGCCGCTGTTCGGCAGGTTGCCGCGGAAGATGTCGGCGAAGCTCGGCGCGATGATCGCGCGGAAGCCGAAGTCGCGCAGCGCCCACGGCGCGTGCTCGCGGGACGAGCCGCACCCGAAGTTCGGGCCGCTGACCAGGATCGACGCCCCGGCGTACGCCGGATCGTTCAGCACGAACGCCGGGTCGCGGCGCCACTTCTCGAACAGCCCGCCGGCGTAGCCGGTGCGCTCGACGCGCTTCATCCAGCGGGCCGGGATGATCTGGTCGGTGTCGACGTCGGACCGGTCGAGCGGGACGGCCCGTCCGGCGACGCGGGTGACGGGTTCCATCAGCGCACCTCCCCGAGGTCGGCGGCGCTCGCGAGGTGCCCGAGGACGGCCGACGCGGCGGCGGACGCGGGCGAGACGAGGTGGGTGCGGGCGCCGGGCCCCTGGCGGCTCTCGAAGTTGCGGTTGGACGTGGACGCGCTGTGCGCGCCGGGCTCGACGACGTCGCCGTTCATGCCGACGCACATCGAGCAGCCGGACGAGCGCCACTCGAACCCGGCGGCGCGGAACACCTCGTCCAGGCCCTCGTCCTCGGCCTGCCGCTTCACGCGGGTGGAGCCGGGGACGGCGAGCGCCCGGACGGACGGAGCGACGCGGCGGCCGCGCATCACGTCGGCGGCGGCGCGCAGGTCGGCGAGGCGCCCGTTGGTGCAGGAGCCGATGAAGACGGTGGAGACCGCGATGTCGCGGAGGGCGGTGCCGGGGGCGAGGTCCATGTAGGCGAGGGCGCGTTCGGCGGCGGCGCGCTCGGCGGCGTCGCCGAACGAGGCCGGGTCGGGGACGGTGCCGTCGATGCCGGTGGTCTGGGCCGGGTTGGTGCCCCAGCTCGCCTGCGGGCCGATGGCGGACGCGTCGATGACGGCCTCGCGGTCGAAGGCGGCGCCGTCGTCGGTGCGGAGGGTGCGCCAGTCGTCCAGCGCGCGTTCCCAGAGCCGGCCGCGCGGGGAGCGTTCGCGGCCCTCCAGGTAGGCGAACGTGGTGTCGTCGGGTGCGATCATCCCGCTGCGGGCGCCGGACTCGATGGCCATGTTGCACACGGTCATCCGGCCCTCCATCGGCAGCGCGGCGATCGCGTCGCCGCGGTACTCGATGAGGGTCCCGGTGCCGCCGGCGGTGCCGATCCGCGCGATGATCGCGAGCGCGAGGTCCTTGGCGGACGTGCCTGGACGCGGCGTCCCGCGCACGGTGACGGCCATGGTGCGGGGACGCGGCATCCACAGGGTCTGGGTGGCGAGGACGTGCTCGACCTGGCTCGTCCCGATGCCGAACGCGACCGCGCCGAACGCGCCGAGGGTGGCGGTGTGGCTGTCGCCGCAGACGATCGTCATGCCGGGCTGGGTCAGGCCCAGCTCGGGGCCGATGACGTGTACGACGCCCTGGCCGGGCGAGCCGAGCGGGTGCAGCTCGATGCCGTGCCGCGCGCAGTTCTCCTGCTGGACGCGGAGCTGGCGGGCGGCGAGGCCGTCCAGCAGGGACAGCGGGTCCGGCCCGGTGGGGACGTTGTGGTCGGCGGTCGCCACCGCGAGGTCGGGCCGCCGGACGGGCCGTCCGGCCAGCCGCAGCCCCTCGAACGCCTGCGGCGAGGTCAGCTCGTGCAGCAGGTGCATGTCGATGTAGAGGAGGTCGGCGTCGCCGCGTTCGATGACGTGGCGGTCCCAGACCTTGCCGGCGAGGGTCGTCACGAGGCCGCTCCCTGGACGACGTTCTCCAGCGGCCGCCCGGACGCGAGGCGGCGCGCGTTGCGGGCGGCGATGGCCACGCAGCGTTCCAGTGTCTCGCCGGTGAGCCACGCGACGTGCGGCTGGACGACCACGTTGTCCAGCGCGAGCAGCGGGTTCGCCGGGTCGGCGGGCTCGGTCGCGAACACGTCGAGCCCGGCAGCGCCGAGGTGCCCGGTGCGGAGCGCCTCGACCAGCGCCGCCTCGTCGACGACGCCGCCGCGCGAGGTGTTGACGAGGATCGCGCCCGGCTTCATCGCGGCGAGCCGGGCGGCGTCGATGAGCCGTTCGGTGGCCGGGGTCAGCGGCAGGTGCAGCGAGACGATGTCGGACGCGCCGAGCAGCTCGTCCAGCGGCCGCCACGACGGGTCGGCGTCCGTGCCGGACGGGCTGTGCCACAGCGCGGTCGCGCCGAGCGCGGTGAGCGGCGCCTCCAGCCGCCGGGCGACCGCGCCGTGCCCGACGAGCCCGACGACGCGTCCGCCGATCTCCCCGACGCGGTCGGCGAGGGCGGTGTCGAGGGGCCAGCCGTGCCCGGCGCGGGTGGCGGCGTCCAGCGGGACGACCCGGCGCAGCGCGGCGAGCATCAGCGTCAGCGCGGCCTCGGCGACGGCGGGCGCGTTGGCGCCGACCATGTTCGCGACGGTCACGCCGCGCGCGCGGGCCGCGTCCAGGTCGATGGTGTTGACGCCGGAGCCGAGCTTCTGGATCAGCTTGAGATCGGGGGCGCGGCGCAGGTCGTCCGCCGTGATCGGGCGCAGCACGTGCCACAGGACGTCGGTGTCGGGCAGCAGCGCGGCGAACCGGTCCTCGTCGTCCTCCGCGCACCAGCGCACGTCGAGGCCGTCGAGCAGCGGTTCCAGGCGCGCGAGCATCGCAGGCGTCGGCGCGAGATGGCACAGGACGCGCGGCGTCATGGTGCGAGCCCGGCGCGTCCGGCGTAGCGGGCGGCGGTGCCCAGCTCCTCCTCGACGCGCAGCATCTCGTTCCACTTGGCGGTCCGCTCGCCGCGCGTGGACGACCCGACCTTGAAGCCGCCGCTGCCCCAGCCGACCGCGAGGTGGACGATCGTGACGTCCTCGGTCTCGCCGGACCGCGCCGACACGATCGCGCCGAGCCCGCTCTCGGCGGCGGCGTCGAGCGCGGCGCGCGCGCGGGTGAGCGTGCCCGCCTGGTTCGGCTTGATCAGCACGGTGTTGGCGGTGCGCCGCGCGGCGGCGGCGCGGACGCGCTCGGCGTCGGTGACGAGGAAGTCGTCGCCGACGATCTGGATCCGGTCGCCGGCCGCCTTGGTGATCAGCGCCATGCCGTCGGGGTCGTCCTCGGCGAACGGGTCCTCGACCGACACGATCGGGAACCGGTCGAGCCAGCCGAGCAGGACCTCGCCCCAGCCGTCCCGGTCGTACTCACGTCCTTCGCGGGCCAGCCGGTACGTGCCGCCGGAGCCGAACTGGGTCGCGGCGACGTCGATCGCGATGCCGACCTGGTCGCCGGGGGTGAGGCCCGCGCCCTCGATCGCGGCGACGAGCGCTTCGAGGGCCTCGGCGTTGGAGTCGAACGCGGGCCACCAGCCGCCCTCGTCGGCGGTCCCGGCGAGCCGCCCGCGCTCGTCCAGCCAGCGGCCCGCGCTGCGGTGGATCTCGGCGGCCCAGTCGAGCGCCTGCGCGAACGAGCCCGCGGCGAGCGGGACGACCAGCAGGTCCTGGATGTCGAGCCGGCCGTGCGCGTGCGCGCCGCCGCCGAACACCTGGATCTCCGGCAGCGGCAGCCGCGTCGCCGCCGGGTCGAGGTGCCGCCACAGCGGCACGCCCCGCGCCGCGGCGGCGGCGTGCGCGACGGCCATCGACGTGGCGACCGCCGCGTTCCCGCCGATCCGGGAGAAGCCGGGCGTGCCGTCGAGCTCCTCGAGGCGCTGGTCGACGGCGGCCTGGCCGGTGACGTCCATCCCGGTGAGGGCGGCGGCGATGTCGCCGTTGACGGCCGCGACCGCGCGGGTCACGTCGTGCCCGCCGAACGCGTCGCCGCCGTCGCGCAGGTCGACCGCCTCGCCGGACCCGGTGGACGCCCCAGCGGGGGCGAGCGCCCGCCCGGTGCCGGCGGCGGTGCGCACGACGACCTCGACGGTCGGCCGGGCGCGCGAGTCCCAGCGGCGGTGGCCGGTGACGGAGATGATCTCGGTGCTCATGCGGGTTCTCCGGAGGTCAGGTCGAGCCAGCGGGCGGTCAGGGCGGCGAACCCGTCCGGCGGCCGCTCGACCAGGTCGGCGGCGGCGTGCCGGACGGTACGGCGGGCGTCCTCGTCCAGGTACTCGACCGGGGACAGGCCGTCGACGCGGGCCAGCGCGAGCGCGGGCAGCAGCCGCGCCGCCCGCACCTCCAGCCCGTTCGCCGGTTCCCAGTCGGCGCCGTCGAGGTAGGTGGCGGCGAGCGCGCGCGCCGCCTCGATGTAGCGGTCGCGTCCGGCGGGCCGCCAGACGGCCTTCAGCAGCAGATGGTTGGCGCAGAACGCCAGGTCGAAGGCCGGATCGCCGGGGCTCGCGCACTCGGCATCCAGCAGCACGGGGCCGTCCGGGCCGAGCAGGATGTTCTTCGGGCTGACGTCGCCGTGGACCACGGTGATCGCGGCCGTCGCGAGCCCCTCGGCCAGCGCCTCGAACCGCGGCGCGAGCCGGGGATGCGCCCGTGCCGTCGCGGTCAGGTACGGGTCGATCCGCAGCGTCGCGAACAGCTCCCGCGCGGGCTCCCACCCGGCCAGGGGCCCGCGTGCGGCACCCGAGTGCAGGGCGGCGAGCCGCCGCCCGACCTCCGCCGCCACCGGAACGTCGACGTCGCCCGCCGCGAGCCGCTCCTTCCACACCCTGTGGACGGACGGGTCGAGCCATTCGAGCACGAGGACGTGCCCGTCCGCGTCGTAGCCGAGCGGGCGGCACGCGGCGCCGGGCAGCAGGTCGGCGGCCAGCGCCAGCCAGCGCGCCTCCCACCCGGACCGCTCGGTCGGCGCCCGCCAGTCGCCCTCCACCTTGAGCCGCGGCAGCGCCCGCTTCGCGCAGACGGGCCCGTCCGGCAGGTCGACCCGCCACACGTCGGACGAGACGCCGCCGGTCAGCGGCTCGCCGCGCACCGGGCCCGGGCCCGCGAGGCCGAGCCGCCGCAGCCCGGCGGCGATCTCCGCGGGGACGTCGGCGGTCATCGGAAGCGCTTGCCGAGCCACGACGCGATCAGGTCGGCGAGGTCGTCGCGCGCGCCGTCCGGCGTGAGGAAGTAGTGGTCGCCGGACAGGTCGTGGCGCTCCTTGTCCTCCGCCGCGAGCGCGTCGTACATCGCGGCGGCGTCGCTGGGGAACACGCCGGTGTCGGCGTCGGCGTTGACGACCAGCGACGGCACGGTGATGCGGGCGAGGTGCGGGTGCGCGCGGGTCTGCGAGTCGTCCAGGCTCCACAGGTTCAGCCAGGTGCGCAGCGTGCAGGCGGCGGCGATGCCGAACACCGACCGGTTCGCACGCTCCGGCTTGCCCGGGTAGCAGCTGTTCGGGCGCCGGTTCGTCGGCTCGATGGACGGGTCGACCATGCGCGGGTCGGCCCACGTCCGGAACACGCTGAACGGCCGGTCGTGGTACCCGGCGGCGGACAGCCGGGCCAGCTCGTCCTTCACCCAGGCGGTGATGCGCCGGTTCCGGGCCTCCTGCGCGGCGCGGTACCGGGCGACGAACTCGGCGCTGTACGGCGGGCCGTTCTCGGGGTTGAACAGGTCGAGGGACGGGTCGGTCGCGACGGGGTCGGACTCGTCGGTGACCGACGCGTCCATCCAGGACGTGAGCACGTCGGGACGGCCGAGGTGGGCGGCGACGGAGATGTAGGCGTCGCCGGCGGGCAGGTCGTCGACCCCGGCGGCGAGGCGCAGGCCCGGCAGCGTCGTGACGTTCGGCTCGACGGCCTGCGACTGGTACGCCGCCATCAGCGAGCCGCCGCCGGAGTTGCCGAGCAGCACGACGGTCTCGACCCCGGCGACCTCGCGCAGCCACCGCACGCCCACGCCGATGTCCACGAGTGCGTGGTCGAGCAGGAAGTGGCTCTCGTCGCCGCGGAACCGCGTGTTCCAGCCGAGGAACCCGAAGCCGCGCTCGGCCAGGTACTCGGCGAGGTAGTGCTCGGAGAAGTCGATCTGGTAGTGCGTCGCGATGAAGGCGACCTTCGGCCTCGTGCCCGCGCGCCGGTGGTAGAGGCCCTGGCAGGGGTGGCCGCCCGCGCCGGCCCGCCCGATCGTCGGGGAGGGGAGGCCCACGAAGGTGCGTTCGATCGTCATGCTGCTCCGTCCTGTCGTGCGGTGCCCTGTCGAGGGTCGCGCCGTGCGGTGGCGGCGTCGAGGGCGCGGCGGAAGTCGCGCGCCCCGGCGGTGATCCAGGCGTCGTAGGAGGTGTAGAGGAACCGGACGCCGAGGCCGGTGAACCGGTCGATCTGGCCGGCGGGGCACAGCGTGCCGGGCGCGGTTCCGACGGCCGCGATCCGGGTGAGCGTCGCGTCGATGGCGTCCGCGACCTCGGGGTGGTCGGGACGGCCCTGGTGCCCCATCGCCTGCGCGAGGTCGTTCGGCGCGACGAACACGACGTCGATGCCGGGCACGGCCGCGATCTCCTCCGCGTTGCGGAGCGCGTCCGGGTCTTCGAGCTGGACGACGAGGACGGTCTCGTCGTTCTCCTCGTCCAGGAACCCGGGACGGCCGTAGGAACGGCGTCCCCGCGACACCCCGCGCGCCCCCTGCGGCGCGAACTTGGCGGCGGCGACGAGCTGCCGCGCCTCGTCGGCGGTGCTCACCTGCGGGACGACGATGCCGTGTACGCCGAGGGTCAGCGCGCGCGCCACCAGCGACGGTTCGAGCGTCCGGACCCGGTACATGGCGGCCATGTCCCACAGCTCGCAGGCCCGGCTGAGATCGCCGATGCGGTCCCAGGTGACCGCGCCGTGCTCGCCCTCCAGCCACAGGCCGTCGAAGCCGAGCTGCCCGACGAAGTCGGCGGTGTCGGACGTCGCGGAGTGCCCGGCCACGACGACCGCGACGCGGCCCTCGTCGAGGGCCCGCTTCACCCGGTTCCCGCGTGCCGGGCCGGTCATCCGACGCTCCTTCCGCCCGCGGGCCAGTAGGCGGCCCGCAGATCGCGCTTGAGGATCTTGCCGCTGGGGTTGCGGGGCAGGTCGTCCACCACGTCGACCGAGGTCGGGCACTTGTAGTGGGCGAGGCGCTCGCGGCAGAAGGCGATCACCTCGTCCGGCGCGGGCGGCTCACCGCGCGCGACGATCAGCGCCTTCACGGTCTCGCCCCAGCGCTCGTGCGGCACCCCGATGACCGCCGCGTCGGCGATGCCGGGATGCGCCATGAGGACGTTCTCGACCTCGACCGGGTACACGTTCTCGCCGCCGGACACGATCATGTCCTTCACCCGGTCGGTGACGAACAGGTACCCGTCGGCGTCGAGGTAGCCCGCGTCGCCGGTGCGGAACCAGCCGTCCGGGGTCATCGCGGCGGCCTGCTCGGCGGGCCGGTTCCGGTACCCGGCCATCACCATGTCGCTGCGCGTCCAGATCTCGCCGACGTCCCCGGCGGGCAGCGGCTCGCCGGTCGCCGGGTCGCGGACGGACAGCTCGACGCCCTCGACCGCGCGCCCCGCCGACGCGAGCCGGTGCTCGGGCGCGCCGGGCGCGTGGTCGGCGGGCCCGAGGAACGTGATCGGCCCGCACGTCTCGGTGAGGCCGTAGCCCTGGACGAGCTCGCAGCCGAGCAGCTCGCGGGCCTCGACGAGGACGGCCGGCGCGATCGGCGACCCGCCGTAGATCAGCGTCCGGAGCAGCGAGAAGTCGGTCTCCTTCGCGACCGGGTCCCGCACGAGCATCCGCAGCAGCGCCGGGACGACCAGCGCGTGCGTCACCCGCTCCGACTCCAGCAGCCGCAGCACGTCCGCGGGCACGATGTCGCGGACGTACAGGGCGTGCGCGCCGACGCCGAGGCACAGGAACAGCCAGCCGCTGCCTGACACGTGGAAGGTGGGCGCGGGCACGAAGACGGTGTCGCCGGGGCCGATCGTCCACGGCGCGGGCTTGGCGAGGTTCGCGGCCACGTTCCGGTTGGCGAGCTGCACGCCCTTCGGGCGGCCGGTGGTGCCGGACGTGTAGAAGAGGAACGCCACGTCGCCGGGCTCGGCGGGCAGCTCCGGGTCGTCGGCGTCGTGACCGGCGAGCCACGCGTCGAGCGGGACGGCCGTCCCCTCGACGACGACGTGCGGCTCGGCGCCGTCCGCCGCCGGGAGCCCGAGCAGCGGCAGGAACTCCGGCTCGCACACGACCGCGACGGGCTCGGCGTCGGCGAGCACCTCGGCCGTCTCCGGCCGCGACAGCCGCCAGTTCAGCGGCACGCCCATCGCCCGGACCTTGGACGCCCCGACCAGGGTCACCGCCCAGCTGGTGGCGTCCCGGCCGAGGAACGCGACGCGGTCGCCGGGCGCGGCGCCGACGGCGAGCAGCGCCCGGGCGAGGCGGGAGCTCAGCGCGTCCAGCCCGGCGAACGTCAGCGAGCGGCCGCCGCCCGTCGACACCGCCGGGGCGCCGGGGCGCGTCCGCGCCCAGTGCCGGACCATCCCGGCCGGAGATCCGTCCGTCCCCATGCGGCCTCCTCTGCCATATCTAAATCTGACGTTGGAATCATGTTAGAAGCGCACGAGGTTTGGCAACCCCCCGCCTCGACCGGCGTCACCCCAGCTAGTCGGCCCGCCAGTAGGTCACCCCAGCTAGGGCCTGTTTCTTGGATCAGGTACGTAGCCAGATGAGCAGGACGGCGATGGTGATGGTGCCGGTGAACAGGTAGCGGCGTTTGTCGAAGCGGGTCACGACGGCGCGGAACTGCTTGAGGCGGTTGATGGCGCGTTCGACGGTGTTGCGTTGCTTGTAGCGCTCGGGGTCGA
>NZ_WBMR01000182.1 GCF_008923365.1 Actinomadura montaniterrae
CGCAGCAGGCCGACGGCGGCGGGGTCGCTGCGGGCGCGGCGCGCGGCGCCCGGGTCCCCGGCCAGCCCCCAGGCGAGGGCCACCGCGCCGGCGAGGCCGCCGGCGATCAGGGTGCGGCGCCGTCCCCGGCGGTGGCAGGCCGTCGAGGGCGTCCCGGTCACGGCCCGGGCGCGGTCTTGATCTGGTTCGCCGGGTCGGTCAGCGGGTCGGTGACGGGCGCGTCGCCGGTGGTCAGCGCGTGCTCGACGGCGAACCGGTCGAAGGCGGGGGTGACGGCCGGCGAGTGCTGGCGGCCGCCCGCCGCGTAGGAGGCGGTGCCGAGCCCGATGAACAGGGTGGCGGCGCCCACCACGAGGTAGCGGCGGCGGTGCCGGGTCAGGCCGGCGGCGCGGGCGCCGGGCCGGTTGTCGCGGGGACGGGCGGCCGGCGGCGCCGTCCGGGCGGGCCGGGCGGATGATCGCAGCGGCCGGGCGGACGCGGGGCGCATCGGCTGGGTCGTCGCGGGCGGTTCCGGCGGGACGGGGCCGGCGCCGGCCCCCATGGAGCGCAGGCGGTTCAGGAAGTCGCCGGACGGCAGGTCGTCGGCGCCGTCGGAGGCGGGCAGCGCGTTCAGCCCGCGCAGCCGCCCCTTGACCCGGCGCAGCTCGTCGGCCTCGGCCCGGCAGGCGGCGCAGCCGGCCAGGTGCGCGAGGACCCGGTCCCGCTCGGCGGGGTCCAGCTCGTCGTCGATCAGAGCGGTCAGGCGCTCGCCAAGGCAGCTCACACGGCCTCCTCACGCGGGGACGGTCCCCCGCGCCGGCCGGCCCCCGGCTGGATGCCCTTGCTACGCCTGGTCATGACGCCCCTGTTCGTTCCGTTCTCTCCGCGCGCGGCCCCGCTGCCACGCGCGCGGTCGCTACACGCCCTCCGGCTGCGGCCGGACCCCGGCCGCCGCGTCCGGCTCGGCGCCGCCGGCGGACCGCACGCTACCGGTGCCGGCGACCTCCGCTTCGGCCCGCTCCCCCGTGGCGGTGGCCTCGGCGGCCTGCCAGTCGTTGCGGGTCCCGGGCCGGCGCCGGGTCGGCGCACGGTGCTCCAGCGCGGCCCGCAGCTGCGCGCGCCCCCGGTGGATGCGGCTGCGCACGGTGCCGAGCTTGACGCCCAGGGTGGCGGAGATCTCCTCGTAGGACAGGCCCTCGATGTCGCACAGCACGACGGCCGCGCGGTACTCGGGGGCCAGCGCGTCCAGTGCCGCCTGGACGTCGGCGTCGAAGTTGGTGTCGTCGAACGCCTGCGCGGGCGTGGGCTCGCGGCCCTGCAGCCGCTCGGCGGCGTCGTCGGCGAGTCCCTCGAAGCGGATGCGCTGGCGGCGCCGCGCCATGTCGAGGAACAGGTTCGTGGTGATCCGGTGCAGCCAGCCCTCGAACGTGCCGGGCGTGTAGTTCGACAACGAGCGGAACACGCGGACGAAGACCTCCTGCGTGAGGTCCTCCGCGTCGTGCTGGTTGCCGGTCAGCCGGTAGGCGAGCCGGTACACGCGCGCGGAGTGCTCGCGGACGACCTCGTCCCAGGACGGCGGCGCCCACTCGGCCTCGGGGGCGTTCTCACGCGCGGCGTTTCCCAGCCCCTGCCTGGGGCCGACCCCCACAGCGCCTCTAAAACTCAGTGCTGCGACTCCCATGGTGCCGGGCTGTTCCTCTCTGGTGAGCCAAGACTCTTCGCCTTGGAACGGCACGGTCTCGCCTGGGCTGGGGCGGTTCTGGACCGGTTCGGTGCTCGTGGTTCCACCCACCGGACGGCGGGTGCTGACGTTCTCTGCAACGCGCTGGAACTCCGGATGGTTCCCGGTCAGCGATATGGTCTTTCCAGCATGAGCCAGGCGGGGGTCCCGCGAGGAGGCAGCCATCGACGCCATTCAGGCCACCCGGGCCTACGTGGAGGATTTCCTCCCCGAAGACGAGCCGCTGCTGGAGGCCCGGCGGCGCGGCCACGAGATCGGCGCCACCCCGATCGGCCCGGCGGGCGGCGCCGCGCTGCGCTTCCTGGCGACCCTGCTGGGCGCGCGGACGGTCGTGGAGGTCGGCTCGGGCTGCGGGGTGTCCGGCGTGTACCTGATGCGCGGGATGCCGAAGGACGCGGTGCTGACCAGCGTCGACATCGAGCCCGAGCACCAGCGGCTGGCGAAGCTCGCCTACCGCGAGGCGGGCCTGTCCGCGTTCCGCACCCGGATGATCATCGGCCCGGCGCTGGAGGTCCTGCCGCGGCTCACCGACGGCGCCTACGACCTGGTGTTCTGCGACGCGGCGAAGCACGAGTACCCCGAGTACCTGGCGGCGGCGCTGCGGCTGCTGCGGCCGGGCGGCGTCGTCGCGTTCGACAACGCGCTGTGGCACGACCGCGTCGCCGACCCGGACGCCCGCGACCCCGAGACCGAGGCGATCCGCGAGGTGCACCGGGCGATCCGCGAGGACGAGCGGCTCGTCCCGCTGCTGGTCCCGGTGGGCGACGGCCTGCTGTGCGCGGTGAAGCGCGACTGACGGTGGAGCGCCAGCGGAACGCAGGTCGCCGGTCGGGTGCCGCTGACACCCCGGAGGAGCCGGACGCGGAACGCGCCCCGGCCGAGCCCCCCGCGGCCGCGGGACCGGAGGCGCCTGCGGAGGCACCCGCTGAGGCGTCCGCGGAAGGGCCCGCAGAGGCGCCTGCGGAAGCGTCTGCTGAGGCGCCCGCTGAAGCGCCCGCGGAGGCTTCTGCGGAGGCGCCCGCTGAGGTGTTCGCGGTCCGGGACCGGGTGACGTGGCGGGCGATCTGGCGGCTCGCCGCCTTCGTGATCCTGTTCGTCGCGTCGATCGGGTTCGTCGCGGGCGGCGTCATCCGCGGCGCGGGCGTCGGCAGCGTCGCGTTCATGGTGCTCGGCATCGCCGGCTTCCTGCTGTTCGGCGCGGGCCTCGCGGTGTCGCTCGGGGGGCTGCTGGCACGCCGTCCCGTGCTGGAGCTGAACGCCTCGGGCGTGCGGCGGCCGGCGCCCTGGCCGCTGCCGCGCCGGTCCGGCCGGCTCCTGCCCTGGGACGAGGTGGCGGCGATCACGGCGCTGCGCCGCGGCGTCCCCGGCACCCGCCGCGGCGAGCAGGACTACGTGGTGTTCCTGCCCACGGCGGAGCTGGCGGAGATGGCCCGCACGTCCGACCGGCCCGTGCTGGTGGCGCTGACGATGCGGGACGTCCCGGCGACGGCGGCCGCGGTGCCGTGGTGCTTCGCGGTCGGCCCCGGCTGGGACGCGAAGCTCCCCAAGATCGTCAAGGAGGCCCGGCGCCGCCGCCGCGTCCCCGTCATCGACCGCCGCACCCGCTGACCCGCGGCGAGCCGCCGTTCTGAGCGGCTCGCGACGGCGGCACGCCGCGGGTCGGCGGAGGGTCAGGCGGTGAGGTGGTCGAGGAGGAGGCGGGTGCCGTAGCCGGTGGCGCCGCGGGTGATCTCGGCGTCGTCGGCGGTGGCGCGGCCCGGGCCGGCGATGTCGAGGTGGGCCCAGGCGCGGTCGCCGACGAATTCGCGCAGGAACAGCGCCGCCGCGATGGCGCCGCCGTTGAAGTCGCCGCGGCCCATGTTGGCGACGTCGGCGACGTCGGAGTCGATGCCCTTGCGGTAGTCCTCGACGAGCGGCAGCCGCCACAGCGGCTCGCCCGCCGCGGCCCCGGCCGCGGTGAGGGCCTCGGCGAGGGCGTCGTCGTTGCTGAACAGCGCGCCGTACCGCAGGCCCAGCGCGACCTTGGCGGCGCCGGTGAGGGTCGCGACGTCCACGACCGCGTCGGGGTCGAGCTCGGCGTCGGCGTAGGCGAGGGCGTCGGCGAGGACGAGCCGCCCCTCGGCGTCGGTGTTCAGCACCTCGGAGGTCTTGCCGCCGAAGTGGGTGATCACGTCGCCGGGACGCATCGACGACCCGGACGGCATGTTCTCCGCCGCCGCGATCAGGCCGGTGACGCGGGCGCGGACGCCGAGACCGCGCAGCGCGCTCATCACGGCGATGACCACGGCGCCGCCCGCCATGTCGGTCTTCATGGTCTTCATGCCGTCGTTCGGCTTGAGCGACAGGCCGCCGCTGTCGAACGTGATCCCCTTGCCGACGAGCACGACGTGCCGCCCGGGCGTCCCGTTGGGGGTGTAGGAGAGCTCGATCAGGCGCGGCGGGCGGACGGAGCCGGAGCCGACCGCCAGCAGGCCGCCGAACCCGCCCTCGACCAGCTCCTTCTCGTCCCGGACGCGGACGGCGAGGCCGGCGTCGCGGGCGACCTCCGCGGCGCGGGCGGCGAGCCACGACGGGTCCTTCTCGGAGGCCGGGGTGTTGGTGAGGTCGCGGGCGAGGGCGGTGGCGCGGGCCCGGGCGGTGCCGCGCTCGATCGCGGGCGCGTCGGCGCCGGGCCCGGCCTCGGTCAGCACGGCGAGGGTGCCGAGCGGGCGCTTGGGCGCGGCGGCGCCGATCCGGAACTCGTAGGAGGCGAGCAGGGCGCCCTCGACGAAGGCGGCGAGGTCGCCGGAGGGGACGCCCGCGACGAGGGCGGTGCGGCCGCGGCCGCGGCGGGCGAGGGCCGCGCCGGCCTTGCGGAGGTCGGCGGGCGCCGCCTCGCCGACGCCGTACAGCAGCAGCTCGCGGACGTCGCCGCCGACCTGGACGGGCGCGGCGATGATCTCGCCCGCCTCGCCCTTGGCGCCGTGCAGCTCCAGCAGCTCGTCCAGGGTGAACGGCAGGGCCTTCGCGACCTCGGCGTCCGGCGCGACCGGGCCGGACCGCACGGGGACCGCCACCGCCTCCGCCCCGAGGTCGACCGCGGTGCCGGTCACGGTGCCGCCGGCGCCGTGGATGCGGGTCTCGATGGGCATGGCGACGGATCCCCCCTGAGCTGAGCTTTTACCGGATGTTTCGGTGATCGGGAACGGCGACGGTCCCGGCGAGCACGCCGGGACCTTCGCCGGAGAGCCGGGAGCGGCGGAGCCGTCAGCCCACGACGCCCTTGAGGGCCTCGCCGAGTTCCTTGGCCTCGTCGGCGGAGAGCTCGACCACAAGGCGGCCGCCGCCTTCGAGCGGGACCCGCATGACGATTCCGCGCCCCTCCTTGGTCACTTCGAGCGGACCGTCTCCCGTCCGCGGCTTCATCGCCGCCATGCGTGCATCCCCTTCCTGCCTAAAGGCCCCGCTTGGGGCCGTTTGGAGCCTCCGGGCACCGTTGGCCGCGTGGCCGCCTGTCGCATCCGCGTCATCAGTAGTGGTCCATTATCTCGTCTCCTGGGCGCGAAGTGGTAACGATCAGCCTCCAGATCGGAAGACTGCAGGCGTACGGGGCACTCCGGCGCTGTTCGATCGGCACCGGACGGGCCGCCGGGAGCGAGGCGGAAGCGCGGGCCGGAGGGGCACCGGACGGTCACGCCGGGTACACGGGAGCGGGACGGCACTTGCCCGCCGCGCCCCGGTTCGTCGATGGTTGCCGGGGAAGATCTGTCCAGGACCGGGAGGGTGCCGCATGTCCGAGACCGTGCTGTACGACGTGACCGACGGTGTGGGAACAATCACACTGAACCGTCCGGACGCGATGAACTCGCTGACGGCGGAGATGAAGGGCGCGCTGCTGGAGACGGTCCGGCGCGCGGCGGCGGACGCGTCGGCCCGCGCGGTGATCCTGACCGGTGCGGGGCGGGCCTTCTGCGCGGGCCAGGACCTGCGCGAGCACGCCGACAACCTGGCGGCCGGACGGGGGCTCGACGGCACCGTCACGAAGCACTACAACCCGATCGTGCTGGAGCTCGCCGGGATGGCGAAGCCGGTCGTCGCGGCGGTGAACGGGGTCGCGGCGGGCGCGGGCGCGTCGCTGGCGTTCGCCTGCGACCTGGCGATCGCGTCGGACAGGTCCCGGTTCGCGACGGCGTTCACCGGCATCGGGCTGGCGCCCGACAGCGGCATGTCGTGGACGCTGCAGCGGCTGGTCGGCCGGGCGAAGGCGGCGGAGCTGCTGCTGCTCGGGGAGCCGCTGAAGGCGCCCGAGGCGCTGGAGCTCGGCCTGGTCAACCGGGTCGTCCCGGCGGACGAGCTGGCCCCGGCGGCGGTGGAGCTGGCGCGGCGCCTCGCGGCGGGGCCGACGGTGGCGTACGCGGCGGTGAAGCGGGCGCTCGACCACGCGGCGGCGCACGACCTTGCGTCGGCGCTGGAGCGCGAGGCCGTGCTGCAGGACGAGTGCGCGGCGACCTCCGACCACCAGAACGCGACCGAGGCGTTCCTGAAGAAGCAGCAGCCCTCCTTCGAGGGGCGTTAGGGGCTCCACGCGCGCGCGGGGTGGGGGCAGCCCCACCCCAGTTTCTGGAGCGCGCGCCAATGTGCCGGAGGGCCCGCGGCGGTTGGCTTGAGGGCATGACACAAGCATCCGCCGCGCCGCCCGCCGGGCAGGTCCGCGATCACGTCGCCGTCGCGTCCGGCCTCGTCAAGTCGTACGGGACGGGCGACGGCGCGGTGACCGCGCTGCGCGGCGTCTCGGCGGCCTTCCCGCGGGGCCAGTTCACCGCGATCATGGGGCCGTCCGGCTCGGGCAAGTCGACGTTCCTGCACTGCCTGGCCGGGCTGGACACGGTGACGTCCGGCTCGGTGCTGATCGGCGGCGTGGAGATCACCGGGCTGTCGCGGACCCGGCTGACCAGGCTGCGCCGCGACCGGCTCGGGTTCGTGTTCCAGTCGTTCAACCTGCTGCCGATGCTGACGGCGGAGGAGAACATCCGGCTGACCGGGCGGCTCGGGAACCGCCGCGCGGACCGGCGGTGGTTCGACACGATCGTCGACGCCCTCGGCCTGCGCGACCGCCTGGACCACCGGCCGAGCGAGCTGTCCGGCGGGCAGCAGCAGCGCGTCGCGGTCGCGCGGGCGCTGCTGACCCGGCCCGAGGTGCTGTTCGCCGACGAGCCGACCGGCAACCTCGACTCCCGCTCGGGCGCGGAGGTGCTGGGGTTCCTGCGCTCGGCGGTGGACTCCTACGGCCAGACCGTCGTCATGGTGACGCACGACCCGGCCGCCGCCGCGCACGCCGACCGGGTGCTGTTCCTCGCCGACGGCATGATCGTCCACGAGCTCGCCGGGCCGACCATCGACCAGGTCCACGCCGTGATGCGCCGGATGGAGGGCTGATCCCCATGTGGCTCATCGCGCGCCGCTCGTTCGCCGAGGGCTGGCTCCGGCTCGCCGCCACGATGCTCGCGGCGCTGTTCTCCATCGGCCTGATCGCCGGGTCCCTGCAGTTCACGCTCCGCGCGCAGGAGGCCGTCTCCGGCAGCGACGCGAGCGAGTACGCGCGCGCCGACGTGCTCGTCCAGGGCGGCTCGGTCGACCCCGACGACCCGTACGCGGCGCCGGACGGCCGGGTCGCCCTCGCGCGGGTCGCCGGGCGCCCCGGCGTCGCCGCCGTGGCCGGGGACGCGTCCGTCCCGGTGACCGCGAGCGGCGCCGCCCACAAGACGATCATGCCGCCGGCCGGGGCGCGGACCCTGCTGCGGCCCTGGCCGTCCACGGCCGCGCTCGACCCGTACCACCTGGAGTCCGGGCGGGCGCCCGCCGCCGACGGCGAGGTCGCCGTCACCCGGCACGCCGCCCGCGCCGGGAAGCTGCGCATCGGCGGCACGGTGACCGTGCTGACGCCGAAGCAGGCCCGCGCGATGACGGTCGTCGGGATCGTCACCGTGCAGGGGCACAGCGCCGTCGCGAGCGGCGACCTGCTGCTCGCCCCGCCCCCGACCGTGCAGCAGGCCGCCGGGCTGCCCGCCGGGACCTGGCAGTCGGTGTGGGTGAAGGCCGCGCCCGGCGTGGCGCCGGCGAAGCTCCGCGGCGACCTGGCCCGCGCGTTCGGCTCCGCCGCGACCGTCCGAACGGCGAGCGGCGTCCGGCACGCGCAGTCCGCCGACCTGCAGGGCGCCGGCGCGTCCATCGGCGGCGCCATCGGGATGCTCTCGTCCATCGCCGTGTTCGTCGGCCTGTTCGTCGTGTCCAACACCTTCGGCACCCTCGTCCGGCAGCGGACCCGGCGGCTCGCGCTGCTCGGCGCGATCGGCGCCACCCCGCGGCAGATCAAGCGGCTGATCCGGCTGGAAGCGCTCGTCCTCGGCGCCGGCGCGTCGGCGGGCGGCGTGCTGCTCGGCTACGCCGTCTCCGGCCTGCTGACCCGGCTGTTCGCGCAGGACGGCTTCGACATCACCGCCGCCGACGCGCAGTACGGGTGGATCGCGCTCGCCGTCCCCGCCGCCGTCGGGATCCTCGTCACCCAGCTCGCCGCGTGGCGGGCCGCGCGGAAGGCGGCGCGCATCTCCCCTATGCAGGCGCTCAGGGCGGCGAGCGCCGACACGACCGGCCGCCGCTGGCCCCGCCTCGCCGGCGCCTTCGCGGTCTTCGCCTGCGCGTGGATGTTCTTCGGCCCCGTCTGGGCGATCCGCGCCGAGGAGCCGCCCGGCCCGGACCGCACCGCCGGGACGTCCGTGCTGATCCTGATGGGCTGCATGACGACCGTCGCGGCCCTCGCCGTCCTCGCCCCGTTCTTCGTCGGCCCCCTCGGCGGCCTGGTCGGGCGGATCGGGATGGCCGTCAGCGGTGAGGCCGGGCGGCTCGCCCGCGCCACCATCACCCGCAGCCCGCGCCGCGTCTCGTCCGCCGCGTCGTCGCTGATGCTCGGCGTCGCGCTCGTCGGCGCGACCGCGATGGTCGTCATGTCGGCGAACGGCCGCTTCGACGAGGCCGGACGGCAGGTGATGCGGGCCGACCACGCCGTCGCCGCGACCGGGAAGACCGCGGACGGGCCGGCGCCGCTCCCCCGCGACCTCGCCGCGAAGGCCGCCGCCGTCCCGGGCGTCGCGCACGCCGCCGCCCTCACCGCGTCCGAGGTCAAGCTCGTCTCGCCGGAGCGGAAGCGCAGCGACGACGACTCCTCGCCGTACGTCGCCGTGGCCGGGGTGGACCAGGCCGCGCTGCCGTCGCTGCTCCGGCTCGGCGGGCACCTGCCGCCCCTGCCGGACGGGCGGATCGGCCTCACGTCCACGATCATGAAGGCGAACGGCCTGCACAAGGGCCAGCGGATCGTGGTCCGAGGCGCGCGGGGCCGCGTCACGCTCACCGTGGCGGGCGCCTACCACGACCCGTCCCACCTGTTCGCCGACGGCGCGCTCGTCGCCCCGTCCACCATGGACCGCCTCGACCCGGACGCCGCCGCCCAGGCGATCCTGGTCAGCGGCGGCTCCGCGGACGCGCTGTCCCGCGCGGTCGCCGGGGTCCCCGGCGTCAAGGTCATGGACAGGGACGCCTACGTGAAGCGGGCGGCGGGCTCGATGACCAAGGGCATGCGCGTCATCTACGGGTTCATCGGGATGGCGCTGCTGCTGTCGCTGTTCGGGATGGCCACCACCGTGTCGATGAGCGTCGCCGAACGGACCCGCGAGTTCGGCCTGCTCGGCGCCGTCGGCGCGACCGTGACGCAGATCCGGGCGATCGTCCGCTGGGAGGCCGCCACGGTCGTCCTGCTCGGCGGCCTCCTCGGCATCGGCACCGCGCTCGGCACCGTCGCGCTCCTGCACGTGGCGACCGGCAGCTCGTTCCTGACCGTGAACCCGCCCTGGTGGCTGTTCGTCCTCGTCGCGGCGGGCGCCGCCGCCGTCACCCTCGCCACCTCGGCCCTCCCCGCCCGCAGGGCCTCCACGATCCCCGTCCTGGAAGCCGCCAAGGCCGAGTGACCGTCAGGTGTACGCGCCTCGCCGGTGGCAGTCCTTGAGGTGGTCGTCGACGAGGCCGCAGGCCTGCATGAGGGCGTAGGCGGTGGTGGGGCCGACGAAGCGGAAACCGTTCCGCTTCAGCTCCTTGGCGAGGGCCTTGGAGCCGTCGGTATAGGCGGGGACGTCGGACATGTCGGCGTAGGCGGGGGCGTCGGGGTCGGCGTAGCGCCAGGCCGTCGCGGCGAGGCCGCCGGGCAGGTCGAGCGCGGCGCGCGCGTTCGCGATCGCCGCGTCGATCTTCGCGCGGTTGCGGACGATCGACGCGTCCGCCATCAGCCGCGCGACGTCGTCCGGCCCGAACGCGGCGACCTTCTCGGGGTCGAAGCCGCGGAACGCGGCGCGGAACCCCTCCCGCTTGCGCAGGATCGTCAGCCAGGACAGCCCCGACTGGAACGCCTCCAGGCACAGCCGTTCGTAAAGGCCCTGGTCGTCGCGGACGGGACGGCCCCATTCCTCGTCGTGGTAGGCGATGTACTCGGGGGCCGACAGCCCCCACGGGCAGCGGGCCAGCCCGTCCTCGCCTCGGATCGCGGTGCTCACCGGCCCGTTCTACCTCATGCCTCCGACAGAACGGACCCGCGTCAGGAGGAACCGGCCGCCAGCGCGGCCAGCCGCCGCAGCCCGAGGCCCAGGAATCCCTTCACGACGGGGCCGGCGACCAGCCATCCGGCGCGGCCGAGGACGCCGAGCGGCAGGTCGATGCGCTCCGCCCAGACGACGCGGCTGCCCTTCCCGTACGGGAGGACCTCGAACCAGGCCTCCCCGCGCACGACCCGCCCCGTGTGCCGGACGGCGACGCGCCGGCCGTCCCGCCAGCCGGTGATGACCATGGTGTCGAGGAAGCCGACCGGGCCGGCGCCCGTCCACGCCCGCAGCTCGGCGCCGACGTCGCGGCCGCCCTCGGCGCGGGTGAACGGCATCCACTCGGCGTGCCTCGGCCAGTCGGTGAGGACCTCGAAGAGCCGTTCCGGCGGTGCGTCGGAGTACGCCTCGGCGTGGACGGCGACCTCGCTCACGGAAGTTCCCATGGACCGTCCTTGCCCGGTTCCGGGTCGTCCTCCGCATCCTGCGGCCCGGAATCCTTCCCGAGCCGGATCTGCGGGGCGTCCTGCTCGGGGAAATGCGGGTCCTGCAGGCCGTGCAGCGCGCCGATCCGCTCCGGCTCGGGCGCCACCGCGGCGCCGCGGCGCAGGTCGTCGAGCTGCCGCTCCAGGTCCGCCACGCGGGCGTCGCGCTCGGCGAGGGCGCGCGCGAGCTCACGGAACGCCTGGTCGGCCACGGGCCCCTGGTATCCCCAGAACGCGCGGGGCAGCCGCAGCGACAGGACGGTCCGGGGCGTGACGTACCGGCCGTCGCCGAGCGGCAGCGGCGGGTGGTCGGGATGGGTCTCGGTCAGCTCGCCGCCCCGGCCCATCGCCAGGACGACGACGGAGCCCAGCACGGCCAGGCCCGCCAGGACGAAGACCACGACCAACATCTCGCTCCGATCTCCACACGACTCCGCACCCCCGATCGTGCCACGCTTGGGCGCATGGGGTTGCACGAGGAGCGCGCCGGATCGCGCGAGGGCCTGATCCTGACCGGGCCGGAGCGGGCGCCGGAGGGGACCGTGGACGCGGGCACCGCGCCCCCGGCGGCCCGGGTGCGCGAGCTGGTGGAGCGGGCCGGGCCGTCCGGCGCCGTGCTGGTGGCGCTGGAGTCGGACGCGGCGGAGCCCGATCCCGGGCTGATGGCCGCCGCGTCCGTCTACGCGTGGCTGGGCGCGAGCGTGTTCCGGGTGCCGCCGTCGCAGGCGGACGGGGTGCGCCAGGTCCTCGACATGGTCGCCTCGATCCGCGGCACCCGTCCCCCCGCGGTCGCGCGCCGGGGCCTCGCCTAGCCCGCTGGGGGCCGGCCTAGCCCGCCGGGGCCTCGCCTAGCCCGCCGGGGACCGGCCTGGCCCGGGGCGCCGACGTGCCGGTCAGGCGCGGAGCTTGTGCCAGGGGCCGGTGATCGCGAAGGTCACGCCGGGGCCCTCCTGCCGGTTGGCGAAGAGGATCTTGCCGTCCGGGGAGAACGTGACGCCGGTGAACTCGCTGCCGTTGAGGGCGTTGCGGGCCATCGCGAACGGCTTGCCGGCCTTGGTGGTGCCGACGAGGTGCTGGTCGCCGTCGCCGTCCTCGGCCAGCATCACGCCGCCGCCGTACGGGGAGACGGTGATGTTGTCCGGCCCGTCGAACTTGCCGCCCGGCTTGAACACCAGCTGCAGCTCGATCTCGTTGGTGCGCGGGTCGTAGGTCCAGACCTGCCCGGCGTGGTCGGCGGCGCCGCCGTCGGCCTTGTGCGAGTAGGAGCAGACGAAGTACGCCTTGCCGTGGCCCCACCAGGCGCCTTCGAGCTTCTGGCTCCGGGTGATGGTGTCGAACTGCATGCGGGTCGACTCCGTCTTCGCGGACGGGTCCGGCACGGCCACCCAGCGGCAGTGCAGCTTGGTGCCCGGCTCCTGGACGACCGACAGGTCCGGGACGCCCCGGACGTTCATCGCTTCGAGCCGTCCGCCCTGGAGGTAGGCGTGGTAGTCGCCGCGGTGTGCGCGCGGGCGGAACCGGTAGAGCAGGCCGAACGGGCCGTGCGCGTCCTCGGTGAGGTAGGCGGTGAGGGTGTCGGGGTCGACGGCGACGGCCTCGTGGGCGAACCGGCCGAGCCCGGTCAGCGGGACCGGCTTGGTCCGCTGCCCGTGCGGGTCGACCTCGAAGACCCAGCCGTGGCTCTTGGTCTGCCCGGTGAAGCCCTCGGTCTCCTCGCAGGTCAGCCAGGTGCCCCACGGGGTGCGCCCGCCGGCGCAGTTGGTGGACGTCCCGGCGAGGCTGACGTACTGCGACAGCAGGTCGCCGTCCTTGTCGACCTCCAGCGTCGTGGTGCCGCCGTTGGCCGCCGGGTCGTAGGTGAGGGCGGCGGGCGCGACGGCGCGGGTGCCGTTGTTGCTCTGCTCGTGGTTGCGGACGAGCCGCGTCCGGCCGGGCTTGCTGCCCGGGAAGGTGGCGGTGCCGTCGTGGTGGCCGGGGACGACGACGCCGTCGGAGATCGGGTCGCCCTCCGTCGACAGGGTCTTGTAGGAGAAGCCCTCGGGCAGGTCGAGGACGCCCTTGGGGTCGGGGATCAGCGGGCCGTAGCCGTAGGCCTCGCCGGTATCGGCGCCCGCGGAGGTCTGGAAGACGGAGTCGAGGCTTCCGGCAAGGGCGATGGACAGCGCGCCGGCGGCGCCGCCCTTCATGACACCGCGACGGGTCACGGACATGGTGCGGTCTCCTTCAACGTGAGGGGATCACGCAGGAGCGTCGCGGCCGGTGCTGAACCGGGGGTGAACGATCACCTGCCGGGCGGCAAACCCCCAGGACAATCTTGGTCTTTTCCGGCGCCGGGCGGGCCGGCCGCGCCGGAAAGCGTCCCCCACACGGGCGTGGGGGACGCGCGTCGGGCGGTCAGAGCTCGGCCTCGGCGTAGTCCTCGAAGCTCATCCCGATCTTCGGCTGGGACCGTTCCAGCAGGTCGAACGCCTCGGACACGGACGCCGTCCAGCCGATCGCGTCCCAGATCTTCGGACGGGCGAACCCCTGCTCGGTGAGGCCCTTCATCAGCTCGCGGAGCGGCTCGTACACGCCGGTCGGGTCGAGGATCACCACGGCCTTGTCGTGCATGCCGAGCGTCCGGGCGGTCCAGATCTCGAACAGCTCCTCCAGGGTGCCGATGCCGCCGGGCAGCACGAGGAAGGCGTCGCTGCGCCTGTCCATCTCGCCCTTGCGGGTGCGCATGTCGGGCGTGACGACCAGCTCGTCGCTGTCCTCGTCGGACAGCTCGACGTCCGCCAGCCCCTCCGGGATCACCCCGACGGTGCGGGCGCCGCCGGCCCGGGCGGCGCGGGCGACGGCGCCCATGCAGGACACCCGGCCGCCGCCGCTGACCAGGCTGTGCCCGCGCCTGGCCAGCTCGTCCCCGACCTCGGCGGCGAGGTCGACGTACCGTCGGTCGATCTTGGCGCTGGAGGAGCAGAACACGCAGACGGCAAGGGGCATGGCGCACGCCTTTCGGTCGGGGACGGAGGCGCTGCCCACTCTACGGAGGCGGGCTACTCGGCGAGGTCGTCGCGCAGGCGCGGCGCGAGGGCGACCACGATGATCATCAGGACGAGGAAGACCACCATCACCGCGTGCAGCCCGGCCGCGTGGTTGAGCGCCCCGATGATCGGCGGCCCGGCCAGGAACCCGACGTAGCCGATGGTGGACGCGGCGGCGATCGCGGGCCCGGGCGATCCGGGCGTCCGGCGCGCCAGGTGGCTGTAGGTGACCGGGACGACGGCGGCGAGGCCGAGCCCGATCAGCGCGTACCCGGTGAGGCTCGTCCAGGTGAACGGGAGGGCGAGCGCGAGGACGGCGCCGGACGCGGCGAGCGCCGCGCAGCCGAACAGGTAGCGGTGCGAGCCGGTGCCGGCGCGGATCCGGTCGGCGACGAGCCGCCCGGTGACCATCCCGGCGGAGAACACCGCGAACCCGGCGGCGGCGAGCCAGGTCGGCGCGCCGGCGACGTCCCGCAGGTAGATCGACCCCCAGTCGTTCACGGTGCCCTCCCCCATCAGGGCGCAGAAGGCGACGAGGCCGGGCGTCCACACGCCGCGGCCGGGGCGGACGAGCCCGAGCCCGGGTCTGCCCGCGCCGGGCGGGTCGGGCGGCAGGAACGCGGTCGCGGTGGTGCACAGCGCGGTCAGCAGCACGGCGATCAGCAGGAAGTGCGTCTCCGGGCTCATCCCGGCGTGCACGGCCGCCCCGCCGGCGGCCGCGCCGGTGACGCCGCCGAGGCTGAACCTGGCGTGGAAGCCGCCCATGAGCGGGCGGGCGCTGAGCCGCTCGGCCAGCGCGCCCTGGGTGTTCATGGCGACGTCCACGCAGCTGTTGGTGATGGCGAAGAAGGTGAGCGCGCCGGTGAGGCACAGCAGCTGCGGCGCGAGCCCGACGAGCGGCAGGGCGCCGAGGTAGATGCCGGCCCCGGCGAGGATCCGCCGGCTGCCGATCCGGGCGACGAGCAGCCCGGCCAGCGGCAGCCCGGCTAAGGCGCCGGCCGCCAGCCCGGTGAGCGCCACGGACAGGCCGCCCGGGGTGAGGTCCAGCGAATCCCGGACGTCGGGCACCCGCGAGGCCCAGGAGGCGAAGGCGGCTCCGTTGGCGAAGAAGATCGCGCCGACGCCGGCGCGGGCGGCGCGGTCGCGCGCGACGGGCGGCGGGACCGGGGGGCCGGCTCCGGCGTCGTCGGTGCCCGCGCGGGGCCCGCCTCGTGTCCTGCTTCTGGGCATGCTCGACTCCCCTGGGGTGTGGATGCGGTGCTCCGCCCGTGGGGCCGCCGGGCGCGGCGGCGCGCGGGCTCGAACCGAGGGCCCGCGCGATCGGCGTTCCGGCTGGGGCCGGGCACGCTCGCGCGGGCCATCGGGAGCGACTGTCTTGGAACGTTCCTACGCCGGTCGGGCGCATGCCGGGCGGGCCGGCTCCGGCGCGGGCGCCGGCGGCTACGCCGGCGGGGCGGCGCTCACGCCCGGACGGCCGGCTCGCGGCTGAACGCGACCGTCACGCTGGGCAGCTCCGGGAACGGGCCGAGGTGCTCGGCGAGCGACTTCAGCCCCGCCGCGAGCGTGATCTTCGGCTCGTACCCGATGCCGCGCAGCTTGGAGATGTCGGCCACCAGCCGGAAGCTGTCGGCCAGCTCCGACTCGTCCGGCTTCAGCCGGGACGGCTTGCCGGTGGCGACCGCGACGGCGTCGGCGAGGCCCCGCATGGAGACCTCGCGCCCGCTGCCCATGTTGTAGATCTCTCCCGGCACCCCGTTCTCGGCCATCGTGATCAGGGCCGAGCACACGTCCGAGACGTGCACGAAGTCGCGGGTCTTGCGGTCGATGTCGCCGACGACGGGGATCGGCAGCTCGTTCAGCTGCCAGCGCAGGAACTGCGACACCTCCCCGCCGGCGGTGCGCGGGTCCTCGCCGGGCCCGTACACGACGAACGACCGGGCGATCATCACCTGCAGCCCGAGGGCGTCGTGCAGGCTGCGCAGCGTCAGCTCGCCGGACAGCTTGGACGCCCCGTACGGCAGGAACGGCGCGATCGGGTGCTCCTCGGTCATCGGGAACGTCTGCGGCGTGCCGTAGACGATCGCCGAGGACATGTACACCAGCCGCCGGACGCCCTGGTCGACGCAGGCGTTGCCGACGTTGCAGGTGCCGAGGCCGTTGATCTGGAAGTCGAACCTCGGCCGCTCGACCGACAGCGTGCCGCTGGCGTTGCCGGCCAGGTGGTAGACGGTGTCGACGCCGCGCAGCGCGAGCAGCGTCTCGCCGTAGTCGCGCAGGTCCGCGCGCCGGTGCTGGACGCCCGGGAGGGCGGCCAGCTCCGGCGCGGGCGTGGCCAGGTCGACGATGGCGACCTGGTGGCCGTCGTCGACGAGCCGGGCCACGAGGTTGCTCCCGACGAAGCCGGAACCGCCGGTGACGGCGACCAGCTTGTTCTGGGGGCGGGAACCGTTCGGTGTCTTGCCCATGGTGAGGCTCCAGACGTCATGTGCACCCTGCCGGGCGCACGAGGGGGTTCGGGGTTGCGGACGCGCGGGGCCGGGTCAGCGGCCCCCGCCGAGTTCGGCGACGCCGCGGCGCACCGCGGCGATCATGTGCTCCACCTGCGCGTCGGTGAGGTGGTCGTAGATGGGCAGCTGGATCTGGTGCTCGAAGTAGGTCTTCTCGGCGACCGGGCACTCCCCGTAGCGGTGTCCGAGCGCCCGGAACTCCGGGAGCAGGTGGATCGGGAAGTACCGGATGACGATCTCGATCCCCTCCTTTTCCTGCAGATGGCGGATGAAGTCGTCCTTCGGGGCGCCGACGACCTCGGGGTCGTAGAAGCACGTGTAGAGGTGGTAGACGTGGTGGGCGTAGGGCTTCTCGGACTGGACGCCGATGCCGCGGATCCCGTTGAGCCCGTCGTCGAGCCGGTGCGCGATCTCCCGCCGGCGCCCGTTGAGCCGGTCGATCTTGCCGAGCTGGACGATGCCGAGCGCGGCGGACAGCTCGCTCATCCGGAAGTTGTTGCCGACGAGGTAGCGCCCGCCGGCGTAGTCGTGGGTGTACGACCTGAGCACGTGCGCGTCCTTGTAGTACGCGGGCTGCGCGTGCGGGCCGATGCGCTGGTCGTCGCGCTCGACCATCTCGCCGTAGTTGTGGATGGTGCCGAGCGCGCGCGCCATCTCGGCGTAGCGGTCGTGGCGGGTGACGAACGCGCCGCCCTCGCCGGTGGTCATGTTCTTCAGCGAGTGGAAGCTGAAGCAGCCGATGTCGCCGATGGTGCCGAGGGCGCGGCCCTTGTAGGTGGCGCCGGCGGCGTGCGCGCAGTCCTCGACGACGGTGAGGCCGTGCCGCTGCGCGATCTCCATGACCGGGTCCATGTCGACGGCCTGGCCGCCGAAGTGCACCACCCAGATCGACTTGGTCCTCTCGGTGACGAGCGGCTCGATCGTCGTCGGGTCGATGTTGAGCGTGTCGGGGTCGACGTCGGCGAACTTGACGACGACGCCGCGCGCCTGCAGCGGCCAGGTCGTCACCCAGAACGTCTGCGGGGTGGTGATCACCTCGTCGCCCGGCTGGAGCTCGAGCACCTGGGCCGCGAGGAACAGCGCGGTGGTGCACGAGCTGGTCGCCTGGGCGTGCGGCGAGCCGAGCCGCTCGGCGAGGAGCCGCTCGAACTCCTTGCCGCGCGGGCCCATCGCGAGCGTGTCCTGCCGCAGCGCCTCGCCGACGGCCTTGATCTCCTCCTCGCCCAGCCGGTTCGAGATGCCGCTGTAAGGCACCACGTACGTCATGGCACTTCTCCCTTGGTCGGTGATCGACATTGCCCTGTGATCGACATTGCTCTGTGCTCGTCATTGGTCTGACCGGCGCGCGGCCTCCCATGCGGGACCGCGCGCGGTCCGCGCCAATGCGTCGCCGGAGCCCGGCGACCCGCGGAACACGGCGGCATCGACCGGCGAAGGTAAATCTCGTTTGAAGGTATGACGGGGCGCGGCCTACCGAGAAAGCCCATCGGTGCGGCCCGTGCTCCGATGTTAAATGAGTTCAGATCCCGAGCGGTATCGACGTCAGGGAAGAAGATGGTAACCCACCGACGGCGGTCGCCGCCAAAACAGTGCGTTAGGTAAAGCCTTGATATTGCATTCGACGGTCCAAGGGAAATATCACCCGATGTCGCGCGGGATCGGAGCAAGAGGGAAAAGGCCGGGCGAGCGGCGCACGGCATGGCCCCACCGCGCGCGGGTACGGTGACGGCGACGGCGGTGCGCACCGGCGCCCGCCGCGGCGCGCACCGGGATCCTCGCGCGGCCGCCCGGGCCGCGTCAGTGCCGGTGAGAGCCATGATCACGACAACATGCGGATGGTGGCGAGGTGGCGGGACGGATGTGGAGGGCACCCCGGTGACCGGCGCATCCGGCCGGCGGACGGCCCTGGTGACCGGCGCGTCACGCGGACTGGGCGGCGCGATCTCGGCCGCGCTGGCCCGCGACGGCGCCCGCGTCGCGATCAATTACCGGCGCGACGAAGCCGCCGCCGCGGCGCTGCGCACGCGAATAACCGAGGCCGGCGGGCGCGCCGAACTGTTCCGCGCCGACATCACCGACGAGGCCGCGGTGGACGAATTGTACGACCGCGTCACGGCCGAGTTCGGAAGTCTCGACATTCTGGTGCTGAACGCCACCGGACCGCAGCCGGACCTGCCCGTCGAGGAACTGCGCTGGCGCGATGTCCTCGATCAACTCGAATTCTTCGTCAAGAGCCCGCTGCTGCTCGTCCGCAAGGCCGTGCCGGGCATGCGCGAGCGCGGGTTCGGCCGCATCGTGCAGATCGGGTCGGACGTCGTCGCGCTCGGCCCGGCGCGCTCCAGCGCCTACGTCGCCGCCAAGTCGGCCCAGCTCGGCCTCACCCGCAGCTGGGCGCGCGAGCTCGGCCCGCACGGCATCACCGTCAACACCGTCGCGCCGGGCTGGATCCCGACCGACCGGCACGACTCCATCGGCCCGGACGCCCGCGACGCGTACACCGCGAGCGTCCCGCTCGGCCACTTCGGCGCGCCCGCCGACATCGGCGAGGCCGTCGCGTTCCTCGCCTCCGACCGCGCCGCGTTCATCACCGGCCAGAACCTCACCGTCAACGGCGGGATGGTGTTCGTCTAGCGGTCCGCCGGCGGGCCGCTAGCTGTACTCGGCCGTGAGGTTGGTGACACGCCGGGTTGGTGGTTGATCAAAGCGAAGACCTCCGAGTGCGGTGGAGATAGCCGTCTTCACCCGTCTCGGAGGTCTTCATGGGCCACGCTAATGCACGGT
>NZ_WBMR01000183.1 GCF_008923365.1 Actinomadura montaniterrae
CGCCCGTCCGGCCCTGGCCCCGGCGCGGGGCGGGCTGCCGGCGGCCGGAGCGGCTCACCGGCGCGCGCTTCGGACGGCCGCCGCGGCGGCCGCGGTCATCGGGTTCCACGGCGGCGGACTACCGCTGCGCGGGGCGCACGTTACGACGCCCCGTTCCCGGCCAGGTCGAGCCGCTGGTAGAGGAAGTCGCCGGCGTTCTCGACGACCAGGCTGACGTCGATCATCTCGTTCAGCGAGTCGGGCCGCGCGCCGCCCGCGCGCTCCACCCACGTCACCACGGCGTAGTGCCCGTAGACGCTGGCGTAGGCGGCGGTGAAGCCGGGCCCGAACGACGCGACGCCCTTCGGCTGCAGCGGCGTGAGCCACCCGGCGCCGGTCGCCTTGTCGAGGTCGCGCAGCACCTGCGCGGAGCCGTCCTGGCTCGCCAGGTTCACGACCATGAACTCGCCGACGTACTTCTTGTCCGGGCTCACGTACGCGCTGCGGACCACCTGCGTGCAGCCGTACTTGGCGAGGTCGCCCTGCAGCCGCGCGCCCCAGCTCGCGCTCTTGCAGTCGGACGTGAGGTCCGAGGCGGCGAGCGTCATCGTGTACTTGCCCTGCTTGAGGGTCTTGGCGTCGGCCGAGAACGCCTCGCCCTCGGTGATCGCCCGGTTGTCGGCGGTGCGCTGGGCGATCTTGCCGAACCCGTCGGCGCTGAAGTCGGGCGTGTAGGCGGTCGGCAGCGCCTTCGCCGCGGGCTTGTCGCCGCCGCCTCCGCCGCCGAGGGCGACCACGGCGACCACCGCGATCACGACGACGGCGACCACGGCGGCCGCCCCTCCGTACAGCAGCTTGGGGTTCGGAAGGTTCCGGCGGGGCTTGTCCTCCGGCCAGAAGTCCTTCCCTGCGCCGTCGCCTCCGGCCGCGGGGGAACCAGTGTCACGGGCCTCGATCACGCCCCGGAGCTTAGCGGTCCCGCCGCACCCGCCGCGCCCAAAAGGGCGATTCATCCGCATTTGTTGCACGGCCGGCGGCCCGGACCGGCGCCCGGACCGCACCGCGCCCATGCCGGACCCGCGGCGGGCCCGCGCGGGTCACAGCCCGTTGGTGCCGATCACCGCGCCGACGCCGTAGGTGATCGCGGCGGCCGCCGCGCCGAACAGCAGCTGCCGCGCCCCGCCGAACCACCACGCCCGCGTCGTCACCCGCGACACCAGCGCCCCGGCGAAGAACAGCCCCAGCGCCGCCACCGCGGCCGCCGGCCACAGCGAGGACGCGCCCAGCAGGTACGGCAGCACCGGCAGCAGCGCCCCCACCGCGAACGACAGGAACGACGACCCCGCCGCGAGCAGCGGCGACGGCAGGTCCCCCGGGGACACCCCGAGCTCCTCCTTGGAGTGCACCTCCAGCGCCCCCTCGGGGTTGCGCGACAGCTGCCGCGCCACCTCCGCGGCGGTCTCCGGGTCCACCCCGCGCGCCTCGAACACCCCGGCCAGCTCGCGCTGCTCCGCCACCGGGTTGCGGGCCAGCTCCAGCCGCTCGATCTCGATCTCCGCCAGCGCCAGCTCCGACTGGGACGCGACGGAGATGTACTCCCCCGCCGCCATCGAGAACGCGCCCGCCGCCAGCCCGGCGAGCCCCGCCAGCAGCACGATCTTCGGGTCCTGCTTCCCGCCCGCGATCCCCGCGATCAGCGCGAAGTTGGAGACGAGCCCGTCCATCGCGCCGAAGACCGCGGGCCGCAGCCAGCCCCCGCTGACGTCGCGGTGCTGGTGGTGCAGCTCCGGTGTCTGGCCGGACTTCTCCCCGGTCATCTCCCCCGTACCGGACATCGTGTCTTCCTACTTCCCGTCCTTGACGGGCTCTCCCTTCCCTACCCGCTCGGGAGCGTCGGCGGCACCGTCCGGACCATTCTCACTGTTCACGGCCGCGGCCGGCGCGCCGGGTCCCGGTTCGGGCGCGGGCTCCGGGTCGGGCTCCGCAGCGGCCTCCTCCGGGCGCTCAGCGGGCTCCTCGGCGGTCTCGGGGGCGGGTTCCTGGTCGGACGTCCCGGCGGCGTCGCCGGGGGCGTCCTCGGCGGGCTGCGCGTCCTGCGCGTCCTGCGCGTCCTGCGCGGCGTCCGCGGGCTCGTCCGCCTCCGCGGCCTCCGGCTTCCCGGCCTCGTCCTTCGCGGCCTCGGGCTTCTCGCCTTCCGCCTCCGCAGCCTCGGCCTCCGCCGCCTCGGCCTTCTCGGGCGCGGTCTCCTCGGACGCCAGCTCCGCAGCCGTCTCCGCCTCGTCGGCTTCGTCCGCCGCATCGCCGGGCCGTTCGGCCTCCGGATCCTCGTCCTTCGCGGCGTCCTTCGCAGGCTCGTCCTTCGCCGTCGCGTCGCCGGCGGGCGCGTCCACCGCGGTGGACGCGGAGTCGCCGGACGGCGCGGCGGCCCCCGGCGCGTGCCCGACGACCGCCTCCGGGCCGGTCTTGTCGCGCGCGAAGTACAGGTAGGCGACGGCGCAGAGGAAGACCACGATCGAGGTGTAGTCGTTCAGCCGCAGGCCGAGGAAGTGGTGCGCGTCGTCGATGCGCAGCGCCTCGATCCAGCCGCGTCCCACCGTGTAGGCGGCGACGTACAGCGCGAACGCCCGGCCGTGGGTGAGCTTGTAGCGGCGGTCGGCCCAGACGATCAGGATCGCGACGCCGATGCACCACAGCGACTCGTACAGGAACGTCGGGTGGTAGGTGCCGATGTTCTCGTACTTCGGGTTCAGGGCCGGGCCGTCGCCGAGCGTCGGCCGGTGGCTCGGGTCGATCTTCAGGGCCCAGAAGGTGTGCAGCGGCTTGCCGTACAGCTCCTGGTTCCAGTAGTTGCCCCAGCGGCCGACCGCCTGCGCCAGGACGATCCCGGGCGCGCACGCGTCGGCGAGCGCGAGGATCGAGATGCCGCGCCGCCGGCAGCCGACCCACGCGCCGACCGCGCCGAGCGCGATGGCGCCCCAGATGCCGAGGCCGCCCTTCCAGATCTCCAGGGCCCGGACCGGGTCGCCGCCGCTGCCGAAGTACCGCTGCGCGTCGGTGACCACGTGGTACAGGCGCCCGCCGACCAGGCCGAACGGCACCGCCCACACGGCCACGTCGATGATCGTGCCGGGGGCGCCGCCCTTGGCCGCCCAGCGTCGCTCGCCGACCCAGACCGCGACGACGATGCCGAGAATGATCATGATCGCGTAGGCGCGGAGCGGGATGGGTCCGAGGTGCCAGACGCCCTGGGACGGGCTCGGGATGAAGGCGACCGGGTGCATGACCGTTGACGTTACCGCCTCCGGCGGCATGGGACGGAAACGTCCGCGGCACCGACAGCCGATCGCCGCGCTACGGACACCGGTACGAGACCATGCGGGACGCCGTTCAGCCCTGCTCGGGGGCCCGGCCCGCGGACCGCGGGGTGCCGGAGCCCGCCTTGGCGACGGCCTTCTGCAGGCCGTCCGGGGAGCCGAGGGCGTCGTCGCCGAGCTGCCTGCCGTTCAGCGCGAGGAACGGGGTCGCGGTCACGCCCGCCTTGCCGGCGTAGGCGGTGGCCTGGTCGACCTGGCCGATCTTCTGCGCGCCGTTCACGCACGCCGCGAACGAGGGCGCGGTGACGCCGAGCTGGCCCGCCCACTTGACCAGGTCGGCGTTCGAGAAGCCCTTGTCGCCCTCGGGCGGCTGCTCGGCGTACAGCTTGTCGTGGTACTTCACCCAGTGGTCGGCGGGCATGCAGGCGGCGGCGTTGGCGGCGCGCCGCGAGTTCGACATCAGCGGGTCCTGCTGGAACAGCTGGAACGGCCGGTAGACGACCTTGACGCGGCCCTCGGCGGCGAGCTTCTTGATCGTGCCGCCGACGCGGGCCTCCATCGCCTTGCAGGCGGGGCACTGGAAGTCCTCGAAGACGTCCAGGACGGGCGTGGTGACGCCGGGGTTCGCCATGGCGACCGAGCCGTCCTGCTGCCGGGTGGCGGGCGCGATCGGGCCGGTGTACTTCGCGGCGGACGGCCCCCCGTCCCCCTTGTCGCCGATCGCGACCACGACGATGACGACCACGACGGCCGCCGCCGCCACCGCGCCGAGCACGACCACGAGCAGCCGCCTGCGCCGCTGCGCCGCCGCCGCCCGCCGCCGCTCCTCCGCGAGCCGGTCCCGCGCGGAACGCTCCCTGTCGGCCTTGCTCATCGATCCCCCAACGACCATGACGGTGTGTTACTCGAGCACACCTGAGCGTAGTGGGGAGGGGCGTCCCGCGCGGTGAGGCCGCACGGAGGGTTCAGCGGTTCGCGCGGCGGAGGCTCACTTCTTGGCCGCGCCGGCGGCCGCGTCGACCATGGCCTTCAGGCCGTCGGGGGTGAAGACGACGTTGCTGTCGAGCTTGCGGCCGTCGAGGAAGACCGTCGGCGTGCTGTCGACCCCGCGGGTCTGCAGCGCGTAGTTGGTCATCGCGTCGACCTGCGACTTCTTCTGCTCGTCCTTGACGCACTTCTCGAAGTTCGGGTCGGAGATCCCGATGTCCTTGCCCCACTTGACGAGGTCCTTCGGCGCGAAGCCCTTCGAGCCCTCGGCCGGCTGGAAGCGGAACAGCGCGTCGTGGTAGGAGATCCACTTGTCGGCGGGCACGCACAGCGCGGCCTCGGCGGAGCGCAGCGAGTTCGTCTTGACCGGGTCGGGGCTGTTGCCGAACAGGTGGAACGGCCGGTAGACGACCTTCACCTTGCCCTGCGCGGCGAGCTGCTCGACGGTCGAGCCGGTGTTCTTCTCGAACTGCTTGCAGTTCGGGCACTGGAAGTCCTCGAAGATCTCCAGTTCCGGCTTGGTGACGCCGGCCTTGGCCATCACGATCGAGCCGTCGGCCTGGCGGCTGAGGGGGGCGAGGGCGCCCTGGTGGACCTCGGCGCGGCCGCTCTTGTTCTTGTGGTCGATGACGAGGACGGTCGCCACCACGATCACCGCTACCGCGACCACCGACCCGAGGACGATGGACAGCAGCCGCCGCTGCTTGGCCCGCGCCGCCTGCCGCCGCCGTTCGGCGGCGAGGCGCTCTCTCGCGGACCGCTCCCGTGCGGCCTTGCTCATTGGGGACTCCTATGGATGGGGGCCGCGCGTGCTGCGTGCGGCGCGGGTCCGGCGGGACTAGTCGGCCTGACCGATCCGCCGGAACTCGTCGAACAGAACGAGGACGAAGAGCAGGATAGTGATGGCGTGGACCCCGCTGCACCACAGGCAGATCTTGTGCAGCACCGCCAGCTCGACCGTCACGAGGTAGACGACGAAGAGCACGCCGACCGACACCGCCGCGAGCCGCCCCCAGCGCAGCGGCGGCCACGGCGAGCGCAGCGCCCACGGCGTGATCAGCGCGCCGAACCCGACGAAGAACGCGAGCCCGAACAGCGGCATGGGGATGCCGAGGAGCTCGGAGTACTCGCTGGTGGTGACCGCGTGGCAGTCGACCGTGGCGGTGGCCGAGCACACCAGGGCGCCCTGGTCGTAGTGCGTGATCGTCAGGTAGACGGAGATGCCGAGCCCGGCGAGGGTGAGCAGCCAGGCGACGGCCTGGTACCACACGGGCGGGCCGGGCGCCGCCGCCGTCGCGCGTTCCCGCGCCGTCATCTCTTGCGTCATCGTGGATCCTTCCGGGACGGCCTCCGCCGGCGAAAACACCTTACGGGAGCGGGAGGCCGTCTCAAGCATGAACCGGACGGGGGCGACGGCGAGTTCCCGGAACGCGGAAAAACGTCCGCGGAAACGGGGCGGGCCCGTTTCCGCGGACGTTCGGTGATCGCTTTCCGGCCGGGCGCCGACCGGACGCCGGCGCGGGCGCCGGCCGCGCGGAGGGCGGGGTCAGCGGCCCTTGCGGACGCCCTCGGCCAGCTCCCCGGTGAGGGCGCGGACGCCGGCGAGGCCGGCGGCGAGGTCCGGGGCGTCCAGCAGCCGCCGGACGAACGCCGAGCCGACGATCACGCCGTCGGCGAAGCCCGCGACCTCGGCGGCCTGGGCGCCGTTGCCCACCCCGAGCCCGAGCCCGATCGGCAGGTCCCGGCCGGACCGCCCGATGGTCTCCCGGGTGCGCTCGACGAGCCGCGGCGCGCCGGTGTCGACGGCGTTGCGGGCGCCGGTGACGCCCATCAGCGACGCCGCGTAGACGAACCCGCGGGACGCGCCGGTGATCGTCTCGATGCGCTCGTCGGTGGAGCTGAGCGCGACGAGGAACACCCGGTCGAGGCCGTGCTCGTCGGCCGCCTCGATCCACGCGCTCCCCTCCTCCGGCGTGAGGTCGGGGGTGATCAGCCCGGCGCCGCCGGCGTTGGCGAGGTCGCGGGCGAACGCGCCGACGCCGTGCCGGTCGACGGGGTTCCAGTACGTCATCACCAGCGTCGGGGCGCCGGTGGCGGCGATCGCCTCGACGGTGCGGAACACGTCGGCGACGCGGACGCCCCCGACGAGGGCGCGGTGCACGGCGTCCTGGATGACGGGGCCGTCCATCATCGGGTCGGTGTAGGGCAGCCCGATCTCGATGACGTCGCAGCCGGCGTCGACCATGGTCTTCGCGGCCTCGATCGCGCCGTCGACGGTCGGGAAGCCGGCCGGCAGGTAGCCGACGAGCGCGGCGCGGTCCTCGGCCTTGGCCTTGTCGTAGGCGTCCTTGGCGGTCACTGCGGGTCCCCCTCGGGCATCAGGCCGAAGAAGGACGCGGCCGTGTGCATGTCCTTGTCGCCGCGGCCGGACAGGCACACCGCGATCGTGGCGTCCGGGCCGAGCTCCCGGCCGACCTTGAGCGCGCCGGCGAGGGCGTGCGCGGACTCGATCGCCGGGATGATGCCCTCGGTGCGGCACAGCAGCGAGAACGCCTCCATCGCCTCGGCGTCGGTGATCTCGCGGTACTCGGCGCGGCCGGAGTCGTGCAGCCAGGAGTGCTCGGGGCCGACGCCGGGGTAGTCGAGGCCCGCGGAGATCGAGTGGGTCTCCATGGTCTGGCCGTCGTCGTCCTGCAGCAGGTAGGTGCGCATGCCGTGGATGACGCCGAGCGAGCCGCCGACGAGGGTCGCGGCGTGCTTGCCGGACGCGACGCCGTCGCCGCCCGCCTCGAACCCGTACAGCCGGACGGACTCGTCCGGCACGAAGGCGTGGAACATGCCGATGGCGTTGGAGCCGCCGCCGACGCACGCGACGACGGCGTCCGGCAGGGCTCCGGTCAGCTCGAGGCACTGCCGCCGCGCCTCCACGCCGATGATCCGCTGGAAGTCGCGGACCATCATCGGGAACGGGTGCGGGCCCATCACCGAGCCGATGCAGTAGTGGGTGTTCTCCACGCTGGCGACCCAGTCGCGGAACGCCTCGTTGCAGGCGTCCTTGAGGGTGCGGCTGCCGGTCCGCACCGGGACCACCTCGGCGCCGAGCATCCGCATCCGGGCGACGTTGAGAGCCTGCCGCTCGGTGTCGACCTCGCCCATGTAGACGGTGCAGTCGAGGCCGAGCAGCGCCGCGGCGGTGGCGGTGGCGACGCCGTGCTGGCCGGCGCCGGTCTCGGCGATCACCCGGGTCTTGCCCATCCGCCTGGTGAGCAGCGCCTGCCCGAGCACGTTGTTGATCTTGTGGGAGCCGGTGTGGTTGAGGTCCTCGCGCTTCAGCAGCACCCGGGCGCCGCCCGCGTGCTCGGCGAACCGCTTCGCCTCGGTCAGCAGGCTCGGCCGGCCCGCGTAGTTCGCGAGCAGGTCGTCGAGCTCGGCGGTGAAGGCCTGGTCCTGCTTGGCGGTCTCGAACTCGCGGGTGAGCTCGTCCAGGGCCGCCATCAGCGCCTCGGGGGCGAACCGGCCGCCGAAGCGGCCGAAGTGGCCGGTGGCGTCGGGGACGGCGGCAGCGCGCGCCGCACTGTCGATGGTCATGGGAAAACGCGTCCTGTCAATGCGTAAGGGGCCTGTCGGACATCAGAGGGATGCGCTGAGGCCCCGCCATCGCTCGTGGAGCGGCTCTGCGGGCATGACCGTAGCCTACCGAGTCCCCGCCGGCGCCGGTCAGCCGCTCTGCCGCAGCGCGGGGTGCGCTCCGGCGGCGACGAGGTCGGCGACCGCGGTGCGCGGGTCGCGGCCGATGACCAGGCTCTCCCCCACCAGCACGGCGTCGGCGCCGCTGGAGGCGTAGGCGAGCAGGTCGTGCGGGCCGCGCACGCCGGACTCGGCGATCTTCACGACGGGCTTGGGGATCGCGGGCGCGACGCGGGCGAACACGCCCCGGTCGACCTTCAGGGTGCGCAGGTCGCGCGCGTTCACGCCGATGACCTTGGCGCCCGCGTCCACCGCGCGGGCGGCCTCCTCCTCGGTGTGCACCTCGACGAGCGGGAGCAGCCCGATCGACTCGGCCCGCTCGACCAGCGACACCAGCGCGTCCTGCTCCAGGGCGGCGACGATCAGCAGCGCCATGTCGGCGCCGTGCGCGCGCGCCTCCCACAGCTGGTAGGAGGTGACGATGAAGTCCTTGCGCAGGACGGAGACGTCGACGTTGGCGCGGACGTCCGCGAGGTCCTGCAGGCTGCCGCCGAAGCGGCGCCGCTCGGTCAGCACGCTGATCACCTTGGCGCCGCCGGCCTCGTAGTCGCGGGCGAGGGCGGCGGGGTCGGCGATCGCGGCGAGCGCGCCCTTGGACGGGCTGCTGCGCTTGACCTCGGCGATGACCGAGACGCCGGGCCCGCGCAGCGCGGCGAGCGCGTCGCGGGGGGCCGGGGCGGCGGCGGCCTGGTCCTTCAGCGCGCCGAGCGGCACCTCCCGCTGCCGTTCGGCGAGATCGGCCCGGACGCCGTCGATGATCTCGTCCAAGACGCTCAAGTGGTAGGCCCCCTATTTCAGGTCGATCCGTGCACCGATCGTAGCCGCCCCCGCCGACGGTCCTCGCACCCGGGAGGGGTCCGGGACGTCCGCGGGGCGCGGCGGTGCGGCGGTGCGGCGGCGCCGTCCGCGGGTCAGGGCGCCAGGGCGTGCGCGAACGGCAGGTTCCGCACGATCCAGTAGGCGGCCACGACGCCGACGAAGCAGTACACCGCGACGGGCCGGAACAGCGCCGACCACATCGGCCGCCCCTTGAGGCTCAGCACCGTCCAGCGGACGTACAGGTAGCCGAAGACGGGCAGCAGCAGGAACAGCAGCGGGTTGAACCCGAACGCGGTGCCGGCGTGCCCGTGCGCGAGGGCGTTGACCAGCCGCATCGCGCCGCAGCCGGGGCAGTAGTAGCCGGTCATGGCGAGGAAGGGGCAGGTCGGGTAGTGGCCGGGCCGGTTCGGGTCGACGACCGCGACCAGCACCGTCGCCGCCGCGGCACCGGCCAGGACGATCCCGTGCGGCGTCAGCGCCCGCACCGGCCCCTTCCGCACCGCACGGCTCGTCGTCTGCGGAGGCACTGGCACGGCTGCACGGCTCATCCCACCCACCTTAGGCGCACCCAAGGAGCTTGAACCTCAGCCACAGGTGACCTTGGCGTTGCGATCGCGTCCGCAGGAAGGTTCGAGCGAAGCGAGAACCTGATCGCGCAGTGAGGCCCCCGGGGCCGAGTCGAAGCGATGCAGGGATCGCCGCTTAGCCCGTGGAAGGAGGGCGCCCCAGCGCCCGACGCCGAGGGCTATGCATCCAATACGTATCCGACGCCGCGGACGGTGCGGATGGGGTTGTCGTGGCCGAGCTTGGCGCGGAGCTGGGCGACGTGGACGTCGACGGTGCGGCTGCCCGCGCCGGCGCCGGGGCCCCAGGCGGCGTCGAGGAGCTGCTCGCGGGTGAAGACGCGGCCGGGGTTGGCCATGAGGAACTCGAGGAGGTCGAACTCGGTGACGGTGAGCGCGACGCGGTGCTCGCCGACGGCGGCGGTGCGGCGGTCCGGGTCGAGGGCGACAGGCCCGGCGCGCAGCGGGCCGGGGACGGGCAGGGGGCCGCGGCGGCGCAGGGCGTCGGCGACGGCGGCGACCAGCACGCGGGGCCCGAACGGGCGGTCCACGCGGTGCTCGCCGAGGTGGCGGGCGAGCGCCGGGTCGAGGGGGCCGGTGACGGCGACGACGGGCGCGGGGCGGGCCGCCTCGGCGACGCGGCGGTACAGGTCGGCGGGCAGCGCGCTGGTGGACAGGTCGAGGACGACGACGTCGGGGCGGGCGCGTTCCGCGGCGGCGGGCGCGCGGCCGGGGTCGGTCTCGATCCGCACGTCGTAGCCCTCGCGGGCCAGGTAGCGGCGCTGGAGTTCGGCGACGGCGGGATCGTGCTCGGCGACCAGGACGAGGCCGTCGGCGGTCACGGCCGGCCGTTCCGGGGCGCGGCGCGCTCACCGGCCTTCCTGCCGTCCGGCTCCCCGTCCGCGTCGGCGGGACTCTCCTGGGCCGCGTCCTGGGCGGTGGGGTCCTCGCCGCGGTCGAGGGACTTCCACAGGGCGGACGGGTCCTCCGCGGCGGCGCCGGCGGGCTTGCGCGCGGCGGGACGGGACGCCGGGGCGCCGGACCGTTCGTAGCGGGCGGACATGCCGGGCCAGCGGCCGCTGCGGACGGCGGCGATCAGGCCGCCGGCGACGAGCAGGACGCCGCCCGTCACCGACGCCATCCACCACAGGTTCACCGCGAGCGAGGGATGCGCGCCGATCTTCAGCAGGGCGCTCTTGTCCCCGGCGGCCGACAGCACGTGGGCGCGCTGGACGGCGGCGGCGGAGGCGTAGACGACGCCGGCGCCGAACAGGGCGATGAGGACGCCGACGGCGGACCGGACGCGGCCGCGGGTGGCGAACAGGGCGGCGAGGCCGGCGAGCCCGGCCCAGGCGAGCGCGGTCGCGGTGCCGCCGAGGTCGTGGCCGGTCAGGTGCTCGGAGAACGGGGTGATGGCGTCCTCGGCCTTGACGGTGGCCCAGGGGCGGCCGCCGGCGAGCAGGGCCAGGCCCGCGCCGGCGGCGCACAGCAGCGCGGTGAGGCCGCGCTCACGCCCGGGGGTCATGAGCGGGCGTCAGGGCGTTCCCCGACCACGGCGTCGAGCACGTCGGCGTCCCAGCAGGTGCGGTCGCCGGTGTGGCAGGCCGCGCCGACCTGGTCCACCTTGACCAGGATCGCGTCGGCGTCGCAGTCGAGCGCGACGGACTTGACCCACTGCTGGTGGCCGGAGGTCTCGCCCTTCACCCAGTACTCCCGCCGGCTGCGCGACCAGTAGGTGCAGCGGCCGGTGGTGAGGGTGCGGTGCAGGGCCTCGTCGTCCATCCAGCCGAGCATGAGCACCTCGCCGGTGTCGTACTGCTGGGCGATCGCGGGCACCAGGCCGCTGGCGTCGCGCTTCAGCCGCTCGGCGATCTTGGGGTCCAGATTGGACGAGGGAACGGACATGACGTCCATTGTGCCGGGTGGCGCCCGGTACACGCGACGGCCCCCGCGCGGGCCCCGCCCGGCGGGGACCCGGACACGAAAGGGCCCGCCCTCCCCTGGCGGGGGGAGACCGGGCCCAGACGTACGACTGCGGGTCTTACAGGGGGACGACCTGGTCGGCCTGCGGACCCCGGTTACCCTGCGTCACCTCGAACTGGACGCGCTGGTTCTCGTCCAGCGTGCGGTACCCGGAGGTCTGGATCGCCGAGTAGTGCACGAAGACGTCCGGCCCGCCGCCGTCCACGGCGATGAAGCCGAAGCCCTTCTCGGCGTTGAACCACTTCACGGTGCCCTGCTGGGGCATGTCTTTCTCCTTGCGGCAAAACACGGGCCCACACCTCGCGGGCCCGGCGCGGTCGCTGCGGAACGCTCTCGCCCCCGGTACGGTCCCGGAAAAGCCAAAACGCCCGCTGCCATCAGTCCGCGGGCGTCTGGACAAACGATCGAGAACCACGACTGCAACCGACCGCCCCACCGTATCACCGGTTCCGCGTAAAACGCAGGAGCGGGAAGGCCTGCGTTTCTCCTCTCGGCGAACCCTGCCGTTACCTGCCCGTTAAAGACTCCAACCGGTCTCGGTCAGGGTCTTGACAGAGTCCGTGGGCCCCGTGAGGCGGACCTTCGCGACGTCGGTACGGCCGAGCGCCCACAGGACCAACTCCCCGACGGGCCCGTGCACCCGCACGGGGCCGGAGCCGCCGCCGGGCCCGCTCCGGCCCCGCGCGCGGCCGCCGCCGGAGACCCGGGCGCTGCGTCCGTCGGGCCGGACCAGCGTTACCTCGACGTGAACTTTTCTTAGGACAAAGCGGGCAATTTTTATCCGTCGCCAGAGAAGTTCCTCGAGTTCACCGGACAGGTCCCTGGGCTCCCAGTCGGGCCCGGCCCGGCGGATGTCCTCATGGTGAACAAAGAACTCGACACCGTTGGCGATTTTGTCCACGCCCGGAACCGCGTACGGCGAGAACTTCGGCGGACCCTCCCGGAACCGTTCCACCAGGCGCTCGAACGGGACGGCCCGCGCGGTGCGGCGCCGGACGCGCTCGGTGTAGAAGGCCAGCGGGGACAGCAGTATTCCGGGCGCGGCGTCCGGGCGCCCCTCCCGGACGACCAGGTGCGCGGCCAGGTCGCGGGCGTCCCATCCGCCGCACCGGGTGGGCGCGTCGGGACCCGCCCCGGCCAGGGCGCCGGCCAGCAGGCCGCGCTCCCGCCGGACGGGGTCGTCCTCGGGCGTGCTCATTGGATGATCGTAGGCCGCCCGGGGCGAGTCGGGAATAAGCGTCAGGGCCGCATGGTAGGGACTAATCAAGCCCGCGAGACCCCCACATCCCCACACGCAGGGGGCATCACCGCGGGTCGCCGTGCCGTGATCGAGGAGTAACCGTGCCGCCTGCGTCCAGACGCGTGTCCCCCCATGTCCTGCGCGAGGGAATGCGGGTGCTGTGGGTCGCCGTCCGCGCCGAGCCGCGGGTGTTCACCGTCTCGGTGGTCGCCAGCGCGGTGTACGCGGCGATGACCGTGGCGACCGCCCAGGTGCTCGGCTGGGCGACCCAGACCGTCGTCCTGCCCGCGTTCCGGGAGGGGCGCACGACGGCGGGGGCGCTGTCCGGCGCGGCGGCGGCGATCGTCGGCGTCGCGCTGCTGAAGGCGCTCGGCGTCGCCGGCCGCCGCTTCTACGCGGGCCTGATGCAGTACCGGATGCAGGCCGCCTACCGCCGGTCGGTGACCCGCCAGTACCTGCGGCTGCCGCTCGCCTGGCACCACCGGCACCCGACCGGGCAGCTGCTGTCGAACGCCAACGCCGACGTGGAGGCGGTGTGGGCGCCGATCGCGCCGCTGCCGATGGCGGTCGGCGTGGTGTTCATGCTGCTGATCGCGGCCGTGTCGATCCTGGTCACCGACGTCGCGGTCGCCGCCGTCGGGTTCCTGATCTTCCCGGCGATCGCGCTGATCAACGTGGTGTACCAGCGCCGGCTCGCACCGGTCGCGACCCGGGCGCAGCAGCTGCGCGCCGAGGTCAGCGAGGTCGCGCACGAGAGCTTCGAGGGCGGCCTCGTCGTCAAGACCCTCGGCCGCGAGGAGGCGGAGACCGAGCGGTTCCGGGAGCGGGCGCACGAGCTGCGCGACGCCAACATCGCGGTCGGCCGGATCCGCGGCCTGTTCGACCCGGTGCTGGAGGCGCTGCCGAACCTCGGCGTGCTCGCCGTCCTGCTGATCGGGTCGGTGCGGCTGGAGTCCGGCGCGATGACCGCCGGCGACCTCGTCCACGTCGCCTACCTGTTCACGCTGCTGTCGTGGCCGATCCGGGCCCTCGGCTGGGTGCTGGCGGAGGTGCCGCGCAGCGTCGTCGGCTGGGAGCGGGTCCGCGGCGTCCTCGACGCGACGGGCTCACTGCCGTTCGGCGACGCGGCGCTCGGCGAAGACAAGGCCGCCGCGCTCGAGGTCCGCGACGTCCGGTTCGCCTACGAGGGCGCCGACGGCGACCGCGAGGTCCTCCACGACGTGTCGTTCACCGTGTCCCCCGGCCGGACCGTCGCCCTGGTCGGGCCGACCGGATCCGGCAAGTCCACGCTCACCTCGCTGCTGGTCCGGCTGGTCGACCCGGCCGACGGCTCGGTCCTGCTGGACGGCGTGGACCTGCGGGACGTCCGCCGGGGCGGCGTCGCGGAGACCGCCGCGCTCGTCCCGCAGCAGACGTTCCTGTTCGACGACACCGTCCGCGGGAACGTGACGCTCGGCCTGGACGTCCCCGACGAGCGCGTCTGGGAGGCGCTGCGGCTCGCGCAGGCCGACGGGTTCGTCGCGGCCCTCGCCGGCGGGCTCGACACGAGGGTCGGCGAGCGGGGCGCGTCGCTGTCCGGCGGGCAGCGGCAGCGGCTCGCGCTGGCGCGCGCGCTGGTGCGCCGGCCCCGGCTGCTCGTCCTGGACGACGCGACGTCCAGCGTCGACCCGCAGGTCGAAGCGCGAATCCTGCAGAGCCTGCGGGAGGCGCAATCCCTGCGCGACGACGACGGCGGGGGCGCGACCGTCGTGGTCGTCGCCTACCGCAAGGCCACGATCGCCCTGGCCGACGAGGTCGTCTACCTCGACCACGGCCGGGTCACCGCGCGCGGCGCCCACGCGGAACTGCTGGAGACGTCCGAGGGGTACCGCAACCTCGTCAACGCCTACGAGCGGGCGGAAGCGGAACAGGAAGCGCTCGACGGCGGCGAGGAGGCCCTGGCGTGACGGTCATCGACGAGGCGGCGGCCACCGAGGGCGGCCTCAGCACGCTGCGGCGCGGCCTGCGCCTCAGCCCCGAGTTCCGGGCCGGGCTGGCGGGCACGCTGGTGCTGGCGCTGCTGTCCACGGCGGGCCGGGTGGTGGTGCCGATCGCCGTCCAGCAGACCATGGACAAGGGCCTGGACCGCGCCGGCGGCCCCGACATCGGTTTCATCCGCTCGGCCGTGCTGCTGTGCGCGGTCGCGGTGCTGCTGACGGCGCTGTGCGCGTACGCGATGAACGTCCGGCTGTACAAGACGTCCGAGGGCGGGCTCGCGGGACTGCGCGTCAAGGCGTTCCGGCACGTCCACGACCTGTCGATGCTGACGCAGAGCGGCGAGCGGCGCGGCTCGCTGGTGTCGCGGGTGACGACGGACGTCGACCAGATCAGCAACTTCATGCAGTCCGGCGGGCTGATGTTCATCGTGTCGATCGGGCAGTTGCTCGTCGCGAGCGTGCTGATGCTCGTCTACTCGTGGCAGCTCGCGCTGCTGGTGTGGGCGGCGTTCGTGCCGCTGGCGTTCGCGCTGCGCCGCTTCCAGCGGATCGTGTCCGCCCGGTACATGCAGGTCCGCGAGCGCATGGGCGACCTGCTCGCCGCGGTCAGCGAGTCGGTGGTGGGCGCCGCGGTCATCCGCGCGCACGCCTCCGAGGAGCGCACCGGGCGCCGCGTCGACGAGACCGTCGACGCGTTCCGCAGCACCCAGACGCGCGCGCAGGCGATGGTCGCGCTGACGTTCCCGGTCAGCGAGCTGGTCGCGGCCATCGCGACCGGCGGCGTGGTCGTCGCGGGGACGCTGCTCGGCATCGGCGGCCACCTCACCGCCGGTGAGCTGGTGGCGTTCCTGTTCCTGGTCACCCTGTTCGTCAGCCCGATGCAGACGGCCACGGAGGTCCTCAACGACGCGCAGAACGCGATCGCCGGGTGGCGCCGCGTCCTCGGCGTCCTCGACACCGTCCCGGACGTCGCCGACCCCGGCGACGCAGGCGAGACCCTGCCGCGCGGCCCGATCGAGGTGCGGTTCGAGTCCGTCGGGTTCGCCTACCCGGGCGGCCCGCCCGTCCTGCACGACGTGAACGCCGCCATCGCGCCCCGCAGCCGCGTCGCGATCGTCGGGCAGACCGGGTCGGGCAAGACGACCTTCGCCAAGCTCCTCACCCGCCTCATGGACCCGGTGTCGGGGCGCGTCCTCGTCGACGGCGTGCCGCTGGACCGCGTCCGGTTCTCCTCGCTGCGCGAGCGGATCGTCATGGTGCCGCAGGACGGGTTCCTGTTCGACGCGTCCCTCGCCGACAACGTCCGCTACGGCCGCCCGGACGCCACCGACGAGGACCTCGTCCTCGCGCTGACGGAACTGGGCCTCGCCGACTGGCTCGACGGCCTCCCCCAGGGCCTGGCCACGCCGGTCGGGCAGCGCGGCGAGTCCCTGTCGGCGGGCGAGCGGCAGCTCGTCGCGCTGGCCCGCGCCTACATCGCCGACCCGGACCTGCTCGTCCTGGACGAGGCGACGTCCGCGGTCGACCCGGCCACCGAGGTCCGCATCCAGCGCGCCCTGGACGGGGTGACCCGCGGCCGCACCGCGATCTCCATCGCGCACCGCCTGTCCACCGCCGAGGCCGCCGACGAGGTGATCGTCTTCGACGCGGGCCGCATCGTCCAGCGCGGCCCCCACGCCGAGCTCGTCGCCCGGCCCGGCGTCTACGCCGACCTCCACGCCTCCTGGATGGCCCAACGCGACATGTGACCCCGCCCGCGGATTGGAGCCCGGCCACCGCTACGGGCAGGCACGCGGAGCGAGTGCAGCGGGCCTGCCCGCCGACGGGCGAGGCGTTTCACGCGGAGCGCCAGCGGAGCGGGAAACGCCTCGCCCGTCGCAACGGGGGGTCCAGGGGGTCGCCCCCCTGGGAAAACACAGCTAAAGCACTTGCCCGTTATCTGGTCTGGTGCGCATTCTGCTGGGGTGAGCAACGAGGTCGTGTTGGAATCGGCGGGCACGCTGCGGGGTCAGCTGCAGCGGGGGCTCGGGAGGGCCGCGCGGCGCGCGGCGGACAGGCCCGGCGCGGGCGAGTACGTCTATGACTGCATCCGCAGGGACCCGCGGTGGGATCGGCAATGCGAGGCGAGAGGCCTGTACTACGCCCGGTTGATGGTGGATCTGGAGTTGCCGGTGTGGCCGGTCGCGGAGCATCTCGCGGACCCGTCCGACCATGCGGACGGCGACGAGTGGCGGGTGCGGCTGGCGCTCGAGGTGCTGGGGCATCTGGTGCGGTTGAGCCGTCGGGAGGCGGCGGTGCCGCTGCGCCGGTACGCCGAGGAAGGCGCGCACTGGTTCGACGCGCTCGACGAGCTGGTGGAGCTGGGCGATCCGCGGTTGGCGGAGGGGCTGGACGAGCTGGTGGCGGCGCGGTGCGATGACGGTGACCTGGGGTTGCTGGTGGCGGGCGGCGCGAATCCGGTGCTGGAGAGCTGGGCGGTGCGGCAGCCGCGGATAGCGGAGGCGCTGGCGCGGCGGCGGGAGGCGGGGCGGCCGCGGCGGCCGGTCGGCGCGGTGCCGGGCGGGGCGGAGCGGACCGACGCGGAGTTGCTGGAGCTGGCGCGGCGCCGCGACGACGGCGCCATCGCGGCGATCTTCGAGCTGGGGCGGCGGCGGACGCCCGCGCTGCTGGATCTGGCGGAGGAGCTGCTGCCGCAGCGGCCGAGCAGGTTCGGCGGGGCGGTGTGCCGGGCGCTGCGGGAGTACGGGCCGGAGGCGCTGCCGTGGGCGCGGGCGTGGGCCGCGGAACGCGGCGGCTGCGCGTTCATGGGGATCAGCATGCTGGCGAGATACGGCACCCGGCAGGACGTCCCGCTGCTGATGGAGGAGTTGCGCGAGGCGCTGGAGAAGCAGGACTGGCAGGGCGCCGCGGGCCCGATCGAGGGGCTCGGGAGGCTCCGCGCCGGCGAGGCCGTCCCGCTGTTGAAGACCGCTTGGACCGAATCACCCTACGCTTTCCTCAGACCACGGATTGTGACCGCTTTGACCCGTACCGCCCCGCACACCGCCGAGGCGTACACGATCGAGGGCCTCTGGGACTGCCAGGAGGGCGTCCGGACGGAGGCCGCCCGGTTCGCGCCGCTGACCCAGGAGACCCGCATCCGGCTGCAGCGGCTGCACCACGACGACGCGGAGGATCCCGGCGTGCGGGCGGCGGCCGGCGCCCGCCTGGCCGCCTGAGTCCCGCCTGAGCCCGCGGCCGAACCCCGTCTGAGCCCCGGCTGAACCCTTCCGGGCCGCCACGCGTACCGCCCGTCGTACCGCGCATCTCACCCCGGGAGGACGGGCCATGGGCTCCACGCATCACCTCGGACGTGCGGCGGGGGTTCCCCGCGCCGGCCTGGCGCTGGCGGTCGCCGCCGTGCTGGCGCTGCCGCTGGCGGCCGGCTGCAGCGCCGCCGGGAAGTCCGGCGGGTCCGGCGGGTCCGGCGACGCCGACCGGGCCGCGGCGCCGGCGAACCTCGACGAGCTGGCCGCGCGGACGGGCTGCACCCTCGCCGGCCGCCGCAAGGCGCAGCAGCTGCAGCAGGGCAACTGCCGCAACTCGCGCGGCCAGTACGTGCTGGTCAGCTTCGACAGCGACCAGGACATGACGTCGTGGCTGAACGAGGCGAAGCCGTGGGGCGGGACGTACCTGGTCGGGACGCGCTGGGTGGCGGTGAGCACGCCCGCCACCCTGCAGTCGCTCCGCAAGGACCTGGGCGGGCACATCCTGTCCGGCGAGATGCACGGGATGAGCCACTCCTGACCCGGGCGCGGCTCAGGCGAGCGCGGCGGCCCAGCGTTCCAGGGCGGGGCCGGTGCGCGCGAGGACGCGGCGGGCGGCGAGGCCGCGGGTGACGGTGCCGGGCCGCAGCAGCGGGTGCCCGGGGCCGTCCACGACGACGCGGAGGGCCGCGACCGGGACGCCGTCGGGGAGCGCGGCGGCGACGTGCGCCGACTCCATGTCGACCGCGCGGGAGCCGTCGGCGCCCCACACCCGCCGCTCCGCCTCGCGGACGATCCGGTCCGCGGTGACGAGCGGCCCGACGTGGGCGCGCAGGCCGTCGGCGGCGAGAGCGGTGGCCAGCGTCCGCGCGCCGGGGCAGGGCACGGGCTTGCCGCCGCCGCGGATCTCGTCGGCCACCAGGACGTCGCCGGGCGCGAGCCGCTCGTCGAGCGCGCCGCCGAACCCGACCACGGCGACGGCCGCGCAGTCC
>NZ_WBMR01000184.1 GCF_008923365.1 Actinomadura montaniterrae
CCCGGGCCGCGGCCCGGACCGCCCGCCCCTCCGCCCCGTTCGACCCGGACACCGCCCGCACCGTCCTCGCGAACCGGACCCGCGCCGTCGCGGCCGGCGACCGGACCGCGTTCCTCGCCACGGTCGCCTCGGCGCCCGCCGCGTTCCAGGACGCCCAGGCCCGGCTCTACGACAACCTCCGCAAGCTCCCCCTCGACGGCTGGACGGAGCGTTTCGCGGGCACCGAGTCGGCGAACGCGGAGGGCGGCGCCGCCGTCGTCCGCGTGGAGACCCGGTACCGGCTGCGCGGCTTCGACCGCGGCGACGTCGCCCGCGCCCGCCACCTCACCTTCGCGCCCCGCTCCGGCGCCTGGACGGTCGTCGGCGACGGCTCCGCCCTCGGCTACCGCGACGACGCCGAGATCTGGGACGCCGGGCCGCTGAGCGTCGTCCGGAGCCGCGCCGCCCTCGTCATCGGCGACGGCGGCGGGCTGGACGGCATCGCGAAGCGCCTCGACGCCGCCGTCCCGGTCGTCACCGGCGTCGTCGGCAAGGGCTGGGCGCAGCGGGCCGTCGCGCTGGTGCCCGCCGACGAGCGGCTCGCCGCCGCCCTCGCCGGGCCGGACGAGAGCCTCGGCCAGATCGCCGCGCTCGCGACCGTCGCGCCGTCCGCCGGCGGGGGCCGCGGCGAGGACCGCGTCATCGTCTCCCCCGGCACCTTCGGCCGGCTCAACGAACTCGGCCGCACCGTCGTGCTCACCCACGAGCTGACCCACGTCGCGACCGGCGGCGCCACCGACCGCACCACCCCGCTGTGGCTGATCGAGGGCTTCGCGGACTACGTCGGCTACAAGCACGCGAAGGTGAGCGTGAAGTCGGCCGCCAGCGAGCTGCGCCGCGAGGTGAAGGCGGGCCGGGTCCCGTCCGCGCTGCCGTCCGCCGCCGACTTCGCCGGCTCCTCCGACCACCTCTCGCAGGCCTACCAGGAGGCCTGGCTCGCCTGCCGGATGGTCGCCGGCCGGTACGGTGAGGCGACGCTCGTCCGGCTGTACCGGGCCGCCGGGCGGGGCTCCGAGGCCGCCGCGCTGCGCTCCGTGCTCGGCCTCACCCGGGACCGCTTCGTCGCGCTCTGGCGCGACCACCTGAAGAAGGAGCTCACATGAGCGAGGGAGACGGCGGCGAGCCGTCGGTCGCCGAACCCCCCGGCCGCCCGGCCGACCCGGACGCCCCCGCCGGCGGCGCGGCCGGAGGCGGGCGAATGCGGGGTCCGCGCCGCGCCGCCGCCGTCGCGGCCGCCGTGCTGTTCGCCGGCGTCGCCGCCGTCCTCGCCCTCACCACCCCGTGGAACCCGCTGCCCGGCCACGTCCCCGGCGGGCACGTGCGCGCCGACCCGTCCCTCGACTTCACCCCGCGCGAGATCGCCCGCGCCAAGGCGTTCGACGGCGCGATCAACCCGCCCGCCTACTCCGGGCTCGTCGTCGGCCTCGCCGTGATCCTGGTCCTCGGCTTCACGCCCCTCGGCGCCCGGTTCCTCGGCTGGACGACCGCGCGCGTCCGCCGCCGCCCCCTGCGCGTCATCGCCGCGGCCGTCGCGCTCACCACTTTGCTGCGCGTCATCGGCCTCCCGTTCGACATCTGGAGCGAGTCGGTCCTGCGCCGCTACGGGCTGTCCACCCAGAGCTGGCCCGCGTGGGCCGTCGACCAGCTCAAGTCCCTCGGCGTCACCTGGGTCGTCTACACGATCGCGCTGCTCCTGCTGTACGCGGTCGTCCGCCGCTTCCCGCGCTACTGGTGGACGGGTGCCGCCGCGGGCGGGTTCGTGCTCGTCGTCGCGGTGTCGTTCATCTACCCGGTCGTGGTCGAGCCGGTGTTCAACAAGTTCCACTCGCTGCCCGCCGGGCAGCTGCGCACCGACCTGCTCGCCATGGCGAAACGCGACGGCGTGCCGGTCAAGGACGTCCTCGTCGCCGACGCGTCCCGCCGCACCACCTCGCTGAACGCCTACGTGTCCGGGTTCGGCTCGACGCGCCGCATCGTCCTGTACGACACGCTGCTGAAGTCGCCGCGTCCCCAGATAGAGTCGATCGTCGGGCACGAGCTCGGCCACGCCAAGCACGACGACGTGCTGTGGGGCACCCTCGTCGGCGCGCTCGGCGTCGCGGGCGCCCTGTGCCTGCTCTACCTGCTGACGACGTCGCCGCGGCTGCTGCGCCGCGCCGGCGTCGACCCGGACGTGCCCGCCGCCCGCGGCGCCCGGAGCACCGGCCCCGCCGACCCCCGCACCATCGCGCTGGTCCTCGCGCTGGTCGCCGCCGGGACGCAGCTCGCCGCCCCCGTGCAGAACCTCGTGAGCCGCCGCATCGAGGCCCGCGCCGACGCGCACGCCCTCGACCTCACCCGCGACCCGTCCACCTTCGTGGCGATGCAGCACGAGCTGTCCGTCCGCAACATCGACGACCCGGACCCGAACCGGGCCGAATACCTGCTGTGGATGACCCACCCGTCCGGCCCCGACCGCATCGCCATGGCCCGCAACTGGTCGAAAATGCACCACGTACCCATTCCGCCCCCGCTCCACTAACCCGAGGCGGCGCGCCCGGTAGGCCAACCCCGGCCCCGGCAGGTCAAAGCCCGGCCCCGGCCGATTGAACCTCAGCCCCGGCAGGTCAAAGCCCAACCCCGGCAGGTCGAACCTCAGCCACCGGTCGCGGGCAGGCACGCGGAGCGAGTGCAGCGAGCGCAGCGGGCCTGCCCGACGACGAACAAGGCGTTTCACGCGGAGCTCTAGCGGAGCGTGAAACGCCTTGTTCGTCGTGACGGGGGTTCCAGGGGGTCGCCCCCCTGGGACTAGTTATGGCTGGCGCGTGGCTTCTGGGCGGCGCCGTTGGCGGACTGGGCGGAGAGGGTCGCCGCGTCGACGTGCGGGGCCGTGGAGACCGAACGCTTCAGCGCGCTGCCCTTCACCCAGTTGCTCCAGCCCATCTGCCAGAAGCCCCAGCCGTTGTCCGGGGCGAGCGGGCGGCTGGTGCCGGTCACCGTGACGACGTCGCCGCGCTGGGCGAGTTTGTAGAACCACGCGGCGTCGGACGGGCTGACGTTGATGCAGCCGTGGCTGACGTTGTCGTGGCCCTGGTCGCCCACCGACCACGGCGCGCTGTGCACGTACTCGCCGCTGTCGGAGATCTTCACGGCCTTGTCCACGGTGAGGCTGTAGTAGCCGGCGCAGCCGGGGCCGCAGCCCTCCCATTCGGACGTCATCGTGACCGGGTCGTCCTTCTGCATGGTGAGGTGGACGCCGTTGGTCGTGGTGTACTTCTCCTCGCCGCCGCGGCCCATGCTGGTCGGGATCGTCCGGGCCTTCCGCCCGTTGATCTTCACGACCATGTGGTGGGTGTCCTCGCCGGCCGTCGAGACGTGGGAGTCGCCGACGGTGAAGTTCACGGCGTAGTCCTTGCCGCCGTACATGCCCCTGCCGTTGTTCACGCCGCTGAGGTGGGCGACGAACGACGCCTTGGTGTGCGCCGGCCAGTACTGCTTGGTCCGGAACACGACCTCCTGGTCGTTGAACCAGTGCCAGGCGCCCTCAACGGCCTTGTCGGAGCGCACCTCCAGCGCCCGCTCGACCGCGGCGCGGTCCTTCACGGGCTGGTCGAACCGCATGACGATCGGGATGCCGACGCCGACCGTCTCCTTGTTGAAGGGCGCGTCGACGGTCACGCCGAACTTCTTCTGGACGGTCGCGACGGTGAAGCCGCTGCGGACGGTGCGCGTCTTCCCGTCCTTGCCGATGGCCGTCGCGTCGACCGCGTAGGCCTGGCCGGGCGCGAGCGACCAGCGCGACCGCCACTGCGTCCGGTCGGCGTTCAGGTCGCCCTCGACGGGCGCGCCCTTCGCCGTCGTCACCGTGACGTTCGCGATCCTGCCGGTCCTCGCCCGCACGTCGATCGGGCTGTCGGGCGGCAGCGCCGCGCCCCCGCCCGGTGACACGGCGAGCGAGACCGCGTCGCGTCCGGTCACCGCCTGCTGTCCGGAGCACCCCGCGACGCCCGCCACCATGCCCGCGCCCGCGAGCACGGCGGCGGCCCGCCTTCCCCGGTACCTCGGTCCTGAGTCACCCACCCGCACGTGGACCCCCCGGTCGTTTCCCACCTGGACGAGCGATTCGCCTGGCCAGCCCTATTTGCTGGGACGACGTCCAGTATGTGAAAGGGGCGGTACCCGCGAAATTGCGGATACCGCCCCTCTTGGGGTTCTTTTACTGATCAGTGGGCGAAATGACCCCGGTAGTACTCGAACACCAGTCCGATCGAGGTCAGGATCGCGGCGCACGCGCCGAGGATCACCAGCCACCAGCCGAACACGACGCCGAGGGCGACGGCCGCGGCCGACAGGCCGAGGAACAGCGGCCACCAGCTGTGCGGGCTGAAGAAGCCCAGCTCGCCGGCCGCGTCGGCGATGTCGCCCTGCGGGTCGTCCTCGTACAGCGGGCCCGCGTTGGCCCGCTCGAGGCGCCGGACGGTGAAGTGGATGTAGAACCCGATCAGCCCGGCGAGGCCGATCGCGAGCGCGAGCGCCGTCGTGCCGGTCCAGTCACCCGACCAGAGCCAGTACACGATGTCGGTGGCGAGGAAGAAGACCGCGCAACCGTAGAACATGAACGCCTGGACGCGCATCGGCTACTCCTTCGCCCCGGTCAGCTCGCCCTGCGCGCCCACGTGCGGGTGGTGCAGGTCGAACGCCGGCCGCTCGGAACGGATCTTCGGGATCGAGTTGAAGTTGTGCCGCGGCGGCGGGCACGAGGTGGCCCACTCCAGCGACGAGCCGTAGCCCCACGGGTCGTCCACCTCGACGCGCTTGCCCTTCTTCCACGTGATGTACACGTTGTAGAAGAACGGCAGCATCGACGCGCCCAGGATGAAGGCGAAGATCGACGAGACCTGGTTCAGGCCCTCGAACTCCTTGGGGTAGTCGGCGTACCGGCGCGGCATGCCCTCGGCGCCCAGCCAGTGCTGGATGAGGAAGGTGCCGTGGAAGCCGATGAACAGCAGCCAGAAGTGCACCTTGCCGAGGCGGTCGTTCAGCATCTTGCCGGTCCACTTGGGCCACCAGAAGTAGAAGCCCGCGAACATCGCGAACACCACGGTGCCGAACACGACGTAGTGGAAGTGCGCGACGACGAAGTAGGAGTCCGACAGCTGGAAGTCCATCGGCGGGGACGCGAGGATGACGCCGGTCAGGCCGCCGAACAGGAACGTCACGAGGAAGCCCAGCGACCACAGCATCGGCGACTCGAACGTCAGCTGTCCTCGCCAGATCGTCCCGACCCAGTTGAAGAACTTCACCCCCGTGGGCACGGCGATGAGGAACGTCATGAAGGAGAAGAACGGCAGCAGCACCTGGCCGGTGACGAACATGTGGTGCGCCCACACGGTGACCGACAGGCCCGCGATGGAGATGGTCGCGAAGACCAGGCCGATGTAGCCGAACACCGGCTTGCGGGCGAACACCGGCAGGATCTCCGTCACGATGCCGAAGAAGGGCAACGCGATGATGTAGACCTCCGGATGCCCGAAGAACCAGAACAGGTGCTGCCAGAGCAGCGCGCCGCCGTGCGAGGCGTCGAACACGTGCGCGCCGAGCTTGCGGTCGGCCTCCAGGGCCAGCAGCGCGGCGGCGAGGACGGGGAACGCCAGCAGGACCAGGATGGAGGTCAGCAGGACGTTCCACGTGAAGATCGGCATCCGGAACATCGTCATGCCCGGCGCGCGCATGCACAGGATCGTGGTGATGAAGTTGACCGCGCCCATGATGGTGCCGAAGCCCGACATCGCGAGGCCCATCACCCACATGTCGCCGCCGACGCCCGGCGAGCGGACCGCGTCCGACAGCGGCGCGTAGGCGAACCAGCCGAAGCTGGCCGCGCCGCCCGGGGTCAGGAAGCCCGCGATGACGATCAGGCTGCCGAACAGGAACAGCCAGTACGCCAGCATGTTCAGCCGGGGGAACGCGACGTCCGGCGCGCCGATCTGCAGCGGCATGATCACGTTGGTGAAGCCCGCGAACAGCGGCGTCGCGAACATCAGCAGCATGATCGTGCCGTGCATCGTGAACATCTGGTTGTACTGCTCGTTGCTCACGACCTGCAGGCCCGGCTTGAACAGCTCCGCGCGGATGACCAGCGCGAGGATGCCGCCGAACAGGAACATCACGAACGAGGTGATCAGGTAGAGGTAGCCGATCACCTTGTGGTCGGTGGAGGACAGCCAGTTGGCGACGATGCGCCCCTTGCTGGTCCGCACCGTGGTGACCGGCGCGCTCGGTGCGTGACTGATCGTGGTCACTTGGCACCCCCCGCGGCCAGGGCGGCCTTCGAATCGGCGATGAACTTCTGGTACTGGGCGGGCGTGACGACCTTCAGCTGGAACAGCATCCGGCTGTGGTCGACGCCGCAGAGCTCGGCGCAGCGGCCCTCATAGGTGCCCAGCTTGGTCGCCTCGAACTCGAACTCGTTGTCGTAGCCCGGCATGACGTCCTTCTTGTAGAGGAGCGCCGGGACCCAGAACGAGTGGATGACGTCGTTGGAGTGCAGCCGCACCCGCACGTGCTCACCGGCCGGGATCGTCATCACGGGCTTGGCACCGGAGGTGGCGTTCGGGTTCACCGGCTGGCCGACGACCGACGCGACGGTCTGCTCCTTGCCGGTGGCGTCCTTCTCCTTGTAGTCGAACTGCCAGCTCCACTGGAACGCGGTGACGTCGACGACCACCGGAGGGTTCTTGGTGGTCTTCTCGACGTAGTTCTCGTCGCGCGCCGTGAAGTAGAACAGGACCGCGATGATGACGAACGGGACCGCCGTGTAGAGGATCTCGATCGGCATGTTGTAGCGGACCTGCGGCGGCAGGTCGTCGGAGCGCTTGCGGTGGAACAGCACCGCCCAGATGATCAGGCCCCAGACGACGGCCCCGACGGCGAACGCCGCGATCCAGGAACCCTGCCAGAGCTTCAGCATGCGCTCGGCCTGCGGGCCGATCGGCTCGGGCATGCCCAGCCGGGATGCCTGGCCGCTGCACGCGGTTGCGGACAGCGCCAGCAGCCCTAGCGCGCCGGCGCTTTTGATTGCGCGGCGACTGCGCACAGGCGTACGCCGCTCCCCAGAGCGGGTCGGACTCACGGAATGCCTTCCCCACGGATGAAAGCCCGGTCGACCCGGGCGGTGAGATCAGTTGTTACACGTGTGGTGGACACACTAGCGCTAGGGTCGCGCGAACCCCCGATCGGGTGCCCGGTTAGTGTTCTGGCGTGGCTGACTCCAGTGCGCCGGACGGGTACTTCGACGCCGCCTCCACCGAGCCGCCGCATCCCGCGGCACGGGCGGCGCTCCTGGAGGCGCTGGACGCGGGCTGGGCCGACCCCGCCAGGCTGTACGGGCGGGCGAGGAGCACCCGCATGCTGCTGGACCGGGCCCGCGCGCGCGTCGCGGGCGTCCTGGGCGCCCGCCCGGACGAGGTGTCGTTCACGTCGTCGGGCACCCAGGCGGTGCACCTGGCGGTCCTCGGGGGGCTCCAGGCGCGCCGGCGGGCCGGGCGCCACCTGGTGGTGAGCGCGGTCGAGCACTCCAGCGTGCTGCACGCCGCCGAGCTGCACGAGGCGGACGGCGGCGAGGTCACGGCCGTCGGCGTGGACCGGGCCGGGCGCGTCGACCCGGCCGCGTTCGCGGCGGCGCTGCGCCCGGACACCGCGCTGGCGTGCCTGCAGTCGGCGAACCACGAGGTCGGGACGGTGCAGCCGGTCGCGGAGGTCGCCGAGGCGTGCCGCGCGGCGGGCGTGCCGCTGTTCGTCGACGCCGCGCAGTCGCTCGGCCGGGTCGACGTGCCGGGCGGCTGGTCGCTGCTGGCCGGCAGCGCGCACAAGTGGGGCGGGCCCGCGGGCGTCGGGGTCCTCGCGGTCCGCAAGGGCACGCGGTGGCGCTCCCCGCTGCCCGCCGACGAGCGCGAGGCGCGCCGCGTCCCCGGGTTCGAGAACGTCCCGGCCGTCGTGGCGGCCGCCGCCGCGCTGGAGGCGTTCCGGGCGGACATGCGGGACGAGGCACCGCGGCTGGCGGCGCTGGTCGACCGGATCCGCGAGCGGGTCCCCGCGGCCGTGCCGGACGTCGAGGTCGTCGGCGACCCGGCCCGCCGGCTGCCGCACATCGTGACGTTCTCCTGCCTGTACGTGGAGGGCGAGGCGCTGCTGACCGAACTGGACCGCGCGGGTTTCGCCGTTTCGTCCGGCAGCTCGTGTACGGCGGATACGCTGCGTCCGAGTCATGTGCTCGAGGCGATGGGAGTGATTACCCATGGGAACGTGCGGGTATCGCTGCCGCGTGGCGTCGCTTCCGCCGATGTCGACCGGTTCCTCACCGTCCTCCCCGGCACCGTGGCCCGGCTGCGCCGGTCGGCGCTGAACGCGCTGGACCCGTGACCGGCACCGGCGGCAGAACACCACACCGAGCCCGAACCAGCAGAAGAGGGAGGCGGTCGCGCCCATGAGGTTCCGAGGCCGCGCCAGGAGCGGAGGCTCCAACGCGCCGGCGGCACCGCCGCCCGCCGAGCCCGCCGGCCCTCCCCCGGCGCTGGTCATCGACGCGCTCGGCCGCAAGTGCCCGATCCCGATCATCATGCTGGCGGACCGGATCCGCGAGGTCCCGGTCGGCGAGGTCATCGCGGTCCTCGCCGACGACGCCGCCGCGCGCACCGACGTCCCCGCCTGGTGCCGGATGAAGTCGCAGGACTTCGTCCGCGAGGAGACGCTCCCGCAGGGCGGCTGGGGCTTCCACATCCGCCGGACGTACTGACGGCGCACCGCCGTAGAGGCCCGCCGCAGGGGCCCGCGCGGGCCCCTACGGCGCGCCGGTCACGGGTTGGGGCAGGCGAGGTGCGGCTCGACGTCGGCGGCCGCGCCGGCGCCGTAGGCGGAGGCGAGCCGGTCGAGGAACGCCCGCCGCGACAGCGTGTACTCCTGTGGGCCCGCGGCCTCCAGCGCGTGCGCCGCGACGGTGCTGCCGACCTGCGCGGCGCGCTCCAGCGGCAGGCCCCACGCCGTCGCCGACAGGAAGCCGGAGCGGAACGCGTCGCCGACGCCGGTCGGGTCCACGACCTTCTCGACGGGGACGCAGGGCACGTGCAGGCCCTCCTCCCCCTGCCGGTCAATGACGACGCCCTTGGCGCCGAGGGTGGTGACGCGGATCCCGACCCGCGACAGCACCTCCTCGCCGGACCAGCCGGTCTTCTCCTCGAACAGCGCCTTCTCGTACTCGTTGCTGAACAGGTAGGCGGCGCCGTCGAGGAGGCGGCGGACGTCCGTGCCCTCCATCCGGGCGAGCTGCTGGGACGGGTCGGCGGCGAACGGGATGCCGCGCGAGCGGCACTCGTCGGTGTGCCGGAGCATCGCCTCGGGGTCGTTCGCGCTGATCAGCACGAGGTCGAGGCCGCCGACGCGCTCGGCGACCGGGCCGAGCTCGATGGAGCGGGCCTCGCTCATCGCGCCGGTGTAGAAGGATGCGATCTGGTTCTGGTCCTGGTCGGTGGTGCACAGGAACCGGGCGGTGTGGTGCAGCTCGGACACGTGCACGGAGGCGGTGTCGACGCCGTGCCGGTCCAGCCAGGAGCGGTAGTCGGCGAAGTCGTCGCCGACGGATCCGACGAGGATCGACTCCTTGCCGAGGCTGCCCATCCCGAAGCAGATGTTCGCGGCGACGCCGCCGCGGCGGATCTCCAGCTCGTCCACCAGGAAGGACAGCGAGACCCGGTCGAGCTGGTCGGGCAGGAGCTGGTCGGAGAACCTTCCGGGGAAGGTCATCAGATGGTCGGTCGCAATGGATCCGGTCACGGCGATGCGCACGCGTCGCTCTCCTCGTCGCGGTCGTCCGGCTTGTCACCGGCTGTTTCAACCCGGAAAGACTACTTCCCATCGGACCACACGACGCGGCGGGTGCGCATCCCGGCGGGGCGGGCCGGGCATGCGAAAGGGGCGGCCCGGACGTCTCGCCCGGCCGCCCCTCCGCCGGCCCGCGGGCCGGCGGTGCTCCGTCAGTTGAAGGAGTCGCCGCAGGCGCAGGAGCCCGACGCGTTCGGGTTGTCGATCGTGAAGCCCTGCTTCTCGATCGTGTCGACGAAGTCGATGGTGGCGCCGGTGAGGTAGGGCGCGCTCATCCGGTCGACGCGCACGTTCAGGCCGCCGAAGTCCTGGACCTGGTCGCCGTCCATCTCCCGCTCGTCGAAGAAGAGCTGGTAGATCAGGCCGGAGCAGCCGCCCGGCTGCACGGCGACACGCAGCGCAAGGTCGTCGCGGCCCTCCTGCTCGAGCAGGCCCCTGGCCTTCTCGGCGGCGGCGTCGGTGAGGATGACGCCCTGCTGCGTGGTCTCCTGCGTGGTCTCGCCTGAAACCGTCATGTGTTCAGCTCCCGGGTCTCGCTGCGCCGCGGTGCGGCGGACTGTCGCTTGTCCTCGAGGACGACTTACGCCTCTTCCCGTAGGACAACGTACCTCGCCACAAGGCCATTCCGCGTATCGCCCATCTTTAACGCCCGGGAGCGGTGCGTCCTACGTCACACCGCCGCCGCGACGATGATGTGCCATCATTAGTCGTCAAAGCGACGATAAGTCCCGTCGCAGGAGGGAGACTCCCGTGACCACCCCAGTGCGCGACCTTCCGCTGCTGCTCCTCGGCGAGGGCTCCGACCCGGCGAGCGAGCGCGGCGTGGACTGCCCCGGCGAGCTGCCGCCCGCGTCCGACCCCGCGCTGGTCGAGCGGGCCCGCGCCGCCAAGGCCGCCCTCGGCGACCAGGTGTTCGTCCTCGGGCACCACTACCAGCGCGACGAGGTCATCCAGTTCGCCGACGTCACCGGCGACTCGTTCAAGCTCGCGCAGCAGGCCGCCGCGCGGCCCGAGGCGCCCTACATCGTGTTCTGCGGCGTCCACTTCATGGCGGAGTCCGCCGACATCCTCACCGCGCCGCACCAGAAGGTGATCCTGCCCGACCTCGGCGCCGGCTGCTCCATGGCGGACATGGCGACCTTCGACCAGGTCGAGGAGTGCTGGGACGTCCTGGAGGACGCGGGCGTCGCGGACGACGTCGTCCCGGTCACCTACATGAACTCCTCCGCCGACATCAAGGGCTTCGTCGGGCGGCACGGCGGCGTGGTGTGCACCTCGTCCAACGCCAAGCGCGCCCTGGACTGGGCGTACTCCAAGGGCAAGAAGGTGCTGTTCCTGCCCGACCAGCACCTCGGCCGCAACACCGCCGTCCTGGAGATGGGCTTCTCGCTGGACGACTGCGTCGTCTACAGCCCGCACCGCCGCGAGGGCGGCCTCACCCGCGACCAGCTCCGCGACGCCAGGATGATCCTCTGGCGCGGCCACTGCTCGGTGCACGGCCGGTTCAGCAAGGAGTCGGTGGACGACGTCCGCGCGCGCGTGCCCGGCGTCAACGTGCTCGTCCACCCCGAGTGCCGGCACGAGGTCGTCACGGCCGCCGACCAGATCGGCTCCACCGAGTACATCATCAAGACCATCGAGGCCGCCGAGCCCGGCACGTCGTGGGCGGTCGGCACCGAGCTGAACCTCGTCCGGCGCCTCGCGAACGCCCACCCGGACAAGAACGTCATGTTCCTCGACAAGACCGTCTGCTACTGCTCCACGATGAACCGCATCGACCTGCCGCACCTGGTGTGGTCGCTGGAGTCGCTGGTGCGCGGCGAGGTCGAGAACGTCATCACGGTCGACGACGACACCGCCCGCAACGCCCGAGCCGCCCTCGACCAGATGCTCGCTCTGCCTTAACAACCCTGGCCCAGGGGGCTCGCCTGGCGGCTCGCCCCCTGACCAGGCTTGGGCGAGCGCGACCTCGCTTCGCGAGCTTCCCGGCGGGGCTCGCCTCCGGCGTCGCCCCGCCGGTCAGATGACGCGCTCGCGCGGTGGTCGAGGCCTTGCACCGGTCAGATCGCAGAATTCTCGACCCAGTGGACGAGCAGGTCGTCGTTGCCGGTGAAGTCGAGGGCGGGGTCGCCGAGCTTGCGGCGGCCCCACAGGAACAGGAAGACGTCCGAGGCGGTGCCGCGGACGGTCGCGTCGGCGCCGCCGGGGCCGTCCGGGGCGTCGTCGCGGGTCCACTCGAAGCGGTCCGGCAGGAGGCGGAACAGCCAGCGGGAGCCGAGGTCGGCGGCGTCGAAGGCGAGGACCTCGCCGTCGCCGCGCAGGTTCTCGACCTTCGGCGCGAACGCGGCGGCCCGTTCCAGGTTCTCCAGCAGCTCGTCGGTCCCGTCGGCGGCCGCGTCGGGCGCGACGGCGGGCGTCCGGCCGCACGCGATCTCCAGGTCGGCGCGGTGCACGGCGGTCTCGAACAGCATCCGCCGCGACCAGAACCGGGCGTGCTGGTCGACGCCCCAGGCCCACACGGGCGCGTCCGGGTCGGCGGCCCGCAGGATCTCCAGGAGCCGTCCGGCGCCCTCCTTGTACCAGGGCAGGTGATCGCCCGGCACCACCGGGAACGAGACGCCGAGCTCGCGCAGGCTCAGCCGGCGCGGGGCGCCCACCCGGACGGTGCCGCCGGCCCACCGGTGCATCGCGCCGAGGTGGCGGACCAGCTCGGCGACGGACCAGCCGGGGCAGGACGGCACGTCCACCTCGAGGTCGGCGCCCGCCGCGGCGTCGGCGAACGCGGCGGCCTCCGCCTCCAGCGCGTCGCAGTGGCGGGCATGATCCCAGGGACGTCCGGTCATTGCGCCTCCCGCATGAACCGACCGTGCACGGACGTTCACCTCACTGACATACCCCGCATCGGCCCATAGATCAGGCATCCCGGGGCGGGATCCGCCGCGGGCGGCCCGTCACAGGCCGGGGGCGCCCCACACGGGGAACCAGCGGCCGAGGTCCTGCTCGAAGGGCAGGTCGGCGCCGACCGCGCCGCGCACCTGGAGTTCCAGGGCGTTGTCCCGCTTGTCCCCCGGCAGCGGCGCGAACGGGTAGAACGTGCCGCGCTTGTACAGGTAGACGAGCGCGAGCCGCTGCCCCTCCGGGCCGCGGAAGCCGGCGAGCGAGCACAGCAGGTGCGGGCCGAACCCGCCGGACTCCAGCGTGGAGTTCACCGCGTGCAGGTCGGTGACCAGGTCCGGGAGTTCCTCCGGCGGGTGCGTCGCCAGCAGCCACGTGTAGCCGTAGGAGTCGTTGCTGATCTCGACCTTCGGGCCCTCGTCGGCGTCCAGCAACTCCTGGACGTCGGCCTGCAGCCGCGCGAACGCGCCGCCCTCCGCCGCCCGGAAGCAGACGGAGCCGAGGCCCGTGGGCTTGAACCCCGTGGCCGCCTCGAGCGTGATCGCGGCGGTGGACAGCCCGAAGAGCTGGTCGAGGTCCGGCTTGACCGGCTTGGACCGGCCGAGCAGCGTGTCCAGGAAACCCACGGATCAGACTCCCCTGCTGAGCTGGTCGGAGATCTTCGACAGCTGCGCGAGCCGCTTGTCCAGCGGCGGGTGGGTGGAGAACAGGTGCGAGATCGTGAAGCCCTTGCCGAACGCCGGGGTGAAGAAGAAGGCGTTGAACGCCTGCGCCTGGCGCAGGTCGTTGGTCGGGATCCGGGCGATCTCGCCGGACACCTTCGTCAGCGCGCTGGCCAGCGCGGACGGGCGGCCGGTCAGCAGCGCGGCGGCCCGGTCGGCCGACAGCTCCCGGTAGCGCGACAGCGCCCGGGTGAGCAGGAAGCTGATCGCGTAGGCGACGGCGCTGACCGCGACCACGGCGAGCAGGATCATCCCGGTGTTCTGGTCGTTGTCGCGGCGGTTGAAGCCGCCCCACAGGCCCCACTCCAGGCCGAAGCGGGTGATCAGGCCGGCGCAGATGCCGAGGAACGAGGCGATCGTCATGACCGCGACGTCCTTGTGCGCGACGTGCGCCATCTCGTGCGCGAGCACGCCCTCCAGCTCGACGGGGTCGAGCCTGCGCAGCAGCCCGGTGGTCACGCAGACCACGGCCTTCTTCTGGTTGCGGCCGGTCGCGAACGCGTTCGGCACGTCGGTGTCGGCGACGGCGACGCGCGGCTTCGGCGCGTCCGACATGGCGCAGATGCGGTCGATCACGCCGTGCAGCTCGGGCGCCTCCTCCGGCGAGACCTCCCGGCCGTGCATGGCGAACATCGTCAGCTTGTCGGAGAAGAAGTACTGCGCGAACAGGAACGCCAGCGCGATGACGAGGGCGATCACCCCGAACTTCGGAGCGATCACGAAGAACGCCGTCACGAAGACGACGTAGACCAGTCCCAGCAGGAACATGGTCACGAGCATGCGTGACGTCAGCCCCCGGTCGGAGGCGTAACGCGTCGAGGCCATCCGGCAACCCCCAGTTTTCTTTCCCCGATTCACTTGTGAGAACGCGTGAGCCCCGGTTTTTGTGCCAGCCACCGCCGGAGTCCCGCGCGAATCGTCCTGGAGGACGACCGGCCCCTGGCCGCCCGGCCGGGCGGCCAGGGATCTAGTCCGGGATCAGCCCCTCGTCGCCGAGCATGGCGCGCACCTCGTCGATCGCCGCGTCCGCCGGCGGCAGGATCAGCTCGGACGGGGCCAGGCTGTCGGCCGGCAGCGGCTTGCCGACCTTGCGCACGCTCTCCAGCAGGGCGTGCAGCGCGGCGCGGAACGCCGCCTCGTCGCCGGCCTCGATGGCCGACTCGAGCTCGCCGTCGAGGGTGTTGAGCGCGGCCAGGTCGCCGTCGGCGACGTCCAGCTGCCCCTCGCCCATGAGGCGGACGATCACTGCGCACCCCCGGGCTGCTGCGGCCACGGGGCCTGCTGCGGGGTGTCGTGCTGCTGCTGCTGCGGCTGCGCGGTGGGCGAGCCCTGGTTCAGCTCCTTGGGCGCCGGGCCCTGGCCGAGTTCGGCCTTCAGCCGCTCCAGCTCGAGGTCGACGCCGGGGCCGGAGCCCATCCGGTCGAGCTCGGCCTGGATGTCGTCGCGGGGGCCGGAGAAGTCCTCGAGCGCGCCGGAGGCGAGCAGCTCGTCGATGGCGCCGGCGCGCGCCTTCATGTTCTCGGTCTTCTCCTCGGCGCGCTGGATCGCCAGGCCGACGTCGCCCATCTCCTCGGAGATGCCGGAGAAGGCCTCGTTGATCTTGGTCTGCGCCTCGGCGGCGGTGTACGTCGCCTTGATCGTCTCCTTGCGGGTGCGGAAGGAGTCGACCTTGGCCTGCAGCCGCTGGGAGGCGAGCGTGAGCTTCTCCTCCTCGCCCTGCAGCTGCTGGTACTGCGCGCGCAGGTCGTTGAGCTGGGAGTCCAGCCCGGACCGGCGGGTCAGCGCCTCGCGGGCGAGGTCCTCGCGGCCCACCTGCAGCGCCTTCTTGCCCTGGTCGGTCAGCTTGTTCTGCTGCTGCTCGAGCTGGTTGATCTGCAGCTCGAGACGCTTGCGCGAGGTGGCGACGTCGGCAACCCCCCGACGGACCTTCTGCAGCATCTCCAGCTGGCGCTGGTAGGAGTAGTCGAGCGTCTCGCGAGGATCCTCGGCCCGGTCCAGGGCCTTGTTGGCCTTGGCCTTGAAGATCATCGACATTCTTTTCATCACGCTCATCGCGCGGCGCCGGTCCCTTCGTGCTGTGCCTCAGTCGCATACTGGGCTCAATGACCACTGCTGGGGTTCTTATCACCCTACGCGTTAACGCGCGAGGCAGCCACGATGTTCGCAGCCGGTAGGCTGACCCCGTGTTCAAGCGTCGTACCCCGGAAGCCCCGCCGAATCCTCCTCAGGTAGTAACGCCGAAGCCGGGAGGCAAGGGGCGCCCCACGCCGAAGCGCAGCGAGGCCGAGAAGCGCCGCCGCCAGCCGATCACCGCGCCCTCCACGCGCAAGGAGGCGTACAAGAAGGTGCGGGAGCGGCAGGCGGACGAGCGCCAGCGTGCGCGCGCCGGCATGGCCCGCGGGGACGAGAAGTACCTCCTCAAGCGGGACAAGGGCCCGGTCCGGCGGCTCGCCCGCAACTACGTGGACGCGCGCCGCACCGTCGGCTCGTACCTCATGTACGCGATGTTCGCGATCGTGCTGCTGAGCCTGCTGCCGATCCCGGCGGCCAAGCTGCTGGTGCTGTTCGCGCCGCCGCTGCTGCTGGTCGTGGTGTTCGGCGAGGGCCTGATGCTGAGCCGGGGCGTCAAGAAGCTCGCCGCCGAGCGGCACCCGGACGAGGACACCAAGGGCGTCGGGATGTACGCGGCGATGCGCGCGATGCAGATCCGCCGGCTGCGGATGCCCGGGCCGCAGGTGAAGATCGGCGAGAAGGACAAGGTCTGACGGCGGGGCCGCGGCGCCCCCGCCCGGCCCGGCGGTGATCTCCGCCGGGCTAGGGTCGTGGGCATGGAGTTCCGATACCTGGGCCGGAGCGGTCTGAAGATCAGCGAGATCGCGTACGGCAACTGGCTCACCCACGGCTCCCAGGTCGAGGAGGACGCGGCGCGCGCGTGCGTGCGCGCGGCCCTCGACGAGGGGATCACCACCTTCGACACCGCGGACGTCTACGCCGGGACGCGCGCCGAGGAGGTCCTCGGCCGCGCCCTGAAGGGGCAGCGCCGCGAGGGGCTGGAGATCTTCACCAAGGTCTACTGGCCCACCGGGCCCGGCGTGAACGACCGGGGGCTGTCCCGCAAGCACATCATGGAGTCGATCAACGGCTCGCTGCGCCGTCTCGGCACCGACTACGTGGACCTCTACCAGGCCCACCGGTTCGACTACGAGACGCCGCTGGAGGAGACCCTCCGCGCGTTCGACGACCTCGTCCGGCAGGGCAAGGTGCTGTACGTCGGCGTGTCGGAGTGGCGCGCGGAGCAGATCGAGCAGGCCCTGAAGATCGCCGACGAGATGGGGTTCGACCGGATCGTGTCGAGCCAGCCGCAGTACTCGATGCTGTGGCGGGTCATCGAGGAGGAGGTCGTCCCGCTGTGCGAGCGCGAGGGGATCGGCCAGATCGTCTGGTCGCCGATCGCGCAGGGCGTGCTGACCGGCAAGTACAAGCCGGGCCAGCCGCCGCCCGCGGGGTCGCGGGGCACCGACGACAAGGGCGGCGCCGACATGATCCGCCGCATGATGGACGACGACCTGCTGACCCGCGTGCAGAACCTGAGGCCGATCGCCGACGACCTCGGCCTGTCGATGGCGCAGCTCGCGGTCGCGTGGACGCTGCAGAACCCGAACGTGTCGGCGGCGATCGTCGGCGCGTCGCGTCCGGAGCAGGTCGTCGACAACGTGAAGGCGGCCGGGGTGAAGCTGGACGCCGACGTGCTGAAGCGGATCGACGACGTGCTCGGCGACGTCGTGATCCGCGACGCGTCGAAGACCGCCAGCCCGCGCACCCGCCCGTGAGCTGAGGCCGGGCCGGAGCGGCGAGGGGCCGCGGGACGGGCGTCCCGCGGCCCCTTCCGCGTCCGGCGGCCCCTTCCGCCTCCGGCGGCCGTCCGGCGTCACTCCGGGTCGTGCAGGCTCATCCCGTAGACGACGGTCTCACCGTCCAGCAGCGTCACCTTGTCGACCTCGCCGGCGCGCAGGCTCCGCCAGTTCTCGCCCAGCCAGCTCTCCGCGTCCGACTGGGTGGAGAAGGTCTCCTCGGACGTGCCGGCCGCCTGCCCGTCGGCCTTCTCCAAACGCCAGCTCCACGCCATCGCGCTCGACCTCCCTCGTCGCGGGTGAGACTAGCCGTTCCGGTCAGGAGGCGGCCTCGATGGCGCGCCGCAGGGCGTCCGGCGTCTGGGTGTCGGACGAGGAGAGCAGCCGGCCGTTCACGCGCACCGACGGCGTCCCCTGGACCCCGGACGAGATGTAGGACTCGCTGACCCGCGCGACGTCGGCGGCGTACCGCTGCCCGGTGACGCAGGTCTTGAAGTCGTCGCCGGTGAGGCCGAGGGGCGCGGCCCAGGCGAGGAGGTCGGAGGTGGCGTAGCCCTGGGTGCTCTCGGACGGCTGGTGCGCGTAGAGGGCGTCCTGGTAGGACAGCCAGCGCGCGCCTTCGCGGACGCAGCGCAGCGCGGACGCGGCGCGGGTGGAGTTGCCGTGCTGCGGTTCGGTGCCCGCGCCGAAGATGACCATGGGGTGGAAGACGACCTTCGCCTCGCCCGCCACGGCCACCTGCTTGAGCATCGGGTCGTTGGTGCGGTCGAAGTTGCCGCAGGGCGGGCAGGAGAAGTCCTCGTAGATGTCGACGACCGGGGACGTGACGCCGGGCCGGGCCATGGTGAGGCTGCCGTCGGGGTTCGGGATCGCCTCCGCGCCGCCGGCGATCTTGCCGGCCTGCAGGCTCGTGCCGTCGGATCCGCCGCCGTCCGCGCCGTTCCCGCCGTCGTCGCCGCTGCTCCTGATGATCAGGACGACGGCGGCGACCGCGACGAGCACGAGCACGAGACCGCCGCCGATCAGCGCGATCAGCAGGCCGGGGCCGCGGCGCGGCGGGGTCGGCGGGCCGGGCTGCCAGCCCTGCGGCGGGGGCACGGTGATCGGCGGCCTCGGCGGCGGCATCGGCGCGCCGCCCGGCT
>NZ_WBMR01000185.1 GCF_008923365.1 Actinomadura montaniterrae
TCCGGCCACGGGCGCGAGACGTCCCGCGCCCGCATCGCCGCGGTCACGGTGATGCGCATTCCCGGCTGCCCCATATGCCGCCTCCCTCGCGTTCCCGAAACTCCGGTTCGAACGTGGTCTTACCCACAGAGAACGGAGCTGGACCGTTGCAACACGTCACCGGTCGCCCGGATGCCCGCCGGTCGTCGCGAATGCTCGATACAGTGCCCGGGACATGCTTCAACGACTGGTGCAGATGCTCCCGCCGCGGGTCCGCGCCTTCCTGCGCAGGATCCCGCCGCTGGTCGCCCTGTACCGGGCCATGCGGCAGGGGAGGCTGACCAGGGAGCGGTACGTCTTCGCCGTGCTCGCCGTGGCGGCGATCGCGATCGGCGTCGCGACGGCGGACGACACCCGCGGCCTCGCCCCATCGGGCGCGCTGGTCCTCATCGTGCTCGGCGGCGGGCTCCTGCTGAAGGTCCGCAGCCTCATCGCGCTGCTGTGCGTCGTGGTCGCGATGGTGTCCTACGACGCCTGGCGGGACGTCGCGGCGATCGGCCCCGGCATCGTCGCGACGCTGACGATCACCGCGGTGCTCGCGCTGACCCTCGCCCGCACCCGCCAGCAGCTCGGCGTGCAGGGGCTGCGCGGCGACTCGATGCTGCTGGAGCTGCGCGACCGGCTGCGCCGGCAGGGCGAGATGCCCGAGCTGCCGGACGGCTGGGCGTCGCAGGTCGTCATGCTCCAGGCGGGCGGCTCGTCGTTCGGCGGCGACTTCGTGGTCTCCTCGCTGGAGGGCGACACGCTGGAGGTGGCGCTGGTCGACGTGTCGGGGAAGGGCACCGACGCCGGCACCCGGGCGCTGATGCTGTCGGGCGCTTTCGGGGGATTGCTTGGATCGCTCCAACCTGACCGGTTCCTGCCCGCCTGCAACGTCTACCTCCAGAAGCAGCGCTGGGACGAGGGGTTCGTCACCGCGGTACACGTCGTCGTCGACCTGAAGACCGGCGAGTACACGGTCGGCTCGGCCGGGCACCCGCCCGCCGTCCAGTTCGACGCGGGCAGCGGCGCGTGGCAGGTCAGCCCGGCCAAGGGCGTCGTCCTCGGCGTCGTGCCCGACCTGCACTGCGTCCCCGAGCGCGGGACGCTGCGGCCCGGCGACGCGCTGATGCTCTACACCGACGGCCTGGTCGAGTCGCCCGGCAGCGACCTCGACGCCGGCATCGACCGGCTGCTCGGCGAGGCCGAACGGCTCGTCCCGCAGGGGTTCGGCACGGGCGCCCGCGAGCTGGTGGAGCGGATGGCGGCGGCCCGCGACGACGACTGCGCCCTCGTCCTCATCTGGCGCACGTAGACCTCCGCGCCCAGGCCGCGCGGCCGCGCCCGTGCGGGCGGGTCAGTGCGACTTGCCCTTGCCCTTCCCCTTCGCGTGTTTCGCCTTGTGCTTTGGGGCCGGCTTCGGCGCCTGCGTCCGCGACGGCGCACGCTTCGCCGGGCGGGTGACGGCCGCCCGCGCCTTCTTCGTCGCGTGGGCGGACGCCGTCGGCGACACCGGCGTCGACGCGTGCCCGTGCGGGTCGCCCTTGCCCTGCGTCAGCCCGAGGATGACCGCGCCGATCAGGACGGTGCCCGCGGCGGCCCCCGCCGCGGCGAGCACCCGCGTGCGGTTGATGGACAGCGTGCCCGCGATGCCGATCGGGTTGAACGCCCGCGTCTCGGTGGACGCGCCGTCCCCCTCCACGAGCGGGCGCGGCGGCGTTCCCCCGGACGGCGTCCCGGCCTGCGTCCCGGACGGCGTCCCGGTCGGCGGCGACGGCGGCACCGCGGCGGCGGGCGCCCCGTCCGGCGGGGCCGCCGGCCAGTCCCCCGCCTGCGGCTGCTCCACCAGCGTCAGCAGCAGGTCCGAGGCGCTCGGCCGGTCCGCCGGATCGTGCGACAGCGCGGACCGGACGGCCGGCAGCAGCGGCTCCGGCAGCCCGGACAGGTCGGGCGCGGCGTCGGTGACCCGCAGCGCCGCCGGGTCGCCGCCGAACGGCATCCGCCCGGTGCCGGCGTGCGCGATCAGGCAGCCCCACGCGAAGATGTCGGCGGCCGGGGTCGCCGGGCCGCCGCGCAGCACCTCCGGCGCCATCCAGCCGGGCGTGCCGAGCACCTTCCCGGTCGCCGCGGTGACGCCGCCGGAGTCCTGGCTGCGCGCGATCCCGAAGTCGATGACGCGGCAGCCGGACAGCGTCAGCATCACGTTGGCGGGCTTGAGGTCGCGGTGCACCAGCCCCGCCGCGTGGATCGCCGCCAGCGCCGAGGCGACGCCGACCGCCACCCCGTGCAGGTCGGCGGGCGGCAGCGGCCCGCCGGAGCTGAGCCGCTGGTGCAGCGAGATCCCCCCGACGTAGTCGGTGACGAGGTAGGGCCGGCCGTCGTCCTCGCCGTGGGCGAGGACCCGCGCGGTGCAGAAGGAGGCGACCCGGCTCGCCAGGTACGCCTCGTCCTTGAACCGCCGGCGGTACGACTCGTCCCCGGCGAGGTGCGGGTGGATGGTCTTCACCGCGACGCGCCCGCCGGACACCGGGTCGGTGCCGAGATACACGGTGCCCATGCCGCCCGAGCCGAGGCGGCCGAGCAGCGTGTGCCCGCCGACCGTGCGCGGGTCGGCCGGCTCGAGCGGCCGAATGTCTCCGTCCATGGCGGTGTTCCCGACTCCCTTGCGTCTCCTGCGTCCATCCATCCCCGTTCGAGGGGAGATTATGGCGCGTTCCCCCAGGAAGAACTGGAAACGTGATCGTCACGTCGATGTAGCGTCCAGTCCACAGGGGACGGGCAGAGTAGGACTCGTTCGACAGCAAGCCCGATCCCGTCGGAAATCCTCCTCGGCGCGCGGGCGGAGGGCGAGCTGGCGGCACCGAAGGCGATGCCCGCGCGGGCGGCACCCCAGGGGTGGGAGGCGCCGTCCGCGCGGGCATCGGCCACCCGCGCGGCGCGAGGTTTCACCGGGCAACGGCTCGGTAACAACCAGTTCTGCGCACTCCTCCCGGGCGCTGGGACGCGGCGCCGTGCCGGCGTCCGCGTGACGGGGAGGGGGAGAGCGCGGGGGTGCGGGTTCCCTGGAAGAGGCTGTCGCCCTCCTGCTGGTCGGTGCGGGCCCGGGTGACCGCCGCCGCGACCCTGATGGTCGGCCTCGTCCTGGTGGCCGGCGTCGTCGTGTTCTACACGCTCGTCCAGCGCACCGTGTACGGCGGGCTGCACCAGCGCGGCGACCTGGTCGTCGGCGACCTCGCCGCGCTCGTCCGCGACACCGACCCGCACGGCCTGCTGCGCCCCAAGGACCCCGACTTCACGATCCTGCAGGTGCAGGACGACCGGGGGCACGTGCTCGCCTACAGCGACGCGCTGCGCGGGCGCGGGCCGGTGAAGGCGCCGCGCCCCCAGGTCGTGGACCGTCCCGAGGACCACGTCATCCACGTGAAGCGCTTCGACGTCGACGTCTACATGGTCGGGGAGCGGATCCGGACGTCGTTCGGGTTCCGGACCATCTACGCGGGGGCTCCGCTCACCGAGCTGACGCGCAACAAGGGCGCGTTCATCGGCCTGCTCATCGGGGCCGCGATCACCGGCACCGCGCTGGTGGCGTGGATCGTGGCGGGCGCGGTGCGGCGGGCGCTGCGGCCGGTGCGGAAGATGAGCGACGAGCTGGCGAACATCACCGGCGGCGAGCCGGGCCGGGTGAGCGTCCCGGATCCGTCCGACGAGGTGGCGGAGCTGGCGCAGTCGGTGAACCTGACGCTGCACCGGCTCGAGGCCCTGCTCGACCGGCAGCGCGCGTTCGTCGGGGACGTCTCGCACGAGCTGCGCAGCCCGCTGACGGGGCTGCGGACGCAGCTGGAGCTGGCGCTGCAGCATCCGGAGGACGAGGACTGGCCCGCGGTGGCGCGGGCGGCGCTCGCGGACGCCGACCGGCTGCAGGGCATCGTCTCGGACCTGCTGATCCTGGCGAAGCTCGGCGCGGGCGTGCACGTCGAGCGGGAGCGGGTCGACTTCGGCGCGCTGGTGCGGGCGGAGGCGTCGCGGCGGGACCGGCGGGTCCCGGTGGAGATCGACGCGGCGGAGGGCATCGCGGTCCGGGCGACGCCGGAGCAGCTGGTCAGGCTGCTGACGAACCTGCTGGACAACGCCGAGCGGCACGCCCGGTCGCGGATCTGGGTGACCGCGGCGCGGGACGGCCCGGACGCGGTGCTGGAGGTGCGCGACGACGGGTCGGGCGTCCCGCCGGAGGACCGGGAGCGGATCTTCTGGCGGTTCCAGCGATTGGCCGAGGGACGGCGCCGCGACAAGGGCGGCACCGGCCTCGGCCTGACCATTTCCCGCGACATCGCCCGCGCGCACGGGGGGACGCTGGTGGCCGCCGACGGCGACGGCGGCGCGCGGTTCGTCCTGCGGATCCCGGCGGAGGACGACTAGCGGCCCGGGCCCCCGGGGCCGGTGCGGGAGGTCAGGCGAGCGGCGGGCGGCGCCGGGCGTGCCCGGTGGCCTGCTCGAACGCGTGCCCGATCCGCAGGACGGCGAGGTCGGCGTGGTGCGGGCCGACGATCTGCAGCCCCACGGGCAGCCCGCCGGAGGTGAACCCGGCGGGCACCGACAGCGCGGGCGAGCCGGTCGCCGAGACCAGGAAGCACGACCGCATCCACTCCAGGTAGTCGGGCATGGCGTGCCCGGCGACCTCGCCGGGGTACTCCAGGTCCGCGTCGAACGGCGGCACCTGGCTGACCGGCAGGAGCAGCGCGTCGTAGCGGCCGAAGAACTCCCGGACGCGGTGGAACAGCGCGGTGTGCAGCACCTCGGCGCGCCCGACGTCGGCGGCGGAGAGGGCGCGGCCCTCCTCGATGTTGCGGACCAGGGACGCCTTGAGGTCGGCGCGGCGCTCGTCCAGCAGCGCGCCGAGGACGATGTCCCAGTGCCAGGCGCGCAGCGTCCGGAACACCTCGTCGGCGCCGGTGAGGTCGGGGCACGCCTCCTCGACGACGCAGCCGAGGCCGGTGAAGGCCTTCACGGCCGGTTCGAGGACGGCGGTGACGGCCGGGTCGACCGGGACCGTGCCGCCGAGGTCGGGCGACCACGCGAGCCGCACGCCCGACATGTCCCGTTCGAGGGGGACGTCGAACGCGGCGCCGGGCGTCTCCAGCGCTATGGGGCTGCGCGGGTCCGGGCCGGCGAGCACCGACAGCAGCAGCGCCGCGTCGGCGACCGACCGGGCCATCGGGCCCTGCACGCCCATCGTCGACCAGCCCGCGGCGGCCGGCCACGACGGCACCCGGCCGGGCGACGGCCGGAACCCGACGACGTTGCAGAACGACGCGGGGTTGCGCAGGGAGCCGCCCATGTCGCTGCCGTCGGCGAGCGGATGCATCCCGCACGCGAGCGCCGCCGCCGCGCCGCCGCTGCTGCCGCCCGCCGACCGGGAGAGGTCGTAGGGGTTGCGGGTCAGCCCGAACAGCGGGTTGAAGGTGTGCGACCCGGCCGCGAACTCCGGCACGTTGGTCTTGCCGAGCGTGATGACGCCGGCCGCCCGCATCCGCTCGACGACCAGCTCGTCGGCGTCCGGGACGTGGTCGGCGAAGATCGGCGAGCCGGACGTCGTGCGGATCCCGGCGGTGGCGTGGGTGTCCTTGTGCGCGACGGGCAGCCCGTGCAGCGGCCCGACGTCCGCGCCGGACGCGAGCCGCTCGTCGGCGGCGCGGGCCTCGTCCGCCGCCCGTTCGGCGGCGAGCGTCACGATGGCGTTGACGTGCGGGTTCGTCCGTTCGATCTGGTCGAGGTGGGCCTGCACGACCTCCCGGGCGGACAGGTCGCGGGCGCGGAGGCGGCGGGCGAGGTCGCGGGCGGAGGAGAAGCAGATCTCGTCGGCTTCGGGGGGCAACGGCGTTTCCCTTCCCTGAGCTGTGTGCGCTCCCAGTGTCCACCCCGGGTGACCGCCCGGCCGCGTTCGCGGTCATGATTCTGGGAAGGCGGTCGTCATCCGGAGGCTCCGGGGAGGTGCGGTGACGGGACGGGTCGGCGCTCGGGAACTGCTGCGGCGCGTGCTCGACGCGGACGGCTGGACGTCCTGGGACGTCCCGCCCGCCGGGGAGCCCGCGCCCGGCACGCCGTACGGGGACGACCTCGCCGCCGCCCGGGAGCGCGCCGGCACCGACGAGGCGGTCGTGACCGGGGAGGGGCGGCTGCGCGGCCGCCGGGTCGCGTTCGTCGTGTCGGAGTTCCGGTTCCTCGCCGGGTCGATCGGGTCGGCGACCGCGGACCGGATCGTCGCGGCCGTCGAGCGCGCCACCGCCGAGCGGCTGCCGCTGCTCGCCGCGCCGTCCTCGGGCGGGACGCGGATGCAGGAGGGGACCGCCGCGTTCGTCCAGATGGCCCGGATCACCGCGGCCGTGATGGCGCACCGCGCCGCCGGGCTGCCCTACCTCGTCTACCTGCGGCATCCGACGACGGGCGGCGTGTTCGCGTCGTGGGGGTCGCTCGGGCACGTGACGGCCGCCGAGCCCGGCGCGCTGATCGGGTTCCTGGGGCCGCGCGTCTACGAGGGCCTTTACGGGGAGCCGTTCCCGCCCGGTGTCCAGGTCGCCGAGAACCTGGCGGCCAAGGGGCTCGTGGACGCGGTCGTGGGTCTCGACGACCTCGCGGAGGTGGCGTCGCGGGCTCTGTCCGTCCTGTGCGCGCGGCCTCCGCATGACGGAGCGCCGACGCTCGGCGGCGAGCCCGCCGGGGACGGCGACGCGTGGGAGTCGATCGAGCGGTCCCGCCGCCCGGACCGTCCCGGCGTGCGGGAACTGCTCCGGTACGGCGCCGGGGACGTCACGCCCCTGTCGGGCACCGGGCAGGGCGAGGCCGGGCGGGGGCTGACGCTCGCGCTGGCCCGGTTCGGCGGCGCGCCGTGCGTGCTCGTCGGGCAGGACCGGCACAGCCAGCGCGCCGGGCACCCGCTCGGCCCGGACGGACTGCGCGTGGCGCGGCGCGGCATGGGGCTGGCCGCCGAACTCGGGCTCCCGCTCGTCACCGTGGTGGACACGCCGGGCGCGGTGCTGTCGGCCGAGGCGGAGGAGGGCGGGCTCGCCGGCGAGATCGCCCGCTGCCTGGCCGACCTGATGACGCTCGCGGCACCGACGCTGTGCCTGCTGATGGGCGAGGGGACGGGCGGCGCCGCGCTGGCGCTGCTGCCCGCCGACCGGGTGCTCGCGGCCCGGCACGGCTGGCTCGCGCCGCTGCCGCCCGAGGGCGCCTCGGTGATCGTGCACCGGACGCCGTCGCGGGCCGCCGAGATGGCCGCGTCCCAGGGCGTCCGGTCGGCCGACCTGCTGCGCGACGGCCTGGTGGACGCCGTGGTCGACGAGCGTCCCGACGCCGCCGACGAGCCGGAGGAGTTCTGCCGGAGGGCCGCCGCGGCGATCGAGCGGGAGCTGTCCGGGCTCGCCGCGGGCACCGCCGCTTCCCGGCAGGCCCGCTACCGGCGGCCGTCCCGTTGACCCGATTTCATTTGGGTACGTACGATTTGCGGGACGGCAAGGAGGTCCCGTGCGCGCCCTGCTCATCCAGCACGACCACGTCTCGCCCGCCGGCCCGGTCACCGACCGGCTCGCCGCCCGCGGCTACGACGTCGAGGAACTGACGGTCGTGCCCGCCGACCGGCACCGCACGCCGGACGTGCGCGTGGAGTACCCCGACCCCCTCGACTGGGACCTCATCGTCCCCATGGGCGCGCCGTGGTCGGTGAATGATCCCGGCGTCGCGTCCTGGGTCGTCCCGGAACTGGCGATGCTCGCCAAGGCGCACGCCGCCGGCGTGCCGCTGCTGGGCGTCTGCTTCGGCGGCCAGGCCCTCGCCGCCGCGCTCGGCGGCCGCGTCGAGCGCGCGCCCCGTCCCGAGATGGGCTGGGTGGACGTGGAGACCGACGACCCGTCGCTCGTCGGCCCGGGCCCGTGGTTCCAGTTCCACTACGACCGCTGGGTCCTGCCGCCCGGCGCCGTGGAGATCGCCCGCAGCGAGGTCTGCTCGCAGGCGTTCGTGCTCGGCCGCACGATGGCGCTGCAGTTCCATCCCGAGATCACCGTCGCCGAGTTCGATCTCTGGCTGGCCTACGGCGGCGACGCGGAGATGCGCGCCGCGGGCGCCGACCCGGCCGCGATCATGGCTGACCTGCGCCGCACCGAGGCCGCCTCGATCGCCCGCACCAGCACCCTCCTCGACGCCTACCTCACCCGCGTGGCCACCGCCTGAGCGGACTCAGTGGCGTGGGTCCTGGCCGGCGTGGGGCGCCTCGTCCTCGTCGGGGTCGTCGTCCAAGTACTGAAGCGAATCGGCTGAGGTGCGGCGGCGGTGCCATGGGCGGGTGCGCGGCAGGTGGCGGGTGCCCCGGCGGCGCCGCGGGACGGTCGAGGCCAGGATCGCCGCGAGCGCGGCCAGGGCGGCGAGCGCCACGAGGCTCCACGCGACGAGCCTGTGGGCCTTGCAGTTCCGTGCGGAGACCAGGTCCGGGACGGCCGTGCGGCCGGGCTCGGTGTTGTCCGGCATGTCGATCGCTTTCCTGTCCTGAGGGATCCCCCTGACACCCTCTTTGGCCACAGCATGTCATGAGACGACCACGCTGCGCATCGGGGTGAACCCTTACAGGGCCCGGCGTGCGGAGCGTCACACCGGGCGTTCCCGCGGCGGTCAGTGGCGCGCGGACGCCTGGACCAGGGCGGCGAACAGGGCCTGCTGCGCCGGGTCGGAGGCCGCGGTGTCCTCCGGGTGCCATTGGACGGCGAGGAACCAGCCGCGCGGGTCGGCGAGCTCGGCGGCCTCGATCGTGCCGTCGGCGGCGCGGGCCGTGGGGGTGAGGGCGGTGGCGAGGGTCGCGACGGCCTGGTGGTGGTAGCAGGACGCGGTGGCCCGGTCGGTCTCCAGGACCTTGGCGAGCAGCGTGCCGGGGGCGACGTCCACCGGGTGGACCTTGTGCCGGTGGTCGGGGTCCATGTGCTGGTCGAGGGTGCCGCCGAGGACGGCGTTCACGACCTGGAGGCCCCGGCAGACGGCGAGGGTGGGCAGGCCGGTCTCCAGGGCGCGGGCGGCGATGGCGAGGTCGAACTCGTCCTGCGCGTCGTCCACGTCGTAGAGGGCCTCGTGCTCGGTGGCGTCGCCGTAGTGGCGCGGGTGCAGGTCGCCGCCGCCCGGCAGCAGCAGCCCGTCGCAGCGGTCCAGGCGGGACGGGTCGAACGGCGCGGCTGGATGCATGACGAACGGTTCGCCTCCCGCGCGGTAGACGGCCTCCACGAGGGCTCGGGCGGCCACCTCCGCCTTGTAGCGCAGGGCGGACGCGCTCGCCGAGAACCGGGCGGGCAGGGCGATGAGGGGGCGGTGCGTCACAGTTCGATCCAGGTCGTCTTGAGATCGGTGTACTTGTCGAGGGCGTGCAGGGACTTGTCGCGGCCGTGGCCGGACTGCTTCACGCCGCCGAACGGGACGCTCATGTCGCCCTCCTCGTAGCAGTTGACCCAGACCGTCCCGGCGCGCAGCGCGCGGGAGGCGCGGTGCGCGGTGGACAGGTCGGACGTCCAGACGGCGGCGGCGAGGCCGTGGTCGGTGCCGTTGGCCAGCGCGATCGCCTCGTCGAGGCCGTCGAACTCCAGGACGGCGAGGACGGGCCCGAAGACCTCCTCGCGGGCGATCGGCATGTCCGGCGCGACCTGGTCGAAGATGGTGGGGGAGAGGTACGGGCCGTCCGCGCGGCCGCCGGTGCGCAGCCGGGCGCCGGACGCGCGGGCGGCGTCGACGTGACCGAGGACGCGGGCGTGGTGCGCGGCGGAGACCAGCGGCCCCATCTCGGTGGCGGGGTCGAGCGGGTCGCCGACGCGCAGGGACTCGGCGCGGGCGACGACGCGGTCCACGACGCGGGCGGCGATCGAGCGGTGTACGAGCAGCCGCGACGGCGCGGTGCACATCTCGCCCGCGTTGAAGAAGATCCCCCACGCGGTGGTGTCGGCGGCGGCGTCGAGGTCGGGCGCGTCGGGAAGGATGATGTTCGGCGACTTGCCGCCGAGTTCGAGCCAGACGCGCTTGAGGTTGGACGCGGCGGCGTAGCGCAGGAAGTGGCGGCCGACCTCGGTGGAGCCGGTGAAGGCGAGGACGTCCACGCCCGGGTGCTCGCCGAGCGCGCGCCCGGCGACCTCGCCGGGCCCGTTGACGACGTTGAACGCGCCGGGCGACAGGCCCGCCTCGGCGGCGAGCGCGGCGAGGTGCAGCGCGGACAGCGGCGACTCCTCGGCGGGCTTCAGCACGACCGTGCAGCCGGCGGCGAGCGCCGGGGCGATCTTCCATGCCGCCATCGTCAGCGGGAAGTTCCACGGGACGACGGCCGCGACGACGCCGGCGGGCTCGCGCGTGACCAGCGCCAGCGAGCCCTGGGCGGTGCGGGGCGCCTCGTCCAGTTGCTTGTCGGCGACCTCGGCGTACCAGCGCAGGCAGCCGATGACGGCGCGCAGTTCGATCCCGTACGCCTCGGTGATCGGCTTGCCCATCTCGAGGCTGATCAGCAGCGCGAGCGTCTCGCGGTCGCGTTCGACCAGGTCCGCCCAGCGCAGGAGTGCGGCCTTGCGCTCGGCGGGGGCGAGGCGGGGCCAGGGGCCGGTGTCGAAGGCGCGGCGGGCGGCGGCGACGGCGTCGTCCACCTCGGCGGTCCCGGCGGACGCGACGCGGGCGATGGCCGCGCCGTCGCGCGGCGAGACCACCGGGACGGTCGCGCCGCCGTCCCGGAACGCGCCGCCGATGTGGTGGCCGGTGTGGGGAGCGAGCGCGGCGGCCCGGTCGAGCCACTCCCGGTACGGGACGTCGGTCACGGATGGCCCTCCTGCGAGCGCGGTCTTGGAGAATCGTTTGGGACCGAACATTAACCCGGCCGGGTTGACCTCCGCCATCCCGGCTTCCTAGATTATTTGGGACCAAACAAACTGGAGGTGCAGCGATGGCAACAGTCGCCGGCGTCGCCGTCGAGCCCGGCCACTGGATCGGCGGCGAGCGGGTCGGCGCGGCGGACGCGTTCGAGGACGTCTCGCCGATCGGCGAGCGGCCGATCGCCGAGATCGCCCGCGGCGGCCCGGACGCGGTGGACGCGGCGGTGGCCGCCGCCCGCGCCGCGTTCCCCGCCTGGTCCCGCACGTCGCGGGAGGAGCGGGCGCGGCTGCTGCACGCGATCGCCGACGGCGTGGACAAGCGCGTCGAGGAGCTCGCGCAGGTCGAGACCGCCGACAACGGCGCGCTGATCCGCTCGCACCGGCGCGGCGTGATGCCGCGCGTCGCGCACAACTTCCGGTTCTTCGCCGACTGGCTGCTGAACCTCGGCCACGACGACTTCGACACCCGCGGCCACGCCAACCACGTCAGCTGGGACCCGGCCGGCGTCTGCGCGCTCATCACCCCGTGGAACGCCCCGCTGATGCTGGCCACATGGAAGATCGCGCCCGCGCTGGCGGCCGGGAACACCGTCGTGCTGAAGCCCGCCGAGTGGACGCCGCTGACCGCGTCGCTGCTCGCCGGCATCACCGCCGAGGCCGGGCTGCCGGACGGGGTGTTCAACGTCGTCCAGGGCTACGGCGCCGAGGTCGGCGGCCCGCTCACCGCGCACCCGGACGTCAGGCGGATCAGCTTCACCGGCTCCGTGCCGACCGCGAAGGCGATCGCCGCGGCCGCCGCGCCGAACCTGACGCCGCTGTCGCTGGAGCTGGGCGGCAAGTCGCCGCTGCTGGTGTTCGCCGACGCCGACCTCGACCTGGCCGTCGACCTCGCCGTCGAGCAGTACGACAACGCCGGTCAGGTCTGCCTCGCCGCGACGCGGCTGCTCGTCGAGTCGTCCGTCGCCGAAGAGTTCACCGAGCGGTTCCTGGCGAAGGGCGCAGCGCTGAAACAGGGCGACCCGCGCGACGAGGCGACCGACATCGGCCCGCAGATCCACCGCCGCCACCTCGAACGCGTCGACGGGTTCGTGCGGCGCGCAAAGGACGCCGGCGCGCGCGCTGTCCTCGGCGGTGGGCCGAACGAGGAACTGGGCGGGCTCTACTACCGTCCGACCTTGCTCACCGGGGCTCCCGAAGGCGCCGAGATCCTCACCGAAGAGGTCTTCGGGCCGGTGCTGACGCTCCAGACGTTCGACACCGAGGAGCAGGCCGTCGCCATGGCCAACGGCACCCGGTTCGGCCTCGCCGCCACCCTCGCCACGGGCGACCCGGAGCGCGCGCGGCGCGTCACCTCGCGGCTCGTCGCCGGGACCGTCTGGGTGAACTGCTTCTTCGTCCGCGACCTGCGCGCGCCGTTCGGCGGGGCCCGCGAATCCGGCATGGGACGCGAAGGCGGAGACTGGAGCTTCGACTTCTACTGCGACGTGAAGAACACGGTGACGGCCCCATGGGCGAGGTAGTCGGCGCGGGACTCCTCGCGCACGTCCCCACGATCGTCCTGCCCGAGGTCACCCGCCGCGAGCTCAACCACGGCGAGGACACCACGCTCGTCTCGGGTCTGAGGAACCTGCGCGCGGACGTCTTCGAACGCGACGACTACGACACCGTCGTCGTCCTCGACTCGCACTGGGCCACCACCGTCGAGTTCGTCACGACCGCGCAGGAGCGCCGCGCCGGGCTGTACACGTCCGAGGAGCTCCCGCGCGGCATGTGCCGGATGCCGTACGACTTCCCGGGCGACCCGGAGCTGGCGCGGGCGGTGGCGGGCTTCGCCGGCAAGCACGGCACGTGGATCACCCCGATCGACGACCCGTACCTGCCGATCTTCTACGCCACCGTCAACCTGTGGACGCACCTCGGCGTGCGCGACGACCCGTACCTCGGCCTCCCCGGCAAGCGGTGGATGTCGATCGGGGTGTGCCAGACCGCCGACACCGAGGACTTCCTGCGCCTCGGCCGCGCCCTCGGCGACGCCGTCGCCGCGACCGACCGGCGCGTGCTGCTGATCGCGTCCGGCGCGCTGTCGCACACGTTCTGGCCGCTGCGGGCCATCCGCGACCACGAGGCGTCCGGCCCCGAGCACATCTTCACCCCCGAGGCGCGTGCCGCCGACGAGCAGCGCATCGCCTGGCTGCGCGACGGCGACCACGCCCGCGTGCTCGACACCATGCCGGACTTCCTCGCCTTCAAGCCCGAGGCCCGCTTCGGCCACTACCTGATGATGATCGGCGCCCTCGGCGAGCACGCGTGCCGCGCCCCCGGACGCCTCTACAGCCGGTACGAGAACTCCGTCGGAACGGGCCAGGTGCACATCTGGTTCGACCGCCCCGAGAACGGATGGACCTCCTGATGCCCGACAGCGCCCGCCCGGGAGACGCCCCGCAGACCCGCGAGTACCGACGGATACTGCTGGACGGCGCCGCCACGCAGGTGATCCGGGACGGCGACGAGCTGGTGAGCGCGGACGGCCGCCGCGTGCGCGCCGCCGACGCCGTCCACCTGCCGCCCTGCGAGCCGTCCAAGGTGATCGCGGTGCACCTGAACCACCGCAGCCGGGTCGAGGAGTTCCAGACGAAGCTGCCGTCCGCGCCGACCTACTTCCACAAGCCGGTCTCGGCGCTGAACGCGCACGGCGGCGCCGTCGTCCGCCCGGAGCGCTGCGAGTACCTCAACTACGAGGGCGAGATCGCCATCGTCATCGGCCGGACGGCCCGCAACATCGCGCCCGCCGACGCGGGCGCGTACATCGCGGGGTACACCGTCGCCAACGACTACGGCCTGCACGACTTCCGCGACACCGACGCCGGGTCGATGCTGCGCGTCAAGGGCTCCGACACGCTGTGCCCCCTCGGCCCCGGGCTCGTCACCGGCTGGGACTTCCACGGCAAATACCTGCGCACCTACGTCAACGGGGAGCTGGTGCAGGACGGCAACACCGACGAGATGGAGTGGGACATGCACTACCTCGTCGCCGACATCGCCCGCACCATCACGCTCTGCCCCGGGGACGTGCTGCTGTCCGGCACGCCGGCGAACTCGCGTCCCGTCCGGCCGGGCGACGTCGTGGAGGTCGAGGCCGAAGGGCTCGGACGCCTCCGCAACCACATCGTCGCCGGGCCCGTGCCGATCCGCGACGACTGCGGCGCGCAGCCGACCGCGTCCGAAGAGGTCGTCTCCACCGCGTTCGGCGGCGACTGGGAGTTCCGCGGGATCCGCAAACCGCGCCGCTGAACTCCTCCGGCCGGGTGGTCCGGGTGGTCCGGGCCGGCGCCGCGCGCAGGCCCGGACGTCTCTTCAGGGCAGCGGCGTCCCTTCAGGGCAGCAGGGCTTCGGTGCGCTTGACGACCTCGCGGCAGAACGCGCCGACGCCGTCCGGGTCGTCGGTGAACTGCGACGGCTTGATGCAGAACGTCGTGAAGCCCTGCGCGAGCTGCTCCGGGATGCTCTCCAGGGCGGGCTCTAGCGGCGAGACGGAGTCGTCGTCGGGGAACACCGGACGGCAGCCGCCGATCATCTCCAGGTTCGCCGCGTCCCGTCCCGCCGCCGCCATTCCGGCCCGCAGCCGCTCCAGCTCGTCCGGGGTCGGGCGGCCCAGCGGGTGGAAGCCGTGCCCGTAGCGGACCAGCCGGTCGAGGAGCCGGGCGTGCAGGTGCTGCCCGCCGAACCACATCCGAGGGCCATCGGGACGGTACGCGCGGGGCTCGAAGTACACGTCCTCGAACGCGAAGTGACTGCCGTGGTACGAGACGGGGGAGCCGCGCCACAGCAGGTCCCAGATCTCCAGTTGCTCGTCGAGGATCGCGCCCCGCTCGGCGAACGGGACGCCGAGCGCGGCGTACTCGTCGCGGCTCCAGCTCACCGTCGGCTGCACGACCAGGCGCCCTTCCGACAGCAGGTCCAGCGTGCCGATGTCGCGGGCCAGGGCGAGCGGGTGCTTCAGCGGGGCCAGGACGGCCGCGGCCGCGAGCCGGATCCGGGTCGTGACGGACGCGATCGCGCCGAGCAGCATCAGCGAGCCGGGCCACGGGGTGAACGGGTCCTGGTTGCCGGGCAGCGCGTACTCGCGGGGGTTGCCCATCACGCCGTCCGCGCCCGCGTCGGGACCGAGCACGACGTGCTCACTGACCATCACCGCGTCGAAGCCGGCGTCCTCGGCCTCGCGCGCCCAGCGGACGAGCACGGGCAGGTCGCGGCCGGTGGTCAGGGTCCAGTTCTCGCTGAGCACGAGCACGAAGCGGGGAGTCATGGCCGCATCGTAAGGGCCCAAACGATCGCGGGCAAGGGGTGCCGACGCGGGGCTGGCCGGGGCTGGCCGGGGCGGCCGGGCGGGCCGGGTGCGGAGGCCGGTCGGGTGCGGACGCTGGTCGGGCGGGAAGGCTCCTCGACTGTGGGGGCTGGTCAGGTGCAGGGGCTGGTCAGGTGCGGGGGCGGCGGCCCGAGCGGCGCGGCGGGAACGGCGACTCGGCGCGCAGTGCCTCCCGGCGCGCGTCGCCCTCCTCCTCCAGGTGCTCGACCACGGAGCGGAGCGTCTGCGCCAGCGCGCGGTTCTCGTCCCCGCTCAGCCGCTCCACCACGAACGCCTCCTCGGCGTTGAACGCCGGGAACAGCCCGCGCATCAGCTCCTGCCCCTTGTCGGTCAGCCGCAGCAGTACGAGCCGCCCGTCCGTCGCGTGCGAGCCGCGCTCGATCAGCCCGCGCCCCTCCAGCGTCTTGACCACGCCGGTGAGCGTGCCCTTGGAGATGCCGGCCTCCTCGGCGACGTGCCGGGTCTCCATCTCGTCCCAGATCCAGACGACCCACAGCACGACGAACGCCGTCCACGTCAGGTCCGCGCCGCGCAGCACCGAGCTCTCGAAGTGCTGCCGGATCGCGGCCGCGGCGCGGTAGATGTTCGAGACCGCCATCATCGCGTCGTGGCGCAGCGGCACGTCGCCGAGCCGCCGCTGGATCGCCTGCTCGGTCTCTTGCAGTGTGTGATGGCCGGTCACGCGCGTCCTCCCCGGGTGCGGCCCGGCGCCTTCGCGCGGGCCGACTGCGAATCTACCCTTGTCGGGGCTCGTTTGAGCCCGTACGATCCACGGCAGCGAAATCGTGCGGGCCCAAACGATCTAGGGTCCGCCGTCCCGGCACTGGAGCCGCACATGGCGATCCCCGAAGTCGTGTCCCCCTCGTCCTCCGGCACCGGACGCCGCCGCATCGGCGTCCCCGAGATCGTGTTCTTCGTCGTCGCCGCGTCCGCGCCGCTGACCGTCGCCGCCGGCGGCCTGCCGACCTCCTTCGCCGTCACCGGCGTCGTCGGCATCCCGCTGCTGTACGTGGTCCTCGCGGTGCTCCTCGCCGTCTTCACCGGCGGATACGCCGCGATGAGCCGCTCCATCACCAACGCCGGCGCCTTCTACGCCTACATCACCCACGGGCTCGGCCGCGCCGCCGGCGTCGGCGCCGCCTTCGTCGCGCTCATCTCCTACAACACCATGCAGATCGGACTGTACGGGCTGTTCGGCTTCACCACCGCCGACCTCCTGAAGTCCAAGACCGGCCTCGACCTGCCCTGGTGGACGGTCGCGCTGCTCGGCGTCGCCGTCGTCGCCGTCCTCGGATTCCGGCGCGTCGACCTCAACGCCCGCGTCCTCGGCGTGCTCCTCGCCGTCGAGTTCCTCACCGTCCTCGTCTTCGACCTCGCCCAGCTCGCGGACGCCCCGTCCGGCGTGTCCCTCGCCCCGCTCGGGTTCCACGCCGCGAGCGACGGCGCCATCGGCGCCGCCTTCTGCTTCGCCATGGCCAGCTTCATGGGATTCGAGGCCGCCGCCCTCTACAGCGAGGAATGCCGCGACCCGCGCCGGACCATCAGCCGCGCCACCTACGTCGCCGTCGCCGTCATCGGCGTCTTCTACGCGTTCACCGCCTGGGCGATGACCGTCGGCACCGGCACGTCCGCCATCATCGGACGCGCCCAGAAGGACGGCCCCGGCCTCGTCTTCGCCCTCGCCGGCGAGCACGTCGGGAAGCCGTTCGCCGACCTCGCCCAGCTCTTCCTCGTCACCAGCCTGTTCGCGGCGCTGCTGTCCTTCCACAACGCCGTGGCCCGCTACTTCTTCTCCCTCGGCCGCGAAGGCGTCCTGCCCGCCCCGCTGAGCCGCACCCACGACCGGCACGGCTCACCGCACATCGGATCGCTGACGCAGACCGCGCTCGCCGCGGTCGTCGTGACGGTCTTCGCCTTCTCCGGCAAGGACCCCGTCCTCACCCTCTTCAACTGGTTCACCAACCTGGGCGCGCTCGGCGTCATCCTCCTGCTGGCCCTGACGTCCGCGGCCGTCGTGGCCTACTTCGCGCGCGACCACCGCGGCGAGAACGCCTGGAACCGCCTCATCGCCCCCGCCGTCGCCTGCGCGGGGCTGGGCGCCGTCTTCGTCGCGAGCCTGCTCAACTTCGACGCGCTTCTCGGCGCCGAGAAGGGATCCGCGCTCACGTGGTTGCTGCCGGGGCTCATCTTCGCCGCCGCCGTCCTGGGCGTGGTCTTCGCGCTCTACCTCCGTCTGAGCCGCCCCGCTTCCTACGCCCGCATCGGAACCTCGTCCTAGAAACCTGACCACTTCGTCTCAACGCGTGGGGCGTGGATGGCCATCGCCGCAGACGTCAGGCTCAACGCAGGTCGGCCGCCTTTCCTTGGGACCTCTTGGCGCCCTCACTTACTGGGAGCGCTGAGAGACGGGTTCCTAGTCCAGCCAGGCGTCCTGAAGGAACTCTTCGCGATGGCGTGCATGGTCGACGCTGCTGAGCCGAAAATACAGCGCGCGGCGTATCCGATCGGAGGGTAGGCGCAGAACATCTGAGGGCCTGGCGGAAATATTCGGAGTGGGTCTCGGCGAGGCCGAAGTCCGCGCTGCGCGTCAGGGGTGCGATCAGGGCCGGCTCGTCCTTCGTGTCGAGGAAGTAGAAGTGGGCCCCCATGAACATCCGGTCGACCCTAGATAGTCCGGCTGACGAGGTCGACCAAACATCCCGCGCCGGGAGAGAGAGGGTGGGTGCTGGTGAGCCTCGGTCTGAGACTGGCCTGGGTCCGGGGCGGGTGCTGCGCGGGGGGTGGCTGAAGTGGGCGGCGCGAAGTTGTTCGGAGGTCGGGTGAGGAGCGGCGAGCGCTGTTCGGGCAACGGTCTCCAGGTGGTGCTGTGTGGTGTCGTGGGCATGTCCTATTGAGTTCGGCGAAGGCGTTCGGGGATCTTTGATAAGGGTGTTGGGGCGCATTGGCAAGAGGGGTGTTCGGGTGGTGGGGTGGCGCTTGCGTACGGGGCCGCCCCTCCAAAGTCAAGGGCGCCTTCGGCGTCGCTTCGCGATGGACTTCGTCCACCCTTGACTTTGGAGCCTCTGCGGCCCCTGGGCAGGTGATGGGGGCAGGCTCCGCCTGCCCCGCCC
>NZ_WBMR01000186.1 GCF_008923365.1 Actinomadura montaniterrae
CGGCTGATCGGCCAGGACGCCCCGGCGCCGACCCGGCTGCTCGCCGAGGGTGCCGCCCGCGCCACCGGCGGCCGGTGGCCGCGGGCGGCGCGGCCGCGGCCTAGATCTCGAGGTTCTCCTCGATGTCGCGGAGGCGGTGGCGGGCCAGGGCGAGGTTGGCGCGGGTGCGGTCCAGGGCCATGTAGAGGAACAGGCCCTTGCCCTTGCGGCCGGTCACGGGCCGGATCAGGTGGTACTGGGCGGAGAGGCTGATGAGGACGTCCTCGATCTCCTCCTTGATGCCGAGTTGCTCGATGGTGCGGAGCTTGGCCCGCACGACCTCGGTGTTCCCGGCGGCGGCGACGGTGAGGTCGAGGGCCTTGGAGCTGCCGAGGTGGCCGAGGGCCATGCCGCTGTTGTAGTCGACGACGGCCGCGCCGATGGCGCCGTCGATCGTCATCATGTCCTTGAGCGACAGGTCCAGGTTGGACATGGGGTCTCCCTTTCGGTTCGTCGTGGTGCGCGGTCACGGGCGGCGCGGTGCGGTGAGCGGGGTCAGGTGCGCGGGGTCAGGTGCGCGGGGTCAGGTGCGGGCGAGGTGCGCGGCGATGGCGCGGGCGGCGGGCCGGGCCTCCAGGTGGAGGCGCCCGACGTTGGCGCCGGCCTCGGCGAGGACGGTGAGGGACGCGGTGGGCCCGGCGGCGTAGGTGACGACGTAGCCGTCGACGCCGCGGATGACGACCTCGTGGAACGCGCCGCCGTGCGCGGTCTGCGCGATGCGGTGCGCGAGGGACAGCCCGGACGCGGTCACCGCCGCCATGCCGGACGGTTCGACGGACGGCGGGAGGTCCGCCGCGACGAGCAGCCCGTCGGCGGACGCGACGAGGCTCCCGGTGAGCCGCGGGACGCGGGCCCGCAGCGTCCGGAGTTCCGCCGTCACGTCCGGTTCCGCCGCCGGTGCGGTCGCGGTCGTCGCTGGTACGGCCACCTTCGTCAGCCTTTCGATCAGTTTCCCGAAGCGGTCGCGCACGTCACCCGAGTTCCACCAGGGCGGCCCGGAGCCGTGCGAGCAGGTCGTGGTCGGCCGGCGCCCACTCGGCGGGCGGTCCGGCCTCCTGCGGCGGGAGCGGGCCCGGCGGCGGGGCCGCGGGCGTGACCGGCGAGGCGGGCGCCGGGTCGTTCGGCGGGGTGCGCAGCAGGGCCGCCGCGGCGAGGCCGCGGACCGCGAGCAGGCAGGCGAAGGCCGTCCGCCCGAGGTCGCGGGCCAGCTCGGCGGGGGTGCGCCGGCCGTCGGCGTTGAGCAGGATCTCCGCCTGGAGCCCGGTGAGGATGACGCGCTGGCGCCGGACGCGCCGCACCGGCACGACGGGCGCCGCGTCGGCGTCGCCGTGCGGCCAGGCGGCGTCGAGCAGGGTGCGGCGCCGGCGCCGCTCGTGGATGAGCGTCGCCGCGGTGATCCGCCGGGCGGGCCCGTGCGCCGGGGGCCCTCCGGTGAACACCGGCTCGGCCCCCGAGCCGAGCAGGAAGTAGGCGGCGTCGAACAGCGCGAGCAGCGCCGGCAGTTCGGGGTCGGGGCCGCCGAGGGCCCCGGTGAGGTCGCCGGGGCCGGGCGCGTGCCGGCTCGCGGCGTGGGTGACGGCTCCGCGGTCGAGGTGGAAGGCGCCGTCGCCGCCGACGCTGAGCAGGCCGGTGGCGCGTTCGCGTTCCAGCATGCCGAGCGTGCGGGCGACGCGGTCGCCGGTGGCCGCGGTGCTCCGGTCCGCCATGTCAGCGCCCGGCCATCTCGTCGACGAGGCCCTGCAGCCGCAGCCGCGCGAGGGCGAGGTTGCCGTTCTCGCGGTCGACGAGCAGGTGGACGAACAGGTGCCCGTCGAGGTCGGCTCCGGTGAGGGCGAGCAGGTGGTACCCGCCGGTGCCGCAGACGATGATCTCCTCGACGTCGTCGCCGGCGGCGGTGGCGCTGAGCGCGGGCGAGGCGAGCACGGCGCGCACGACGTCGGTGGCGCCGGCGGCGTCCTCGTGCTGGTCGACGAGGTCCTCGCGGCCCGCGCTCGCGACCGCGAGGCCGCTCGCGCAGTCGATCAGGGTCACCCGCCGCGCCCCGGGGATCGTCATCATCCGTGCCAGGCAGTCGTCGATACCGGCCACTCATTCCCCCACCGAATGAGAGTTGCAGGAAAACCACCGTAACCCGGTCTTTGTCCCTCGCGCCGCGAAAGCGGTAATGCGCCACGCACGGGGCAAAACGGGGTATAAATACCCCCCAGTATCGCAACCGGTCAGCGACCTCCGGGATACGGAAGATTCCCGGAGGTCTGGAATCGGCCGGAACTTTCCCACCCGTTGCGGAATGACCGCAATCACCGGCCCCCGCGCCGCCCGGCGCCGCCCCCGGCCCCGCCCCCGGCCAGGCGGCCCGCCGCGAAGTCAACTCCGGGGACGCACGAAGCACCGCACCCCGCCCCCGGAATTTCGTCGGCCGCCCAATAGCACCGCATTTCCCGCGCGTGGTTGCGTGGACCGCATGGGAATCACCGACGAGCGCCACCCGGCGATCAGACCGCGCCGGGTGACGTTCGACTGGACCGCAACGCCGCTGCACTGGATCCCCGGCGCGCCCGTCGCCTCGCATTTGATCAATTATTTCCAGATCCTGCTGACGACCGGCGAGAAATGGTTCGTCCAGTGCGTGCAGGACGCCGCGCCGCACATCACCGACCCGGTGCTGCGCGCCGAGATCAAGGGGTTCGTCGGGCAGGAGACCGTGCACTCGCGCAGCCATCAGGGCGTCCTGGACGACCTGCTCGCCCGCGACGGCATCGACACCCGGCCCGTCATCGACGGCGCGCTGGCCGGCCTCGCCGGGCGCGCCGCGCTGATGTCCCGGCTGGCGGAGGAGGACCCGCGCCGGTTCCGCCGCCGGCTGCTGTTCGAGCTCGGCGCGATCAGCGCGATCGAGCACTACACCGCCGTCCTCGGCCAGTGGATCATCGACAACGAGCGGCTGGACGCCTGCGGCGCCGACCCCACCATGCTCGACCTGTTCCGCTGGCACGGCGCCGAGGAGATCGAGCACCGCTCCGTCGTCTTCGACGTCTACCGGGCGCTCGGCGGCGGGTACGCGCTGCGCTGCCTGACCTGGGCGGTCGCGGTGGCGCTGCTCGTCCGGGCGCTGGTCGCGGGGACGTTCGACCTGCTGCGGCGCGACCCGTCGATCACCCGGCGGGTGACGGTGCGCCGCGTCTACCGGTCGTACCGGCGGTCGGTCCGGGCGGGGCACGTCTTCGGGCTGGGCTCGCTGCTGCTCGAAGGCCGCGTCTACCTGCGGCCGTTCCACCACCCGTCCCACGTCTGCTCGACCGAGGTCGCCCTCGACTACCTGAAGCGCTCCCCGGCCGCCCGCTCCGCCGGCTACGCCTGAGCATCCCGCCCCCCGGATTCCGTTAGCCGAGCTAAGAGGTAGCGTGAGACGGTAGCCAAGCAAGCATATGGTTGGGGGGACGATGGAGTTCGTCGACGCGCACGTGCACTACTGGAACCTGAGCGAGCACGAGGACTGGTACCCGGGCCTGCAGCGGTTTTTCCCCGAGGTGTACAGCGACTACCTGCCGGACGATCACCGCGCCGACGCGGCGAAGGCCGGCGTGGACGTCACCGAGGCGGTGCACGTGTCCGCGAGCTCCGCGCCGCGCGCCTACCTCGCCGAGACGGCCTGGCTCGACGGGCTGCACCGCGCCGACCCGGCCCGGCCCGCCGCGATCATCGGCGGCCTCGACCCGCGCCGGTCGCCGGACACCGTCGAGGCCGACCTGGACGCCCAGGCCGCGTCCCCGGCGTTCCGCGGCGTCCGGATGCTCAGCGGCGTGGACCCGGCGGCGGAGACGACCGCGTCCGCGCTGCGCCTGCTCGCCGGCCGCGGCCTGGTGTTCGACCAGATCATCCGGCCCGCCGAAGCCGCCGCGTTCGTCCCGGCGCTGTCCGCCGTGCCCGGCCTCGCGGTCGTGGCGGAGCACACCGGCTGGCCCGAGCGGGACGAGCCCTTCGCCGAGTGGCGCGACGGCATGGCCCGGCTCGCCGCGCTGCCGAACGTCCACTGCAAGATCTCCGGCCTCGGCATGGCGCTGCGCACCACGTCCGTCGCCGACCTGCGCCCCTACGTCGAGGGCTGCCTGGACCTGTTCGGCGTCGACCGCTGCTTCTTCGCCAGCAACTTCCCGGTGGACGGCGTGGGCGGCACCTACGCCGACCTGCTCACCGCCTACCAGGAGATCACCGCCTCGCTGACCGGGCCCGAGCGCCGGGCCCTCTTCTCCGGAAACGCCCGCCGCCGCTACCGCCTCGCCGGGTAGGCGGGTAGCGGAGTCCGCGCGCGATCGCGGCCACGCGACGGCCGCTCCGGAACGGATCGGGGCGGCCGTCGTCGTGCGCGGGGAGGCGCGTTGGACGCGCGGCCGGGCGGCGCGGTTCGTGGTTTTTAGGGGTTTGACCCGATATGGCCAGTACGCCATCCGGAACCCCGGCCGGTCCGAATGGCCTTCGCAAGCGGCGCACAAGGCGCGCCGCCGTCGCGAAGAAGGAAGTACCGCAATGCCAGGGATCGCTTCGGCCCGCTCCAGGGCCGCCGTCCTGCTGGCCGCCGGGGCCGCGCTCGTCGCGGGGGGCCTGGCCGGCCTCGCGCCCGGCGCGGCCACCGCCAGCAGCCACCGGGAGGCCCCGCTCATCTCGGGGCAGCCGCAGTACGACAACACCGACGTGTACGCGTTCGTCAGCCCCGACCGTCCCGACACCACGACGCTCATCGGGAACTGGCTGCCGTTCGAGGAGCCGGCCGGCGGGCCGAACTTCTACAAGTTCGCCACCGACGCCCACTACGACATCAACGTCGACACCGACGGGAACGCCCAGGCCGACCTGACGTTCCGGTGGACGTTCCAGGACCACGTCCGCGACGGGAGCACCTTCCTCTACAACACCGGTCCCGTCCGCAGCCTCACCGACCCGAACCTCAACGTCCTGCAGACCTACGACCTGACGCTGCTCAAGAAGTCGAACGGCACCGTCGTGTCGCGGACGGCCCTCGCGCGCGGCGTGCCCGTCGCGCCGTCGGACGTCGGACGCGCGTCGATGCCGGACTACGCGGCGCTGCGCCGGCAGGCGCTGCACCCGCTGACCGGCGGCGCCGGCGGCTGGTCCGAGGGCGGGCAGGTGTTCGCCGGGCAGGCCGCCGACCCGTTCTTCCTCGACCTGCGGGTCTTCGACCTGCTGTACGGCGGGAACCTGTCCGAGGTCGGCAACAACACGCTGCGCGGCTACAACGTCAACAGCGTGGCCCTCCAGGTGCCCACGAAGATGCTCACCGGGGGCGGGCAGCCGATCGTCGGCGTCTGGTCGAGCACCGAGCGCGGCAACGCGAGCGGCTGGTACACCCAGGTCTCGCGGCTCGGGAACCCGCTGGTCAACGAGGTCGTGATCGGCACGAAGGACAAGGACCGGTTCAACGCCTCCGTCCCGTGGGAGGACGCGCAGTTCCTGCCCTACGTGACCGACCCTGGCCTGCCGAAGGTGATCCAGAAGGTCTACAAGACCCCCGCCCCGGCGGCGCCGCGCAAGGACCTCGTCCAGGTGTTCCTGACGGGCGTGCGCGGGCTGAACCAGCCGCCGAACGTCCGCCCGGCGGAGGAGCTGCGGCTCAACACCTCGATCCCGCCCGCGCGCACCCCGAACCGGATGGGCGTGCTGGCCGGCGACAAGGCCGGGTTCCCCAACGGGCGCCGGCTCGGCGACGACGTGGTGGACGCGTCGCTGCAGGTCACCGAGGGCAAGCTGCTCGGCGCCAAGACCGACCTCGGCGACGGCGTCGACGCGCCGGACCGCGCGATCGGCTCGTCGTTCCCGTACCTGGCGCTGCCGTACTCCGGTTCCGCGACGCGCGGCGCGCCGGCGAAGGACGCCGCGGCCAGGGGCAGCGGGAAGCGCACCACCCAGCTCAACGCCGGGAACGCCGCCAACTCGGAGCCCTCGGACGACGGCTCCTCGCGGCTGCTGCCGATCGCCGCGATCGGGGCCGGTGCGCTGTTCCTGGGCGGCAGCGGCGCCGTCTGGTGGCTGCGCCGCCGGGCCTAGCGGTTCCGGCGCCGCGGCCCGCGAAGCCGGCCCGGCCGCGCCGCGCCGCCCCTCGCGGCACGGCCGGGCCTCCCCCTCTGCCCTGTTCTTCCTAGCCTTCTGGAGATGTCATGCGTGCTGTGCCGACCCGGCGGCGGGTTCCATGGCCGCCGTCCCTGACCCACCTGACCACCCGGCTCATGACCGCGGCGATCGTCGCGGGGCTCGCGGTCGCGCTGACGATCGCCGCCGCGGTCGCCGGCGGCGTCCTCGGCCGGACGGCCGATCCCGGGCCCGGCGCCGGCGGGACCGACCCGCAGGCGTACGGGCAGGCGGCGGGCGGCGGTACCGCCGCCGGGATCGGCCGGCTCCAGCGGCACCTGCGGGCGCAACCGCGCGACGCGGAGAGCTGGACGGCGCTCGGCCTGTCCTACGTCGAGCAGGCCCGGCTGACGGCCGACCCGTCCTACTACCCGAAGTCGGCGGCGGCGTTGCGGCGGGCGCTCGCCGTCCGGCCCGACGCCAACGACGGCGCGCACGCGGGGCTCGCCGCGCTGGCCGCCGCCCGGCACGACTTCGGTACGGCGCTCTCCGAGGCGGACGCGGCGCTCGCGATCAACCCCTACGGCCAGAGCGCCCTGGCGGTACGGATCGACGCGCTGGTCGAGCTCGGCCGCTACCCGGAGGCGATGGCCGCCGCGAAGCACGCCGACGCGGTCCGTCCGGGGACGCCGGTCTTCACGCGGCTCGCCTACGTCGACGAGCTGTACGGCCGGACGGGCGAGGCGCGCCGGGTCCTCAGCCTGGCCGCATCGTCGGCCACTGCCCCCGCCGACCAGGCCTACGTCCACGACCAGCTCGGCGAGCTGGCCTGGAACGGCGGCGACCTCGCCGCCGCCGGCCGGGAGTTCGGCCTCGCGCTGCGCCACGACCCCGGCTACCTGCCGGCCGTCGACGGCCGGGCCCGCGTGGAGGCGGCACGGGGCCGCACCGCGCGGGCGCTCGCCGACCACGCCCGGGTCGTGGCCGCGCTGCCGCTGCCGCAGTACCTCACCGGCTACGGGGAGCTGCTGGAAGCGCGCGGGCGGACCGCCGACGCCCGGCGGCAGTACGCGGTCGCCGGGAGCTGGTCGACGCTCGCGCGGGCGAGCGGCGTCGCCACCGACCTGGAGACCGCGCTGTTCGAGGCCGACCACGGGAACGCCGCGACGGCCGTGGCCGCCGCGCGCGCCGAATGGGGACGGCGGCGCAGCGTCCACGTCGCGGACGCGCTCGGCTGGGCGCTGCACGCGAGCGGGCGCGACGCCGAGGCGCTGCCGTACGCCGAGAAGGCCCTGGCCACCGGCTACCGCAACGCGTCGTTCCGCTACCACCTCGGCATGATCGAGAAGTCGCTCGGCCGGCGGTCCGCCGCGCGCCGCGACCTGGCCGCCGCGCTGAGGCTCGACCCGTCCTTCTCGCCGCTGCACGCCCCGAAGGCGCGGGCGGCGCTGTCCGCGCTCGGAGGTGCGGCATGATCACCGCCACCGCGACCGCCCTGGCCGCCGCCGCGCTCGCCGCCGGGCCGCTGCAACCGGCGCAGCCCGCACGGCCGGCGCACCCGCTGGGGAACTTCACCGTCAACCGCTACGACGGGCTCGTGGTGGCCGCGCGCGAACTGCGCGTCGACCACGTGCAGGATCTCGCCGAGATCCCGGCCGCGCAGGTGCTGCAGGGCGGCACCGACCCGGGCCGGTGGGCCGGGCGGGCGTGCGCCGACGCGGCCGGGGCGCTGCGCGTCACCGTCGACGGGACACCGGTACGGGCCGCCGTGCGGTCGGCCACCGCCCGAACCCGGCCCGGCCAGGCCGGGCTGCCGACGCTGCGGCTGGAATGCGCGCTGAGCGCGCCGCTGCGGCTGCGGCTGCGGCCGGCGGGCTCGGTGATCGCCTTCCGGGACGCGGGCGCCGCCGGCCGGACCGGCTGGCACGAGATCACCGCCGCCGGGGACCGGACGACGCTGCGGTCCTCGGACGTCCCGGCCGCGTCGCAGAGCGCCCGGCTGACGTCCTATCCGCAGGACATGCTGGCCTCGCCGCCGGACCGGCGCGCGGGGACGCTGCGGGCGGTCCCCGGCGGTGCCGCGCTCGCCCCGGCGGCGCCGGCGGAGCCGCCCGCGGCGTCGCGAGTGCTGCCGCGCGGCGTGGACCGGCTGACCACGGCGTTCACCGGCCTGATCGCGCGCCGCTCGCTGACCCCGGGGTTCGCGCTGGTCGCGCTGCTGCTCGCGGTCGTGCTGGGCGCCGCGCACGCGCTGGCCCCCGGCCACGGCAAGACGATCATGGCGGCGCAGGCGGCCGGCCGGGGGCGGCGGAGCCGGCGCGACGTCCTGCTCCTCGGGGCCACCGTCACGGTCACGCACACGGCGGGGGTGCTGGGGCTGGCCCTCCTGGTCGCGGGGGGCTCCACGCTCGCCGGGCCGTCCGCCTTCGGCTGGCTGGGCGTCGCCAGCGGCCTCTTCGTCGTCCTCGCCGGCGTCGCCCTCCTCCGCCGCGCCCTCCACCACCGCCACCACACCCACGGGCACACCCACGGCCACGGCCACGGGCACGGGCACGGGCATGCTCACCCGGCGGCGGGGATGCCGCGGCGCGGGACCGTGGTGCTCATGGGGTTCGCGGGCGGGCTGCTGCCCAGCCCGTCGGCGGTCGTCGTCCTGCTGGGCGCCGCCGCCGTGGGCCACGCGTGGTTCGGGTTCCTGCTGGTGCTCGCCTACGGGCTCGGGCTGGCGCTGACGCTCACCGCGGTCGGCGTGCTCGTCACCGGGATCGGCCGGCGGCTGGCCGCGGTCCTGCCGCGGCTGCGCGCCCGGATCCCGCGGCTGCCACGCATTCCCGCGCATTTGGTGCCGACCGGATCGGCGGTCCTGGTGGTGATTCTCGGTGCGGGCTTGACGCTGCGCAGTCTGCCCGCCGTACTCGGATAGCAACGGCCGGACTTCCGGAGAGGGGCTGGGCCATGACGACGGGACCGCACGACCCGTCCAGGACGGCGCGCCGTCCCCGCGGGCCCATGGCGGGCCGGCGCGAGGACCTGCGCGGCGCCCGGCTGGACGCGCTGCTCCGCCGGGTCGCCGGGGGCGACGCCGGCGCGTTCGAGGAGCTGTACGACGCGACCGCGGCCGCCGTCCACGGGCTGGCCCTGCGGGTGCTGCGCGACCCGGCCCAGGCGGAGGAGGTCGCGCAGGAGGTCCTGGTCGAGGTGTGGCGGACGGCCCGCCGCTACGACCCGGCCCGCGGCGGCGCCATGGGCTGGATCATGACGATGGCGCACCGCCGGGCCGTCGACCGGGTCCGCTCGGAGCACGCCGCGGCCGCCCGCGACGACCGCGCGGCCCGCCTGGAGCCGCCCGCCGCGCACGACGGGGTGGCCGACCTCGTCATGGACCGGCTGGACCGGCAGCGGCTGCTCGACTGCATGGACCACCTGACCGGCCCGCAGCGCGAGTCCATCACGCTCGCCTACTACGACGGCCACACCTACCGCGAGGTCGCCGACCGGATCGGCGTCCCCCTCGGCACGGTCAAGGCCCGGATGCGGGACGGGATGATCCGGCTGCGCGACTGCCTGGGGGTGGCGTCATGAGCGACGACGTCCACGCCCTCGCCGGCGCGTACGCGCTGGACTCCCTCACCGGCGACGAGCGGTCCGCCTTCGAGGCGCATCTGGCAAGCTGCGAGTTCTGCGCGGAGGAGGTCGGCGGCCTGCTGGCGACCTCCGCCGTGCTCGGCCGCGCCGCCGCGGCGCCACCGCCACCGAGGCTGCGCGAGCTGGTCCTGACCGAGATCGCCCGCACCCCGCAGGACGGCGCGGACGAGCCCGCGCCCCGGGCCCCCCGCCGCCGTCCGCACCTGCGCGTCATGCCGCTGCTGGCCGCCGCGTGCCTGCTCGTCGCACTGGCGACCGGGGGCTACGCGGTCGCGACGCGGCGGAGCCTCGACCGCGCCGACGACCGGTCCGCCGCGATCGCCGCCGTGCTGTCGGCGGGCGACGCCCGGACGGTCTCCGGGCCCGCCGGGTCCGGCGGCACCTTCACGGTGGTGTCCTCCGCCGCGCGGGGCAAGGCGGTGGTGGCCGGGTCCGGGGTGGCCGCGCTGCCGGGGTCCAGGACGTACGAGCTGTGGACGATGGGCGCGCGCGGCGTGCGGCCCGCCGGTCTGGTCCGTCCCGGTTCGGCCGGACGCATCGCGCCGCGCGTCGTCGCCGTCCCGCCGGGCGCGGACCGGGTCGGCGTCACCGTGGAACCGGCGGGCGGCTCCCCGCAGCCGACGACCACGCCGATCACCGTCCTGCGGCTGTGACGCCCCCGCACCACCCCACACCGCCTCGCACCGCCGCGTCATGGGAAGGACCGATGGACACGACCCTGAACCCTCCGATCCCCGCGGCCATCGGCCCGTACACGGTGGTGCGGCGGCTCGGCGAGGGCGGGATGGGCACCGTCTACCTGTGCCGTACCGCCGGGGGCGGCGACGCCGCCGTGAAGCTCATCCGCCCCGGCCTGTCCGCCGACCCGGGCTTCCGCCGCCGCTTCGCCGCCGAGGTGGACGCCGCCCGCCGGGTGGCCTCGTTCTGCACGGCCGCCGTCCTCGGCCACGGCGTACACGAGGACCAGCCGTACCTCGCCACCGAGTACATCGACGGCCCCACGCTCAACGAGCACGTCGCCCGGACCGGCCCGCTCCCGCCCGGCACCCTGCACAGCCTCGCCGTCGGGGTGGCGGCCGCGCTGACCGCCGTGCACGCGGCCGGGCTGATCCACCGCGACGTCAAGCCGCAGAACGTCATCCTGTCGATCACCGGGCCGCGCGTCATCGACTTCGGCATCTCCCGGGCCGTGGACGGCCCCGCCCTGACGGCCCGCGGGATCGTCCTCGGCACGCCCGGCTGGCTGGCGCCCGAACAGCTGCACGGCGCCGACCCGGACCCGGCGTGCGACGTGTTCGCCTGGGGCTGCCTGGTCGCCTGGGCGGGGCTCGGCCGCCACCCGTACGGCACCGGGGACCTCCTCGCCGTCGGCAACCGGATGCTGCACGCCGAGCCCGACCTGGACGGCCTGCCCGCGGGGCTGTCGGACGTGGTCAGGTCCGCGCTGTCGACCGATCCGGCGCGGCGGCCGACGGCGCGGAACCTGCTGCTCACCCTCACCGGCGGCGACGCCACGCCCGCTTCGCTCGCCGCCGCGACCCGCCTCGATCCGGCCGGCTTCGTCCCGGCCACCTTCGTCCCGCCGCAGGACCCGGCGCAGGACCCGGCGCAGGACCCGGTGCAGGAACCGGCGCAGGAACCGGCGCAGGAACCGGCGCGGGAACCGGCGCCGACGCGGGCCGCCGCGCCCGCGTGGCGTGACACGCGGTCGTGGCCCGTGCGCAGGCTCCTCACCGGCGCGGCGGCGTTCGCCATCGGCCTCGCCCTGCTCGTGCTCGGCATCCTGCTGCTCCCCCGGTGAGGTCAGAAGCGGCCGGCGGCGATGAACACGGCCATGGCCAGGTAGACCACGTTCGCCACGACGGCCGTGCGCTCGTCGCGTCGGAGGTGGGTGGCCATCGCGCCGACCATCAGCAGCACCCAGCAGACGGCGGTCACCGGCACCATGACCGGCGCGACGTCGACGGCGCGGGGCACCACGATGCCGATCGCCGCCAGGACTTCAAGGGCGCCGAGCGTCTTGACGAACGCGGCGCTCCGGTCGCCGGTCCAGCCGCCGGCGGGGGCCGCGGCCAGCTTCTCCTTCGGCACGATCAGCTTCGTCATGCCGCCGAACAGCATGACGGCGCACAGCAGGCCCGCGACGATCCACAGCGCGAGGTTCACGGGGTTCTCCCTTCCGGGGACGGTGTGTCGTGCACAAGACACCGGCCGCCGGGCGGGCGTCACGGGAAGGGACCGTGAGACGCGTCACCGTCACACGCCCGTCGTGGAACCGGGACGGACGATCATCACGATGGTGACCGCGGCCCACAGCACGATCGAGACGATCAGCCAGGCGTCGCCGAGGACGCCGAGGACGCTCGCGGTCGTGAAGCCGAACGCGGGGACCGCGAGGCCGGCGGCGGCGTAGAGCCGGCGCCCCGCGGGTCCGCGCTGGAGCCGCTGCTCGGCTGGCTCCAGGAGAACCTGGCCCGCCACGGACCACCCGGTCGAGCGCATCGCGGAGCAGGTCGGCTTCGGCTCGCCGACCGCGTTCCGCGACCGTTTCAAGAGGACGACCGGCGTCAGCCCCCACTCCTACCGCCGCGCCTTCATCTGACGCGCCGCAGGGTCAGGACGTGGTCCGCTTGTAGTTGTAGAGGTACGTGGCGAGCCGCCCGGAGACGGCGTCCAGAGCGTGCATCTGCGCGCCGTCGGACGTCGGGAGGAACGCCAGCCCCTCGGTCTCCGAGCCGGACGGCAGCGAGGACGCGCGGTCGAACACGTCGGTGACCTGGCCGGTGTCGGGGTCGATCCGGTAGATGGACTTCGCGTCGTTGTTCGAGGACGCGTAGAGGTCGCCCTCGTAGATCTTCGCGCCCTGGATGCTGCCGATGGTCGTGCTGAGCGGGACCGTCTTCACCAGATGCAGGTCCGCGAGGCTGTAGACGTTGAGCGCGGGCGTCGGGTTGTAGGCGGACGAGTAGACGTAGCCGCGCGCCGCGTCCACCGCGACCCAGGGCGCGCCGTCCGGCTGCACGCTGAGCGGCAGCGCGTACGAGGTGCCGGTGTACGTCAGCGTCGACGCGTCGTACAGCGCGATGTAAGGGTGCTGGTAGTCGCTGCCGTCCTCGATCGGGGCGTAGATCTTGCCGTTGTAGTAGTCGATGTCGCCGATGTGGTTCGCGCCGAGCGCGGAGAGCTGCGCGGGGATCGCGAGGGGGTTGGACGCCAGCACCGTCCGGCTGTCCAGGGTGACCCGGCTGAGCCCCAGCTTCCACGAGAAGTACCAGGTGGTGCCGTCGGTCGCGATGCCCTGGGACCGCTGCAGGGCGTCCACGAGGTAGTAGGTCTGCCGGGACGCCTGCTGCCACGTCTCCGCCGCCGAAGCGGCCGGGGCCGCGGCGAGGGCCAGTCCGGTCAGGGCCAGGGTGCAGGCGATGCGCCGTCGCATGGGGGACTCCGCTCTCCGGGGGATGCGCCGGACAGATCATCCGACACCCCCGCCGCCCGCGACAGACCCAGCCCGCGGCTCACCCCTCGCGGTCGGGCGCCGCCCCCGTCCCGCGCAGACTCCGCTGGAGCCGGATCAGCGGGTCGTCGCCGTCCCGCGTGCCCGACGGGCCCGCGGCCTCCTTCCGCACGAACCGGCCCGCGTCCGACCTCGTCCACTCCCGGACGGCCCACCGCTCCGCGATCGCCCACCGGCCGTCCCGCCACGCCATGTGGTCCACGAACCGCACGCCGCTGGTGAAGTTCGCCCGCGGATCGTCGGCGGGCTCGCCCCAGTGCACCGACGTCCCGTACGTCTCGCTGATCGCGGTGTCGCCGAGCAGCTCGACGAGGTGGTTGGCGACGATGTGCATCGTCCCGCCGCGCAGGGCCCGCAGCTTCGGCTCGACCCACGCGATGTACTCGTCGACCGTCCCGTCGAAGCCGGTGTGGTGGTCGACGGCGTCCGGATGGTACGCCGACCGGACGAGCCCGAAGTCCAGCCGGTCGATCCCGCGGCAGTACCGCAGGACGGCGTCATGGATCTCCCGCCGATCGGACCACTCGCTCCGCTCCGCACCCATGACGCCCGAGTCTGCGCGCTCCGCCCTCGCCGCCCCCGCAAGATCCCGCTCTCCGAGACCCTCGCGCCCCGACCCCGCCGAGCAGGAAGCCTGCCCGGTCGCCGTGGCGCCCCGCACGGGTCCGGGCCGGGCGTCCATCGCTACGTCGTTGAGCGGACCCAGCCGACGTGCGCTGTCATGACGTCAGGAAGACCGCGGCCGCCTCGTCGGCGAGTGCGGCGGGTCGCGGAGCGTCTGGATCCGTTTGCGTCAGGTGCGACAACCCGAGGATGGCCGCGTAGGCGACCCGTGCCCTGGACGCCGCCCGGTCCGGCGTCAGGCCGAGCTCGCGGTACGTACTGGCCAGCATGTCCAGCCGGGCCCGGTTCACCCGGCGGACCGCGTCCCTGACCCGGGGGTCGTTGCGGTCGCCGAGCAGGCTCAGGTGCACCGACGGCGCCAGCGGCTGGACGGTGCGCAGGACGGCCGTGAGCAGCTCGCGAAGCCGCTGTGCCGGATCGGCGATGACGGCGAACTCGGCGAGCCCCTCCTCGGCGTGGTGTACCCACTCCGCGAGCGCCGCCGCGATCAGTTCGTCCCGGTTGCGATAGTGCGCGTAGAAACTGCCCTTGGTCACGCCCAGCGTCCGCGCCAGCGGTTCGACCGCGACCGCGGCCAGCCCACCGTCGGCGATCGCCTTCAGCGCGACCCGCGCCCAGTCCTGGGCGGACAGCCGGGTCGACTCGTTCACCACGAGACACAGGATACGCCCGCGTATTGACCCGCCCGCGAACGGAGGATACGGTACCGTATCAATACGCCACCGTATCAATACGCATGAGTATCAAGGAGTGGGCGGATGGAGCACGCGAAGGTTCGCCGGGTGGTCACCGGGCACGACTCCGCGGGCAGGGCCCGCGTGGTCGATGACCGTGCCGTCGAGCCCATCACTTCCGACCTGATGCCCGGTTGTGCGGCCTACCGGTTGTGGGGCCGGGACGAGCGGCCCGTGTTCCCGGACGACGGCGCGCCGCGCCCTGCCGAGGCGTACTACCCGCCCCGGGACGGCACCCGCTTCATGATCAACACGATCGCACCGGGCGAACCGGTCCCGCCTCCCGGTCTCGACGAGGCCGCGGCCCTGGCCGCACTGGAGCGGCTGATGCCGGGCGCGATGGCCGCGATGGAGCCCGGCCCTCCGGGGATGCACGTCACCGACAGCCTCGACTACGTCCTGGTCGTCTCGGGCGAGGTCACGCTCGAGCTCGACGACGGCGAGCAGACGGTTCTGCGGGCAGGCGACACGGTCATCCAGAACGGCACCAGGCACACGTGGCGCAACCACGGCACCGAGCCGTGCACGATCGTCGGCGTCGCCATCGGCGCCGAACGCACCCGGCCCGCGTAGCCACGCCGCCGATCAGACCCTGATAGCTGTGAACACGCCGGCTGGGGCACCCGGGCAGCCGCCGCCCGGATGCGAGGCAGACTCACGAGCGTGGCCACCGGCCAGAGTTAGGGCAGGTCCAAAGTGCCGCTGCGAATACGAGCAAGAAGCGCGGCGAACGACGCACGGTCTAGCGTGACGTGCCCGCCGTCCCGATCCTTGCTGTCCCGCACACCGACCCCCATCGCGAGCGCGGCCAACTCGACGCAGTTGCTGCCCTCGTGCGTTCCGTTGCTGTAACTGGACTTCTGCCACTGAGCCTTCATGCCAGCGATTCCAATGCTCGTCGGATGACGTCCCTTGACTGGGCTCGATTCAAGGCATCCGCGCCAATGCGGTCGAGCCGCAGGGCCAGTTCGCGGACCTCCTTCGGGCCTCGCATCAGCTTTCCCCCCAAGGGAGCCTCGGTGAAGCCGATCAGTTCACGACCGACGGTCATGATCTTCATGGGGCCGACCAGCCCATGGTGGAAGCCCTGACTGCGGGGGACGATCCGCAGGATGACGTGCTTCCTCTCCGAGATTTCCAGGAGGCGCTCCAACTGCTCACGCATCACCTCCGGTCCGCCGATCACACGATCGATCACGTCCTCGTCGATCAGCATGCACAGTTGTGGAGGGTCCGCCGCGCGGAGGAGTTCCTGCCGAGCCATCCGCGTGGCGACGGCCGCTTCCACATCTTCCACCGCCCCCTCCAACATGAACAGGGCCCGAGCGTAATCGGGTGTTTGGAACAGGCCCGGGATGAACGACCGCTCGTAGACTCGAATCATGGACGCTCGGGCCTCGTCCCTGAGGTGCTGCATCTGCCAGCGCGCATCGTGGACGATCTCGGCGTGGAAGGCGATCCATTCCAGTAGGCCGCCGGTCTCGTAGAGGGCGTCCAGGCCGCGTATCTGGCCCTCGTCGGGCCGGAGCAGACCGGACTCCCAGTGAGAGACAGTCTGCCGAGCGGCGTTCACCTCGCGGCCGACGGCGGCACAGGACAGGCCGTGCTTCGTCCGGAGAACGTGCAGGTAGACGGCGAACAGATCCCACAGCGAGGACGTGGGGTCGAGCTCTTCTCGGCGCGTCATCGCAGCCCCTCCATATTCGATCTTGTCTCTCGTTGCTCAGATCCGTGGCCAAGATAGCCCGGGGCATTCACTCTTGGAGTGGAACACCGAAAGATTCGCAGAAAAGGTGGTGATCGGGAAGTGGACGGGTTGGCGGACGCTTTCGAGTGCTGCCTCAAACCGATTCCGGAGGCGGCGCGGGAGGCGCGGCAGCTCGTCTCGGTGGCGTGGTCGCATTGGGAGCTGGGCGACGACTACATGGCGCGGCTCGTCGTGTCCGAGCTGGTCACCAATGCGATCGCGGCGTCCGGGAAGGCCGGCGGCGACCCTGCAATAAAGGTAGTTTGCCGCCTTTCCGGGAGTTGTCCGGTTATTGAGGTGTGGGACGGGAGCGACGAGCTTCCAGAGATGCGCTATCCGGCGCTCGGCGACCTCGGAGGCCGGGGGCTGCCGCTGGTGGCCTGCCTTTCCGGGGGCTGGACGGTGGAGAAAAGACCGGGAAAGGGGAAAATCGTGCGGGTCGAGCTGGGCGGTGCGGCATGACGCCCTCGCAGGACTATCTCGAGTCGATGGCGCTGATCATCGGCGGCGCCATGACCGTCTCGCTGGCGTTCGGGATCCTGCTCGGCGCGGTCTTCGCGCCGGGCCCAGGCTGGAGGCACGAGGGCAGGCACCGGAGGGAGAGCGACGGCGTCGGCCGTGCGCCTGATCGGCCCGGTGGCCTAGGGGTCCACCGGGGCAGAGGGAAGCGGTTCTCCTGGCGCGTCGACCGGTGACCGCCAAAGACTCAGGGCCGCCGGACCGGGTGGTCTGGCGGCCCTGTTCGGCCGGTTCATCGGGGGTTATGCCTTGTTGAAGGTGTGCTTGGCCCACAGGTAGGACACCACGGCGATGCCGGCGCACCAGGCGACCGCGATGGCGGCGTCGTTGCCGATGTGGGTTCCCAGGAGGAGGCCGCGGAGGGTTTGCATGATGGGGGTGAAGGGCTGGTATTCGGCGAACCAGCGCAGGGCGGTGGGCATGGAGTCGGTGGGGACGAACCCGCTGCCCAGGAAGGGCAGGAAGACCAGCGGCATCGGGGCGTTGCTGGCGGCTTCGGGGGTGGGGGACTTCAGGCCGAGGGCGATCGACAGCCAGGTGACGGCCACGACGAACAGGACGAGCAGTCCGGCGGCGGCGAGCCATTCCAGGGCGGTGGCGTTGGGGCGGAACCCGATCGCCAGGGCGATGGCGATGACGGCGATCATGCCGATGATCTGCTGGATGACGCTGCCCACGACGTGGCCGGTCAGGACAGAGGCGCGGGAGATCCGCATGGTGCGAAAGCGGGCGATGATGCCTTCGGTCATGTCGGTGGCGACCATGACGGCGGTGCCGGTGGCGGCGGTGGCGGCGGCCATGAGCAGGATGCCGGGCAGGACGTAGTTGACGTAGGTGTGGCGGCCTCCGCCGCCGCCCAGGCCGTCGCCGAGGGTGCCGCCGAAGACGTAGACGAACAGCAGCAGGATGATCACCGGGGTGATGACCAGCTGGACGGTCATGGACGGGTAGCGGATCAGGCGCTTGAGCTGCCGGCGGGTCATGGTCGCCGAGTCGCGCGCCGCGAGGGACAGGGAGTTCATCGCACGGTCTCCTGCTTCTGCTCGTCGTGGTGGGGCTGGCCGGTGAGGGTGAGGAAGACGTCGTCGAGGTCGGGGGTGTGGACGCTGAGGTCGGCGATGTCGATGGAGTGCTCGTCCAGGCGGGTGAGCAGGTCGCGCAGGGCGCGGACACCGCCGTCGGAGGGGACCTGCAGGGTGAGGGTCTCGGGGTCGGCGGTCCCGGTGCCCAGGACGCCGCGGGCGGTGTCCAGGTGGTGGGCGTCGGCGAAGGTCAACTGGATGTGGCCGCCGGGGATGAGGCGTTTGAGGTCGTCGGCGGTGCCTTCGGCGATGAGGTGGCCGTGGTCGAGGAGGGCGATGTGGTCGGCGAGTTCGTCGGCTTCTTCGAGGTATTGGGTGGTGAGGAAGATGG
>NZ_WBMR01000187.1 GCF_008923365.1 Actinomadura montaniterrae
GTGATCCTCACCGACCCCGACCACCCCGACCGGGACGTCCGCTGGCGCGCCAAGGCGCCCGCCAAGCGCACCGCGTCCGACCGCACGCTCATCGACTGCACGGACCTCGCCGACGGGCGCGACGTCCCGCCCGCCCCGCCCGACCCCGACGGCCTGCCCTGGCCCCCGTCCGGGGTGCGCCGCGCGCTGCGCCTCTACCTCGACGGCGCCGACCCCGCCCGCCCGGAGGTGTCACCGCTGCTGGACCCCGACCCGCGCGGACTGCCCCCCGCGATCATCGCGACCGCCGAGCACGACCGGCTCCGCCCCCAGGCCGAACAGCACGCCACCCGCCTCCGCGCCGCCGGCGTCCCCGTCACCCTCCTCACCGGCACCGGCCTGGACCACGGCTTCCTCGGCTGGGGCGCGTTCGCGCGCCGCCCCGCCGAGGCCGTCGACCGCATCGGCGCCGCCGTCCGCGCCGCCCTCACCGCGACACCCCCGCCCCCTTCCCCGGGCTCACCGGAGGCTTGACCGGCCTTGACCGTCCCGGCCGCGCCGCCGGGCGAGCCGTCGCCGTCGCTTGCCCAGGTCGTTTAACCGCCTTGACGTGGGCAATCACCATAACGAGCCGGATTTTCGCCGAACCTCGCCAACGGTTGAGGAGGACCCGTCTTGAGGGCGACGCACCAGATGCGGATGATCCGGGCCGAAGCGTCCGGAACCGAGGAATGGGCCTGCCCGACCTGCGGCCGCAGGATGCTGCTGCACTGGCCGCCCCACTACAGCAAGCAGATCCTCGAACCGGGCGACGAGAGCGCCTCCCACATCGGCTCCTCCACCGACCTGCCCGACGAGGAACCCGCCCCCGGCACACCCGCCCCCGCCAACGGCACGCAGGGCCGCTGGCTCCGCGAAACCGGCGTCGACCCCGCCGTCGGCCCCTCCGCCCCCGTCTAGCCCGCTCCCGCTCCGGCTCAGAGACGGGCCAGCTCCGACCGCAGCAGATCGAGCCCCATCGGCCCCAGATCCAGCGCCCGCCGGTGGAACCCCTTCAGATCGAACGCCGCACCCGCACGCCGCCGCGCGTCCTCACGCCCCTCCAGCCACACCCGCTCCCCCACCTTGTACGCGATCGCCTGCCCCGGACGCCCCAGGTACCGGTCGATCTCGAACGAGATATAGGCGTCGGTCTCCGGCCCCGCATGCGCCCGCAGGAACTCCCACCCCAGCTCCGGCGTCCACCGCTCCCCCTCATGGAACCCCGCCCCCGCCGGGATCTCCAGCTCCAGATGCAGCCCGATGTCCAAGATCACCCGCGCCGCCCGGAACCGCTGCCCGCCCGCCAGCATCCCCAGCCGGTACGCCGGATCCCGGTAATACCCCAGCTCGTCCATCAACCGCTCCGCGTACAGCCCCCACCCCTCCGCATGCCCCGGGCACAGCTCACCCGACAGCCGCTGGAACCGGTTCAGCGTCGCGGTGTTCAACGTCGTCACACCCAGCTGCAGATGATGCCCCGGCACCCCCTCGTGGAACATCGTCGCCGGCACCGTCCACGTCACGATCTCCTGATCCGGATCGGCCACCGTCCACCACACCGTCCCCGGACGCGACAGGTCCTCCGCCGGCGCCAGGTAGTACACCCCCGACTCCACCGCCGGGATCCGGCACTCCACCCGCCGCAACGGCTCCGGAATGTCGAAATGCGTCCCGTCCAGATCCGCGATCGCCCCGTCGGCCAGCTCCTGGATCCACGCCCGGAACGCCTCCGCACCCCGGATCCGGTACGCCGGATCGGCGTCCAGCGCCGCCATCACCGCCGCCACCGGCTCCCCCGGAGCGATCCGCGCCGCCGCCTCCGCCATCTCCGCCTCGATCCGCGCCAGCTCCCGCCAGCCCCACGCGTACGTCTCCGCCAGATCCAGGTCCGTCCCCAGGTAATCCCGCACCCCCAGCCGGTACCGGTCGGCGCCCAGCGCGTCCCGCTCCGGCGCCCGCGGCACCACCTCACCCGCCAGGAACCCCGCGAAATCCTCCAGCGCCCGCGACGCCGCCCCCACCGCCGACTCCAACCGCCCCCGCAACGGCCCGTCCCCGTACCGGCCCGCGAACCCGGCCAGGAAACCCGGCATCTCCCGGCACTCCCGCACGTTCCGCAGCACCTGCCGCCGCGCCGCCACCCGGCCCCCGCGCAGCGCCTCCTCCAGCGACACCCGCAGCCCCGCCAGCGCCCCCGCCAGCCCGCCCACCCGCGCCACCATCGCATCCCAGTCCGTCGCCGCGCCCTGGTCCAGCAGATCCACCGCCGTCCGCAGCCGCTGCACCGGACCGTCGATGGTGTCCAGCTCCCACGCCCGCACCCCCGCCTCGTCCAGCTCCCGCTCGCACTCCAGACGCTCGCGCAGCACCGCCGCCGCCACCCGCCCCGCAGCACCGGGCACCCCGCCGGACGCCGCACCGGACGCGGTGACCCGATCCAGCTCCGCCAGCGTCGACCGCGTCAACTCCGCCCGCGCCGCCCACCCGTCCGGCCCGAAATCGGTCAACCGGGACTCCTGCCCCGCGATCCCCATCATCGCCGCACGGCACGGATCCAAAGCCGCGAAAGCGTCCACGTACCGATCGGCCAGAGCGTCCACAGCGCTCACCTCAGAAGCGGTCATCGCCCCAGGCTAAGACCACCCGCCCCACAAAGCGATCATGAAAAAGGGGCCGCACCCCCTCAGCGGCGCGGTCACAGCGGCCCGCCATCACCGCCACCACCCGACCCCGTCCCCGACGGCGAAGGAGTCGGCACCCCCGACGGCGGCGGCGACGGATTCCCCGGCTGCGGCTGCGGCACCGACGGCGGCGGAACCGACGACGACACCGACGGCGTCGGCTCCGGAGGCTCCGGCGGCGGATCCTTCGGCCGCGGCTGACACGAGAACAGCACCGCCATCAACACCACCAGCACCACCAACGCCGCCGCCAACGCCAGCACCGCCGCCACCAGACTCCGCTCCGGCGGACGCTCAGGAGCCGCCACCGGCCCCACCACCGGCTCCGCCCGCGGACGCGCCAGCGCCGCCTCCGACGACCCCAGCCAATGCGGCTGGAACTGCGGACCACGCCGCCGCCCCCACCGCCGCCCCGAACCACCCAGCACCACCGGCTCCAAGAACCGCTCCGCACCCCGCCCGCCCGCCTCATAAACCGTCGCCACCCACGGCGCCGGCCCGTCCGGCTGCGCCGCCACCACCGGCGCACCACCACCATCACCGCCGCGCACCGCACCACCCGCACCCGGCACCGCCGCATTGATCGCCGCCCGGAACCGGTCCCGCGCCGCCGCGTCCTCCGCCGCACCCCGGTTCAGCACCGCCACACTCGCGCGCCGCCCCTCACCGTCCACCCCCAGGAACACGATCCCGGCAGCGGACTCCGACAAACGCGCCGACAAACGGAACGGCCCCAGCTGAGCGGGATCGCCCGGGGGCAACGGCCTCGACATGGCCGCAACCCTAACAACCGCACCCGCCCCCGGTCCCCACCACGACCACCCCCCAGCCACCCCCGCCCCGGCCCCGCTCCACCCGCCCCCAGACCACAGGCACGGATCGCGCACGAACGGGTACAGGTGATCGCGTAGGGTCGGAACGCGCCCGCTCACACCCGCCGCACAGTGAGGGACACCCACATGACCATCGCCGCCAACGACGTCGACGAGGCCGCCGCGCTGCTGCAGAACACCCTCGCCGAGGTCAAGAAGGTCATCGTCGGCCAGGACCACATGGTCGAACGCATGGTCGTCGCCCTCCTCGCCCGCGGCCACTGCCTCATCGAAGGCGTCCCCGGCGTCGCCAAGACCCTCGCCGTCGGCACCCTCGCCAAAGTCGTCGGCGGCACCTTCGCCCGCCTCCAGTTCACCCCCGACCTCGTCCCCTCCGACATCGTCGGCACCCGCATCTACCACCCCTCCACCGAGCAGTTCGACGTCGAACTCGGCCCCGTCTTCGTCAACTTCGTCCTCGCCGACGAGATCAACCGCGCCCCCGCCAAGGTCCAGTCCGCCCTCCTGGAGGTCATGGCCGAACGCCAGGTCTCCCTCGGCGGCAACACCTACCCCCTCCCCCGCCCCTTCATCGTCCTCGCCACCCAGAACCCCATCGAGTCCGAAGGCGTCTACCCCCTCCCCGAAGCCCAGCGCGACCGCTTCCTCATGAAGATCGACGTCCGCCACCCCTCCGCCCACGAAGAACTCCACATCCTCCAGCGCATGAGCGTCGACCCGCCCGAGGCCACCCCCGTCCTCGACGCCGACCGGCTCGCCGAACTCCAGCGCGCCACCGAAGAGGTCTCCGTCCACGACCTCGTCGCCGACTACATCGTCCGCCTCGTCATGGCCACCCGCGAACCCGAGCAGTACCGCCTGCCCGACCTGCGCCCCGTCATCGAGATCGGCGCCAGCCCCCGCGCCACCCTCGGCCTCGTCGCCACCTCCCGCGCCCTCGCCCTGCTGTCCGGACGCGACTACGTCCTGCCCGACGACGTCCAGGCCGTCGCCCGCGACGTCATCTCCCACCGCCTCGTCCTGTCCTTCGACGCCCTCGCCGACGGCACCGACCCCGCCGAGGTCGTCGACCAGATCCTCGCCGCCGTCCCCCCGCCCCGCGTGGTCTGGAACCACGGCGCCGCGGCGGTGACCACCGCATGACCGCCCCCCGCCGCGACGACAAGCTCGCCCAGCTCGCACCCGAACGCACCCTGCGCCGCCTGGAACTCCAGGTCACCCGCCGCCTGGACGGCCTGCTCAACGGCGAGCACCTCGGCCTGCTCCCCGGCCCCGGCACCGAACTCGCCGAAGCCCGCCTCTACCAGCCCGGCGAGGACGACGTCCGCCACATGGACTGGGCCGTCACAGCCCGCACCACCACCCCCCACGTCCGCGACCTCGTCGCCGACCACGAACTCGAGGCCTGGGCCCTCGTTGACCTCACCCCCAGCATGGACTTCGGCACCGCCGGCATGGTCAAACGCGAGCTCGCCGTCGCCGCCCTCGCCGCCGTCGGCTTCCTCACCGTCCGCCTCGGCGACCGCGTCGGCGCCTACCTCCAGCACCCCGGCGGCCTGCGCCGCTGGCCCGCCCGCACCGGCAAGGCCGCCCTCTACGCCCTCCTGCACGCCGTCCTCGACGCCCCCACCGACCCCGGCACCGGCCCGCCCGCCGCCATGTCCGGCACCACCGCCACCTCCGGCGCGCCCCACGGCGACCTCGCCGCCGCCATCACCTCCCTCGCCCGCGGCCAGACCCGCCGCGGCCTGCGCGTCGTCATCTCCGACTTCCTCCCGCCCCCCGGCGCCGACCCCCTCACCGGCCCGGACGCGCAACCCGCGTGGGAGAGCCCCCTGCGCCGCCTCGCCGCCCGCCACCAGGTCCTCGCCGTCGAGGTCATCGACCCCCGCGAACTCGACCTCCCCGACGTCGGCCTCGTCGAGATGACCGACCCCGAGACCGGCGCCGTCCAGGAGATCGTCCTCAGCCGCCGCACCCGCGAGCGCTACGCCCGGGCCGCGGCCGCCCAGCGCGCCGGCACCCGCGCCGCCCTGCGCCGCTGCGGCGCCCACCACCTCGTCCTGCGCACCGACCGCGACTGGATCGCCGACGTCGCCCGCTTCGCCGTCCGCCAGCGCCGCGCCGCCGGCCGCGCCGTCTCCACCGCGGGAGTGCGCCCATGACCTTCCTGTCGCCCGACCGCCTCTGGCTGCTGGCCCTCGCGCCGATCCTCGCCGGCCTGTACGTCGTGCTGCAGATGCGCCGCCGCAACTACGCGGTCCGCTTCACCAACCTCGCGCTGCTCTCCCAGGTCGCCCCGAAACGGCCGGGCTGGCGCCGGCACGTCGCCGCCGCACTGTTCCTCATCATGATCGTGCTGATGATGATCGGGTTCGCCCGCCCCGCCAGCTCCGTCAAGGTGCCCCGCGACCGCGCCACCATCATGGTCGCCGTCGACGTGTCGTTGTCGATGATGGCCCAGGATGTCCCGCCGAACCGGATGGAGGCCGCCAAGACCGCCGCCAAGAAGTTCATCCGTGAGCTGCCGTCCCGCTTCAACGTCGGCGTCGTCTCCTTCGCCGGCAACGCCAACCTGATCGCCGCGCCGTCCGCCGACCGCGACACCGCGATCGCCTCCCTCGACCAGCTCAGCCTCGCCAAGCGCACCGCGATCGGCGAGGCGGTGTTCACCTCGCTGCAGGCCATCCGCACCTTCGACACCCAGGCCGCGCACGACCCGCCGCCCGCGCACATCGTGCTGCTGTCCGACGGGGACAACACCACCGGCCGGTCCGTGCAGGAGGCCATCGACGCCAGCCGCGCCGCGCACGTCCCGGTGTCGACGATCGCGTTCGGCACGCCGTACGGCACCGTCGACATCGAGGGCGAGACCACCAGCGTCTCGGTCAACAAGGAGGCGCTGAAGACCCTCTCCACCAGCACACAGGGCAAGGCCTACGAGGCCGCCGACGCCGGCCAGCTCCGCGACGTGTACGCCAACATCGGCAGCTCCCTGGGGTTCAAGACCGAGCACCGCGACGTCGCCGCCCGCTACACCGGCATCGCGCTGCTGTTCGCGCTGGCGGCCGGCGGGGCGTCCCTCGTCTGGTTCTCCCGCCTGCCCTGACCGCGAGCCGCGGCGGCGCCCGGGCCGCGGCGGCACGGGGACGTCCCGAACGCTGATACGGTCGGCCGACGTGGGGGAACACTACTTCGCCGAGCGGCCCGGCGCCGCGAGCCGCCGCCGCACCGTGGACCTGGTCCTGCCGGACCTGCACCTGCGGCTGGAGACCGACAGCGGCGTGTTCTCCCCCGACCGCGTCGACGCCGGCACCCGCGTCCTGCTGGAGACCGTCCCCGCGCCACCGCAGGACGGCGACCTGCTCGACCTCGGCTGCGGATACGGACCGATCGCGCTCACCCTGGCAAGTCGCTCGCCGCAGGCGAGCGTATGGGGCGTGGACGTGAATCAGCGAGCGTTGGAGCTCGCTGATTCGAATGCCACCGCCGCCGGCCTTGACAATGTAAGGTTCAGGTTGGCGGACGAGCTCGACCCCGGCCTGCGCTTCGCCGCGATCTGGTCCAACCCACCGATCCGCATCGGCAAGGCCGCCCTGCACCACCTCCTGCTGGCCTGGCTGCCCCGCCTGTCCCCCGGCGGCCTCGCCCACCTGGTCGTGCAGAAGCACCTCGGCTCCGACTCCCTCCAGCGCTGGCTGAACGACCAGGGCTTCCCCACCGAGCGGATCGCCTCGCGCTCCGCCTACCGCGTCCTGCGCGTCGCGTCCCGCACGGAAGGCCACACCCGATGAGCAGCACCGACTCCGCGCCCGGCCGCAGGCAGCTGCGCCCCACCGACGTCAAGCGCCTCAACCGCGACTGGCGGCGCCGCACCGAAGGCCGCCTCGGCCTCCTGGTCGAGTCGGTCACCCAGCCGTTCAACATGGGCTCGATCATCCGCAGCGCCGCCGTGTTCGGCGTCGAACGGCTCTGGCTCGCCGGCAACGCCACGCCCCCCGACCAGCGCAACGTCGCCAAGACCGCCCTCGGCACCGAACGCCTCGTCCCCTGGGAGCACGCCGGCACCCCCGCCAAGGCGGCCGCCGCGATCCGCGCGGAGGGCCTGCGCATCGTCGCGATCGAACTGACCGGCGACGCCGTCCCGCTGCACGAGGCGCCCCTGGACGGCGACGTCTGCCTGGCCGTCGGCGGCGAGGACCACGGCTGCTCCCCCGCCCTGCTGGCCGCCGCCGACGCCGTCGCCTACATCCCCCAGATCGGACGGGTCGGCTCCCTCAACGTCGCCGTCGCCACCGCCATCGCCCTCGCCGAAGCCCGCCGCCGCGAATGGTCGTCCTGACCCGCACCACCGGGTTATGATCACGCCATGCTGTTCCTCCGTGCGTAGAGCGCCGCGCTGACCGCCCGTCCCAGGGCGGCTCGCGCATTCCGGCGTCCACGCACGTCCTCTCCGCGCCCCCGCGGACCCGTTTCGAGGAACACGCTCATGGCACCCTCCTATGCGGCCGTCCTGCGCGCCCCGCACGCCGCCCGCACCTTCGGCGCGGCGCTGCTCGGCCGCCTGTCCTACGGCACGGTCTTCCTCTCCCTCACCTTCGCGCTGACCGCCTCCACCGGCTCCTACACCACCGCGGGCGCGCTGATGGCGGCGCTGGGCCTGACCATCTCGGTGCTGTCGCCGCTGCGCGCCCGCCTCATCGACCGGCACGGGCCCCGCGCCGCCCTGCCGCCGATGTCGGGCGCCTACGCGCTGGCGCTCCTCGGCCTCGCCGCCGCCACCTGGCGTCCCGGCGCGCCCATCGCGCTGCTCGTGGTCCTCATCGCGGCGGCGGGCGCGACCGCTCCCCCGCTCGGCCCGGTGATGCGGGCGCTGTGGAACGACCTCGCCGCCGGCGAAGCGCTCCAGCAGCGCGCCTACAGCCTCGACGCCGTCGCCGAGGAACTGCTGTTCATCACCGGCCCGCTCCTGGCCGGCCTCGCGACCGCGGTGGCGGCGCCGGCCCTCGGCGTCGCCGCCAGCGCCGTCCTCGTCGCCGCCGGGACGCTGGGGCTGGTCACCTCCCCCGCCGTCCGCCCCCGCCCGCTCGGGCACCGCCCGCTCCGGGGCGGCCGGGCGCTGCAGTTCGCGCCCGTCACCGCGGCGGCCGCGACCGGCGCCGCCCTCGGCTGCATGGAACTGCTGGCCGTCGCGTCCGCCCGGCACCACCACCACGCCACCGGCGGCGCCTGGGTGATGGCGGCGATGTCGGCCGGCAGCGCCCTCGGCGGCCTCGGATACGGCGCCGTCGCCTGGCGGCCCTCCATGCGCGTGCGGCTGGCCGTCCTCGCCGGCGCGCTGGGGACCGCGGTCGCGGCCGCGGGCCTCGCCCCGAGCGTCGCCGCCCTCGCCGCCGCGATGTTCACCGCCGGCGCGTTCGTCGGGCCGTCGCTGACCACGTCCTACCTGATGGCGGACGCCGACGCCGCCCCCCGGGACCGCGTCCGCGCGAGCGCCTGGGTCAACACCGCCGTGAACCTCGGCTCGTCCGCCGGGACGGGGGCCATCGGCGCCTGCCTGGACGCGCTGCCGCTGCCCGCGTGCTTCGCGGTCGCCGCGGCCCCGGCCGTCCTCGCCGCACCCGTGCTGCTGGCCCCGCGGCTTTTGCGGAAACGGCAAAAGAGTTCGCCGAATCCGGTCCGGGGAACGAGCATGGCACCGGAACAGGCCACCACACCTCCCCGAGGACGCATGATGAGCGACGACGGCACCACCGCCGAGCAGTTCTGGGACGACCGCTACTCCGAGAGCGAGCGGATCTGGAGCGGCGACCCCAACACCGTCCTGGTCCGCGAGACCGCCGACCTGCCGCCCGGCACCGCCCTCGACCTCGGCGCCGGCGAGGGCGCCGACGCCGTCTGGCTGGCCCGCCGCGGCTGGCGCGTCACCGCGGTCGACATCTCCCGCGTCGCCCTCGAACGCGGCGCCCGGCACGCCGCCGACGCCGGGGTCGCCGACCGCGTCGACTGGCAGCACCACGACCTCGCCGTGTCCTTCCCCAAGGGCGAGTTCGACCTGGTGTCCGCGCACTTCCTGCACTCGCCCCGGGAGATGCCCCGCGAGGAGATCCTGCGGGCCGCCGCCGCGGCCGTCGCGCCCGGCGGCACCCTGCTGATCGTCGGCCACGCCGGGCCGCCGCCCTGGGAGCAGCAGGACCACGACCACGCCGACGGGCACGGCCACCACCACGACATGCACCTGCCCACCCCCGACGAGGTGCTGGAATCCCTGCGCCTCCCGCAGGACAAGTGGGAGGTGCTGCACAGCGGCGAGCACGAGCGCGTCCAGACCGCCCCGGACGGGAGCACCATCACTCGCACCGACAACGCCCTCAAACTGCGCCGCCTCCGCTGAACCGCCCGCACGGCACGGTCCCCGGCCGCCCGAGCGGCCGGGGACCCGCTCCGTTCAACTCGCCGACGTCGGCGCGGGAGCCGCGCCCACCTCGGGGTCGGAGCCCGGCTTCCCCGGGCCGGACGGAGGCTCGGCCTTGCCGCGCAGCGGGACCTCCTTCACCAGCAGCGCCGCCGCCAGCGAGACCGCGCACACCACCGCCCCGGCCAGGAAGATCTGGTGCGTCCCGGTGACGAACGAGTGCAGGTAGGCCTCGCGGGCGCCCCGCGGCAGCCCCGCCGCAGGCACCGCACCGGAGCCGTCCGCCGGCAGACCGCCGTGGACGGCCCGGTTGAACAGCGACCCGAACACGGCCACCCCCACCGACCCGCCGATCGTCCGGAACAGGGTGATCGCCGCCGACGCCGCGCCCATGTCGCGCATCTCGACGCTGTTCTGCGCGATCGTGGTGACCATCTGCGTCAGGAAGCCCATCCCCACGCCCACCAGCACCATGTAGCAGCCGGTCGCGATGCGGGACGTCGAGGCGTCCATCGTCGACAGCAGGAGCAGCCCCGCGGTCATGGACGCCGTGCCGAGCACCGGGAAGAGCTTGTACCGGCCGGTCGCCGACATCACCCGCCCGCCGATCTGCGAGACCAGCACCACCGGCGCCATCATCGGCAGGAGCAGCAGCCCGGAGCCCGAGGCCGACGCGCCCTGGACGGTCTGCTGGAACAGCGGCAGGTACAGCGAGCACCCGAACATCGTCACGCCCGACACGAGCATCAGCACCGACATCAGCGGGAAGTTGCGGTGCCCGGTGAAGATCCGCAGGGGCAGCACCGGCTCGGCGACCCGGCGCTCGACCGCCACGAACGCCGCGGCGCCCGCCACGGCCACCCCGAACAGGCCCAGGACCTGCCACGATCCCCACGGGTGCGTGCTGCCCGCCCAGGTCGTCGCCAGGACCAGCGCCGAGATCACCGCCGTCATCAGCGTGATGCCGGCCCAGTCGATGCGGGCCTTGCCGCGCGACGCCGGCAGCCGCAGCATGAACCAGCACCACACGAGCGCGAGCGCGCCGAGCGGCAGGTTGACGTAGAACGCCCAGCGCCAGCCGGCGTGGCCGGTGATGAACCCGCCGACCAGCGGCCCGCCGATCGTGCCGACGGCCATCACCGACGCGATCATCCCCTGGTAGCGGCCCCGCTCGCGGGGCGGCACCAGCGACCCGATGAGCGCGAACGCCAGGGCGCCGATGCCGCCCGCGCCGATCCCCTGGACGGCGCGGAACAGGATGAGCTGGAGCATCGACTGCGCGGCGCCCGACAGCGCCGACCCGGCCACGAACACCGCGACCGACAGCAGGTAGACGTTCTTGCGGCCGAACAGGTCGCCGAACTTGCCCCAGACGGGCGTGGACGCGGCGGTGGCCAGCGTGTACGCGGTGACGACCCAGGAGATGTGCTCCAGGCCGCCGAGGTCGCGGACGATCGTCGGCATGGCGGTGCCGACCACCATGTTGTCGAGCATCGACAGCAGCATCGCGAGCATCACGCCCAGCAGGGCCCACCGGACGGCGCGGGGCGCGGGCGGGGACGGGGACGGATCGGGTGCGGACATGGCTGATCACCTCACTCGTGCGGGAACGGAGGGGGCGCCGGGCTCATCGGGGCGTCGCCGCCGGGCCCGGCCCCTCCACAAAAGCACACTCGATACAAAAGTGCAACGAGTCAACTTTTCAATCGAGGCAACCGAGCGGCTAGGATGGCCGCATGACGGAGACAATGGGCCGCCGGGAACGCAAGAAGGCCGCCACCCGCAAGGCGCTCGCCGACGCCGCCCTGCGGCTGTTCCTCGAGCACGGCTACGACAACGTCGGCATCAAGGACGTCGCCGAGGCCGCCGACGTCTCCACCACCACGCTGTTCAAGCACTTCCCCAGCAAGGAGGCGCTGGTGTTCGACCCGGACGCCGACGTCGAGGCCGCCCTCGTCGCCGCCGTCCGCGACCGGCCCGCCGGCACCTCGGCGGCGGCCGCGCTGCGCGAGCACATCCTGCGCCGCAAGTTCGTCGAACCCGGCCGCGCCACCGCCGACTTCACCCGCCTCGTCGACGGCCACCAGGCCCTGCGCGACTACGCGCACCGCATGTGGATGCGCCACGAGACCGCGCTCGCCCGCGCCATCGCCGAGGACGCCGGCCGCCCCGAGGACGACCCCGCGTGCGCCGCCCTCGCCCACTTCGCGCTCGAGACCTCCGCCCTCGCCCGGGGCAGCGCCGACCCCCGCGAGGCCGTCGAGCGCGCCTTCGACCTCCTCGAGAACGGCTGGGACGCCACCCTCGCCGCCGCCCCGCCCGCCGCGCCACCCGCCGTCCCGCCCAGCGGCTGACGCATCCCGCGCACGACGAAAGGCCCGGCCGCGTCCGAAGGCGTGCGGCCGGGCCTGCCCGATCGCGCCGGGTTACGCGGTCTGCTGCATCAGCGCCGCGAACTCCTCGAGCGAGATCTTGCCGTCGTGGTTGGCGTCGGCCGCGACGACGACCTCCACGGCCCGCGTCTCGGTGATGCCCTGCCCGAGCTTGGACATCAGGTTCTTCAGCTCGGCCGTGGAGATGTACCCGTCGCCGTCCACGTCCACCAGCTCGAACGTCGCCCGGTACTCGTTCACGTCGGCCATGGGGCTACTCCTCTTGCTGATCGTCTGGGGAGGCGACGTTAGCAGTGACGGCATGAGCCCGGCGCCTTTACATAGTAAGGTCAGGCTGGGCGCGGGCGTCGGCCATAATCGGACGGGTGCCCCGCTCGTACGCCTTCCTCGACCATCCGGGCCCGATCCCGTTCGCCCACCGCGGCGGCGCGAGCGGCCGGCCGGAGAACTCGATGGCCGCCTTCCAGCGCGCGATCGACCTCGGCTACCGCTACCTGGAGACCGACGCCCACGCCACCGCGGACGGCGTCGTCGTCGCCTTCCACGACCGCACCCTCGACCGGGTGACCGACCGGACGGGAGCGATCGCGCGGCTCCCCTACGCCGAGGTCGCCAAGGCCCGCATCCGGGGCACCGAGCCCATCCCCCGCCTCGAGGACGTCCTGACGGCGTGGCCGGACGCGCGGGTCAACATCGACCTCAAGGACGCCCCGGTCATCGGGCCGCTCGCCGAGGTGCTGCACCGCACCGGCGCGTGGGACCGGGTGTGCATCACCTCGTTCTCCACCCGTCGGCTCGCGCAGATGCGGGCGCGCCTGCCGCTGTTCGACGCCGAGGACGTGTGCATGGCGCTGGGGCCGCGCGGGCTGATGGCGCTGCGCGCCCGGTCCTACGGCGGCCCGACCGCCAAGCTCGTCCGCCTCGCCTCGACCGGCGTGGCCTGCGCCCAGGTCCCCTACGGTCTCGGGCCCGTCCCGTTCGTCACCGAGGCGTTCATCGAGGAGGCGCACCGGCTCGGCCTGAAGGTGCACGCCTGGACGGTCAACGACCCCGCCGCGATGAACCGGCTCCTCGACATCGGCATCGACGGCATCATGACCGACGACCTGGTCGCCCTGCGCCACGTGATGGCGTCCCGCGACCTGTGGCCGCGCCCCACCCCGGCGTCCTGAGCCCGGCCCCGCGGCGGGCGGCGCTTCAGCGGCCGAATCCCGGGGGGCGCGGCGGCCCGCCGGGGCGGTACTCCGCGGCGATCCGCAGCGGCGCGTGCTGCGGCCGGTCGGGCTGCTGGGACGCGGCGGGCCCGGTCTGGGTGAGGTCAAGGCGCCCGGCGCGCAGGCTCTCCAGCAGCTCCAGGTCCTCCGCGGACACGAGGGCGGCCATCACCTTCCCACGGCGGGTCAGCGCCACGCGCTCCCCCGTGTAGGCGACCCGGTTCACCAGGTCGGCGAACTCCTTGCGTGCCTCCGTCACCGGCTTTTCCACGCTGTTCATCGTATAGCGAACTCCCCTGGCCCCTCCCGGCGCGCTTCGGTAGCTTCCCGAGCTGTACAGAGTGTACGTTCTGTACATAACAGAGGAGGGCGCGTGTTCGAACGACCGGAGCACCACCGTCACGGAGAGCGGGCGGAGACGTTCGCGCCGCGGACGACGGCGAAGGTGGCCCAGGCGCCGCCGCTCGCGGAGGCGCAGCTGTACGAGCGGCTGCTGGCGCAGCGGATCGTGTTCCTCGGCACGGAGATCGACGACCAGGTCGCCAACCGGGTCAACGCGCAGCTGCTGCTGCTCGCCGCGCAGGACGCGCGGCGCGACATCACCATCTACATCAACTCCCCCGGCGGGGTCGTCGACGCCGGGATGGCGGTCTACGACATGATGCAGTTCGTCCCGAACGACGTGTCGACGGTCGCGCTGGGCCTGGCGGCCTCGATGGGGCAGACGCTGCTGTGCGCGGGCACGGCGGGCAAGCGGTACGCGCTGCGGCACGCGCGGGTGATGATGCACCAGCCGCACGGCGGGATCGGCGGCACCGCGTCCGACATCAGGATCCAGGCCGAGCAGTCGCTGTACCTGAAGCGGACGCTCGCCGAGCGCACCGCCTTCCACACCGGCCAGCCGCTGGAGCGGATCGAGGCCGACGGGGACCGGGACCGCTGGTTCACCGCCGAGCAGGCCCGCGAGTACGGGTTCGTCGACCACGTCATCGACAGCACCGACCGCGTCGGGTCCTGACGCGGCCGGCGCCCGGACGCGAGCCGCCGGACGATCGGCGCGGGCGGCCCGGTACGGCCGCAAAGAGCAGGGTTGGACGCCGCATGATCCGGGAATCTTGTGATGGTGTCCAGCGTTGGTCAGGACAAGACCGCAAGCCGTCTGGGAGGCACGTGACGATGGCCGAGCGCGCACTTCGCGGCACCCGACTCGGAGCGACGAGCTACGAGAACGATCGCAACACCGATCTGGCCCCTCGGCAAGAGGTGGACTACACCTGTACGAAGGGCCACCGGTTCACCGTGACGCTCGCAGCCGAGGCCGAGGTGCCGATGACCTGGGAATGCCGCAGCTGCGGCGCCACGGCCCTGCGGGTCGACGGGGAGCTGCCCCAAGCCAAGAAGGGGAAGCCGCCGCGCACCCACTGGGACATGCTCATGGAGCGCAGAACCGTGGAGGACCTGGAGGAGGTCCTCGCCGAGCGGCTGGAGATCCTGCGGGCGGGGCGCAGGAGATCGGCATGACCGTCTGACGACGGCGAAGAGGCCCGCACCGGAAGGTGCGGGCCTCTTCGTATGCGCTCCCCGTGCGAGGCGTGCCAGGCACGGCGGGGTCGTCTCAGGTGCGGGACGGGTGGTCGTCCTCCTCGACGACCTCGCCGCGCACGACCGGGCCGCGCGGGGTGTCCGGGTCGCGGCCGTCCGCACCCGGATCGAACGGGCCGAAACGGCCGAACGGCCCGAACCCGGGCCCGCCCGGTCCGCCGGGGCCGGGCGGGTAGGTCATCGACGCGCGGTCCCCGGCCAGGCGCACCCGCCGGGCGGTGTAGCGGGACGCGACGCGGCGCACGAGCGGCCGGGTGAACGGCAGCACGAACAGCAGGCCGAGGACGTCGGTGATGAGGCCGGGGACCAGCAGCAGCACGCCGCCGGCCATGACCAGGGCGGCGTCACCGAGCTCCCGGTCGGGCGCGGCACCGCGCCGCAAGGTGTCCTGCAGGACGCGCCAGGCCCGGCGGCCCTCCCGGCGGACGATCCAGCCGCCCAGCAGGGTCTCGGCCGCCAGCAGCGCCAGCGTCGGCCACAGGCCGATCACCTCGCCGACCTGGACGAGCAGGACGATCTCCACGACCGGTATCAGCAGGAACGCCAGGACCAGTGCGAGCGGCAGCATGGCTCCATTTTCGGGTTGCGGTAAGCCTGTACCGGTGTCAACGCCAGGACGCCCCCGAACGTTTCCCCCCGGCGCCGCCGGGGCTCCCGGTGGCGCGCGCGGCGGATCAGCCGGACCGGTCGCCCTTGCCCGTGCGCTCGGCCATCCCCCACTGGGTGATGCGCAGCGCCGCCTCCATCATCACGTCCCGGCTCATCTTGCTGGTGCCGTGTACCCGCTCGACGAAGGTGATCGGCACCTCCACGACGCGCAGCCCCTTGTGCAGGGCGCGCAGCGCGAGGTCGATCTGGAAGCAGTAGCCGCGCGAGTCGACCCCGTCCAGGCCGATCTTGTCCAGCGTCGCGGCGCGGAAGGCGCGGTAGCCGCCGGTGGCGTCGTGCAGCGGGATGCGCAGCATCAGCCGGGCGTAGGTGTTGGCGCCGCGCGACAGCGCCTCGCGGCGCTTCGGCCAGTTCTCCACCTTGCCGCCGGGCACCCAGCGGGCGCCGATGACCAGGTCGGCGTCCTCCAGCGCGGCCAGCAGCCGGGGCAGCTCCTCCGGCTGGTGGGAGCCGTCGGCGTCCATCTCGACCATGACGTCGTAGCCCTGCTCGGCGGCCCACCGGAACCCGGCGATGTAGGCGGGGCCGAGGCCCTCCTTGCCGGTGCGGTGCAGGACCTTCACCTGGTCGTCCGCGGCGGCGAGGGCGTCGGCGACCTCGCCGGTGCCGTCCGGGCTCGCGTCGTCCACGACCAGCACGTCCACCGACGGCACGACCTTGCGCACCCGGCCGGTGATGCGCTCGATGTTCTCCCGCTCGTTGTAGGTCGGGATGATCACGAGCACCCTGCCGAGGTCGGCTGGGATCTCCATCGGCGTCAATTCTCCTCGTTCTTCCTGGCCGTCGTCCATGCCGCGGCGCACAGCGCTCCGATACCCACCGCGACCAGCACCCATTCCGGCCACTCGCCGAGCCGGTCCGCCAGGGTGCGCTCGGTGCGCTCGGGGACGCTCGCGACCTGGATGTCGGGCACGAACTCGCGGGACCGGTCGATCATCCGGCCGTCCGGGGCGACGATCGCGCTGATCCCGCTCGTCGCGGCAACCAAGATCGTACGGCCATGTTCGACCGCGCGCAGCCTCGACATGGCGATCTGCTGGGGCGGCAGACTGGTGCGGCCGTAGGTGGCGTTGTTGGTCTGGACGACGAGGATCCGGCCGCGGGCGACGTCGCGGACCTCCCGGTCGTAGGCGACCTCGAAGCAGATCACGTCGCCGATGTCGACCGGCCCGAGCCGCATGACCCCGGACCGGGTGCCCTTGGCGAAGTCCCGGGGGATCAGCTCGAACCGCTTGATGATCTTGGTGAGGACGTCCCGGTACGGCAGGTACTCGCCGAACGGGACGGGGTGCCGCTTGACGTAGTAGTCGCCGGGGCCGGTCACCGGGTCCCAGACGATCCCGCGGTTCTCGACCTTCTTGCGGTCGGGGGTGTCGGTGAGGGCGCCGACCAGGACCGGGACGCCGACGTCCTTCACGGCGCCGTCGATGGCCCGGTAGGCGTCGGGCTCGGTGTAGGGGTCCAGGTCGCTGGAGTTCTCCGGCCAGACCACCAGCTGCGGCCGGGCGACCTTGCCGGCGCGGATCTCGGCGGCCAGCCGGTGGGTGGCGTTGACGTGGTTGTTCAGGACGGCCTTGCGCTGGCCGAGGAAGTCCAGGCCGAGGCGGGGCACGTTGCCCTGGATGACGGCGACGGTGACGCGCGGGCCGTCGGTGGGGGTCGGGATGAGCAGGCCCGCGCCGGTGACCGCGCCGGTGACCGCGCCGGCCACCACCAGGGCCAGGGCGGCGGAGACGGCCGCGCGCCCCCTGCCGGGCTTGGCGGCCGTGCCGGCGGCGTCGGTGTCGCTCTCGGGTTGCGGGCGGGACGGGCGGAGCCGCCACGCGGCGACGGCCGCGGCGGCGAGCAGGCCTCCGAGCAGGGCGGTCAGGAAGGTGACCAGCGGCGCTCCGCCGACCGAGGCGTAGGGGGTCAGGGGCGTGGCGGTCTGGCTGAAGGCCAGCCGCGCCCACGGGAACCCGCCGAACGGCTCGCGGCCCCGCAGCGCCTCCTGGGCGACCCACAGCGCCGCCGTCCACACCGGCCAGCCCGGCAGCCGGGTGACCAGCGCGATGGCGGCGCCCATGGGGATGAAGTACAGGGCCTGGACCAGGCTGAGCGCGGCCCAGGCGTCGGGGCCGACCGGGATCAGGCCGTCCAGGGTCGGCAGGAAGAACGCGGCGCCGCCGAGGAAACCGAGCCAGGCGCCGGTGCGGGCCGCCTGGCCGCGCAGCGCGAGGGTGAACGCGGCGACGGCGACGGGGCCGAGCGGGGTGAGGTCGAACGGCGGGAAGGCCAGGCACAGGGCGGCGCCCGCGGCCAGGACCACGAGGGTGCGGGGCCATCCGGCGCGACCGCCGGTGCGCAGGAAGCGCCGCAGCGCCCGGCCGCGCCGGGCGA